>JBBREF010000195.1:0-5593 GCA_038203205.1 Gemmatimonadales bacterium | reverse complement strand
CGGGGTCATACTTCGAACGGCTCGGAGTCCCTCGGCTTGCCCCAACTACCTCAACTCTTTGAACCGCCGGATGCGGACCCGCATGTCCGGTGGTGTGGGAGGGGAGTAGCAGCGATCAGCCGCTACCCCCTATCCCGATTTGTCCCCAACTCCAGAGTTACACATGTCGACGCACTCGCATACGCACACCGCTGAATCAACGACTGCAACGGTTGTCCAGAACTGGAACCAGTACACGCAGGAGGATCACGAAGTCTGGCAGATACTCTACGCCAAGCGCATGCGCGAGCTCGAGTCCACTGCGAGCGACGTGTTCCTCAACGGCGCGGAGCTGATAGGACTGTCCGAGAGCAATATTCCTGACCTCGCCGAGGTGAATCGCAGGCTGAACACCCGCACTGGATGGAATGCGGTGCCAGTCCGCGGGTTCCTGCCTGCCAAAGAATTCTTTGCATCGCTCTCGCAAAGAAGATTCCCAACGACGGTCACTATTCGTTCACGCGAAAGCATCGACTATGTCCCCGAACCCGACATCTTTCACGACGTATTCGGTCACGTCCCGCTGCATTCCGATCCCGCGTTCGCCGGCTTCCTCCAGCGTTTCGGCGAGGCGGCAAGCCTCGCGACTTCGGATACTGAAGTCGAGATGATGGCGCGCTTTTTCTGGTTCACGGTGGAGTTCGGACTCGTGAACGAGCGCGGTCGCACGCGCATCTACGGGAGCGGGCTAATATCCTCTGCCGGCGATGCCGCCAACGCTCTTGGGCCCCTCTGCGATCGGCGGCCGTTCTCAGTCGAAGCCGTCGTATCACAACCGTTCCGCATCGACGACCTTCAGGACGTCCTCTTCACCGTCGAATCATTCGATCACCTCTTCGTTGCTGTCGAGCGCGTAATAGAGGCCATGAAGGCCGGCAATGCGGCCAGCCTCGCGACTATTTAGCCGGACGTTTGGCAACCCTGTCGACGCCGCTGTAACGCAGGTTCACCTCGGCTGCCTTGCCGTCGCTACCAAGCCGGAACACGGCTCGACCATCACCCAGCGGGAAATAGAATTCAGTTGCAGACAGGGGGATGAGACCCGCCGTGAATCGACCTTCGAGTTTCGCGGTGAGCATGTCGCTCATGCTCACATTCAGCTTGCCCCCATCTGCCATCAGGTAATCACCCGTCAACCGCGAAATCTGTTCAGGCGACAACTCCACTACTTGTCCACGCACAGGCATGTCATATGGCTCGCCAAGCGTCATCGCTGTCAGGTCCCGCGCGATCGAGCTGATGCGCGCGCGGTCGATATTCGAAAAGATGACGATCGTAATGCTATCGTCAGGAAACTTGATCAGGTCTGACACGTATCCAGGCAGCATGCCGTTGTGACGGTAACGCGTGCGGTTGAAGCCCGGGCCGATGAACCACCCAGCTCCATAACCCTCGATGCCCGGCTTGAACACCTCAGAAATAACCGACGGTGCTGCGACAATCCCGCCATCCATCGCCTGACTCCACCTATAGAGATCGTCGACTGTCGAATACAGGAAGGCGTCGCCTGCGGGCGGCGCAAGCGGCAGGGTCGGCAGCTTCTCCATGTGCCCGTCGCTATAGGCAACCCCGGCGAGCGCCTTCTGCCATCCCAGATCGCCGTATGTGTAGCCTGCTGCAAGCGACGCAGGCGGAGCTCCCGCACCGATGATGCCCGAACGAGTCATGCCTGCCGGATCGAGAAGTTCGGTCTTCACATACTCAGCGAAGGGCATCCCAGCCGCGCGCTGAATCGCATAGCTCAGAAGGATGTAACCGGTATTCGTGTAATTGAATTTCTCGCCGGGCTTGAATTCGAGCGGTTGAGTCCGCGCTTTCGCGACAATCCGCTCTGACGAACCGGCCTGCGTCATGTATTCGAGATAAACCTTCGATCCGAGCTCCAGCGCCGCCTCGTAATCAGGAATGCCAGCTGTGTGATGTATCAGGTGGTCTATCGTAACTGGCTTCCACGCGTCTGGGCAATCGTCTACGTAACGACAGATGGAATGAGCCAGGCCGAGCTTGCCCTGATCCCGCAGCTTGAGCGCTGCAATTGCGGTAAACATCTTCGAGATCGAAGCGACTGAGTGCTGCGTCTCAGGCGTATACGGAATTCGTTTCTCAACGTCAGCGTATCCGTATCCCTTCCGGAAGATCACTTTGCCTTTCTTCGCGATGAGAACGGCGCCGCTGAAACTCCCCATCTCAGAGCGGATCGTAAGGTATTTGTCCGCTTCGCGAGTGATATCCGGCGTTTGAGCAGCAGCTACCTGAAACGCCAGGAGCGTGCTCAGCAGGCAAGCCGGTAGCGCCGGGGAAAATTGTATGAGCATCGGTTGTCAGATCGGGTGAAGCCCCAAAGTCCGGACTTATTCTGACTAGACGTTCCCCAGCGCCGATTGGTTTACCGCGAAAGGCGCCGTGACTCTTTCTCCCACGGCCGGTCCCATATGTCGAGCTCACCGTTGGCTACTGCCCACACAGGATTCATGATGCCGATGTCAACGTACTTGTGGAGTGTCCTGCCTCCACGCACATGCGCGAGAAGCCACGCTTCGAAGGGCTGACTGAAAGCAATCGCGAGGAAGTCAGATTGAATCACGTGAACCAGCTCATGACCCATCACCCGGGAAGTCTCCCGCTCCCAGTTGGGAGAATTGAAATCCCTGATACTGACTGCGCCGGCCGATTGGAAGTGGGTACTGCCGTCAGGGTTCTCGAAGACCATGACGCCGCGAACCATACTCCTTTTGGGCTGGAATGTCGCTCCCGGCCTAAGCGCCAGATATCCGCTCGCAAGCGCAGTGGAGAGATCGAGCTTCACCCGGGGTGCAAGCGTTTTCCGGTCGACATAAACATGCACAGGCCCGACTGGAAGAATGATTTCGTGCAGAACCGGCTTTCCCACCGCCGCGCTTCGAACTTCCGAAGCACCGACGGCGCCTACTCCGCGGCCGATCAGCGCTGTGAGATCATTGTTCTGTCCTACGACGCTTTTTCCGGCGAAGACGACGCCTCCACCAAGTGATCCGCGAATGATCGGAACGATGAAGGGCTTCTTGGCGAAGGCGCGACTCAGACCGGCTGTGAGACCGCCAATCAGCATGTTGGTTGCAAGCACGGTTGCGCGCCCGGGCAATTGCTCGGGCTGCGCAACGGCCAGCTGCGGAATCAGCACCGCAAGGATTGTTGCCGCGACTTTCACGCTCCGACTCTCTTTAGAACTTGCCAACCACACGAAGCCCAAGTCGCGGATCAGATTTCCTGACATCGAGATCCGGCATCACTCGCACCGATGCGAGCCTGCCAACGCGGCCATGGCTCAGCTCGCGGTACCGATCTGAGGAACGGCTATCGCGCCGCGCCGCAAGCAGTCCATGCACTCCGGCACCCAACGACAACGCACCAAGTCCGATCACGAGCTTGTCCTCAGTAAAAGTGCGACTATTGTCGTGAATGTGCTTTCCGGCAACGCCAATCGTAACACCTGCGGCTAGAATGCCAAGAACTCCTGAGACGTAACTCGGCCTCATGACGTTTAACGCTGCTGTACCGAGTGAAGCAGTGCCCATCCAGAACGGGGACACATTGAAGTCCGCGTGGATTCCGACATCTGGAAGTGGGGTGTCATCGCCGCCATACGCTGGCTGTATCCGCGCCGCTTCGGCAACGCTCAGCCCCGAGCTATCCAGCCACGCGATCAACGCAAGATTGTCAGCAAGCTCGGCGATGTACGCATTGTTCCGTGTCGTCTCCACCTTGTCGACGATATCACCGCGGCCCGACCTGTCGATCACGTAAGCCATCGCACACAACGTCCCCCTCGAATCCCTGAAAAAAGGCGCGGGCCCGTCGATCTTGTCGTTCAGCGGAAACGTCCCTGCGTTTCGATAGTCGCGCAGCCAGCTTGTTAGAGTCGCCCGGCGCGACCGCTGAGCCACTGTGAGGCGAGAGACATCTCTCGACTTGAGTTCGCCGTCGATGGAATCAAAATGCGCCTCGAGGCGCGCAACTTCTCTCACGCGACCTGCTACTAGCGGTTCGCTCTCGCTGGCTGCGGCAAGAGCACCAGCACCGACCACGAGTGAAACAATGACAAGAGCACGGTTCATACTGCCTCCTCAGGTGGGTGAAATACCTCTTTATCTGGTACACCTCAGTCCTGAACGCCCCTAGTTAGCCTGGTCGTACGTCGCTGCAACTGCCATCACGCCGATCCCGAATCCACGGTGCAGCGTCCCGGTAGGAACCACGCCACGAGCGGGCCGATGATCTCCGAGCAACCTCTCGTAAACCACGTTGACTCGCGCCCAATCGGCGATCGACGCGAGATAAAGGGTCACTACAACAGCTCTCGATAGATCACTGTTCGCAGCACGAAGGATTGCCTGCACGTTATGCAGCGCCGACTCCGCCTGCTCTTCAATGCTCGCACCCGGCTCGAGCGGCGTCTCCAGCGATCCCGGAAGCTGCATCGACACGAACACGAGTCCACCATGCGCTATCGCCTGCGAGTAGTGGCCCTGCGGCGGCGGCGCGGCGTCAGCTCTTATGATTTCCATTCTTGCCTCTCTGTCAGATTCTCGTCAAAGCTTCGCAAGCGCCAGGCGAACGCCAAACGCCATCAGCACTGCGCCAGTCACCCTGTCAATCGTTTCAACAACACGCGACCTTCTCAGAAACGGCGCGAGAAATCCGGTTGCAGTAATAAGGAGACCAAACCAAAGAATGCCTTCGACTGCGTGAATCGTCGCGAACGCGACCATCAGCGCCCCCGGCTCAGCGATCCCAGCGGGCACAAACTGCGGAAGCAACGTCACGTAGAAAACCCCAACTTTGGGATTCAACAGGTTTGTCAACATTCCGCGAAGAAACCAGTTGCTGGATATCTTCCCCCGATTACCCTCCGAAACCACACTCTCATTGAACGACCTCCTCGGCCTGAAAAACATTCCCCATCCAAGCCACAGCAGATACGCGGCGCCGACCCACTTGAGTGTCATGTATGCCACTGCGGAGGCGGCAAAGAGCGCGTTCAGGCCGAGTGCTGTGGCGATTCCCCAGACGAGGACGCCTGTCGCAATCCCAAGTGCGGCCAGGCCAGCACTGCGTCGGCCCTCGGTGGTCGCAGTTCGCAGCACGAGTGCAGTGTCCAGACCGGGGGTCATCGTGGCGAGTCCGGCCGCCACGGCGAACGCGAGCATCGCAGTTGTGGTCGTCATGGTGCACAATATTGCACTGCCGCGCGCAGTTAGACTATCACGGCCGGGCCCGGGAGACATTAGTGACCAAGACAGGTAAACAGGATATCGACGACGAGCCACGCCTCGAGGTTTGGCGCTCTGACACACCCGGATGCGCCGAGCGTGTTCACCTCAACAACGCTGGCGCAGCCCTCATGCCTCGCCAGGTGTCTGACGCGATTCACGGGCATATCGATCTCGAGTCACATGTCGGAGGCTACGAAGCCTCAGATAACCAGCGTGACGCCATCGCCTCTGTCTACGATGAAGTCGCGAAACTCGTCGACGCGGAACCCCGGAACATCGCGATCGTCGGCAGCGCGACAGCT
>JBBREF010000194.1:0-5614 GCA_038203205.1 Gemmatimonadales bacterium | reverse complement strand
GTCTTCGAGCCGACCAGCGCGTTCCAGAAATTTGAGGTTACGAGCGATTCAACGGTTCGCGGCCCCGGCATTACCGACATGAAAGGCGGCGATGTGATCATCGTTCAGGCACTCAAGGCCCTGAGAGCGGCCGGCGCGCTCGACAAGATGAGCATATCAATTGTGTTCACCGGCGACGAGGAAGATTCGGGTGAGCCGCTGAGCCTCGCGCGCGCACCGTTGATAGAGGTTGCAAAACGTTCTCAGTTCGCGCTTGGATTCGAGGACGGTGCCGGCGATCCGAGAACGGCAGTGGTTTCGAGGCGTGGCTCTACCGGCTGGACCCTCACGTCCACTGGTATTCCCGCGCATTCGTCGCAGATCTTTCGGGCGGATATAGGCGCAGGCGCAATCTTCGAGTCTGCCCGTGTGCTGGATCAGTTCAGGCAGAAACTGTCGGGTGAGCGCTACCTGACGTTCAATCCCGGATACGCGATTGGCGGTAGCGACATTGCTGTCGACGCCACGCAGCCCGGTGGTAGGGCCTTCGGGAAGGCGAACATCGTACCAAAAGAGATGCGCGTAGTCGGAGACATTCGTGCGATCTCACCTGATCAGCTTGACAGCACGAAGGCATTGATGCAGGAGATCGCGAACGCTTCGCTTCCGCGGACCTCGTCGGAGCTCACATTCGACGAAGGATATCCCCCGCTTGCGCCAAGCGATGGGAATCGCCGGTTGCTTGGCCTTTACGACAAGGTGAGTCGGGACCTCGGCTACTGGCCGGTGGTGGCTGTTGATCCCATGCGCGCCGGCGCCGCCGACGTTTCCTTTACGGCTACATACACGCCAATGGCGATGGACGCGCTTGGGCTTTCCGGCTGGGATGGCCATACCGACAAGGAAACAGCGGATTTGCGCATGTTCTCTCCTCAGACTAAACGGGCGGCTGTACTGATGTATCGCCTCAGCCGCGGTGCACTTCAATAGGATGCTGAAGCTCATCGCCGCGACAGCGGCGCTCTTCTTAGCGCCAATACTCCCTGCGCAGACCACGACACCCGGGATCTCCGTTCTGATCAACGACTCAAGTCACCTCATACGTGGCAAGCGCGTCGGGTTGATCACCAATCACACGGGCCGTGACGAGCGCGGCCGGAGCAACATTGACCTTCTTTACAAAGCTCCCGGAGTGCGTCTCACCGCTCTCTTCGCTCCAGAGCACGGAATCCGCGGATCCGCCGAGGGCGGCGCGCTGATCTCCGCGAGCGTCGACAAGGCCACCGGAGTGACAATTCATTCGCTCTACGGCCAGACCAGAGTGCCGACCGCGCGAATGCTCGCGGACATCGATGTCCTCATTTACGACATCCAGGACGTTGGCGCACGGATGTACACCTACGTCTGGACAATGACGCTGGCGGCGGAAGCAGCGAAGAAGGCGGGAAAGGTTTTCATCGTGACCGACAGGCCGAATCCGATTCGTGCTGATATAATCGAAGGTGGGATGATAGATGAACGGTTCAGGTCGTTCACGGGCCTGCACAATGTCCCCGTCCGATACGGGCTCACGCCGGGAGAGCTTGCTCGATATCTCGCCGGGACCGGAGCCATTGATGCGAGCATCGTCGTCATACCGATGAAAGGTTACACTCACTCATTGTGGTGGGGCGACACAAAGCTCGAGTGGGTCCGCCCGTCACCGAACATTCGCGATCCCGAGGCGGCGCTGCTCTATCCCGGCATTTCGTTCTTCGAGGGTACGAACATCAGCGAAGGCCGAGGAACGGCCGAGCCGTTTCGCCTCGTCGGAGCCCGGTGGCTGAATGACGCGCCGGCAGTCGCACGCGCGATGAACGGCAGGAAGCTTGGCGGCGTGCGATTCGAGAGCGTAACGAGGCGCGTTGCGGCGGGCCAGAAGCAGTCGGGAGCCGCTGTCCCGATGATCAGAATCGTCGTAACCGATCGGGATTCAGTACGATCGACAGAGATCGGTGCACACCTGCTGCGTGAGATTTATGCACGACATCCCACCGCGGTGCGGTTCCAGGCAAGGGGCTTGGAGGAACTCTCCGGTGACAGGGCTCTCAGGAACGCCGTCACCGGTGGTGGAATCGAGGATCTGCTGGTTAAGTGGCGGGCAGCGTCGACGCGATTCGCCAGCGAGGCGCGTCAGTTCCGCCTCTATTGAGCGCTACGTCTTCGGCACGCTCCGACCGATCACGACGGTGATGTTGTCCCGTCCACCCGCGTCGAGCGCTTCCTGCAGCAGCTTCTCGCACCCGTCACGCGCTGATGACATCGTCATCAGCGTTTCGCGAATTCGATCGTCGGAGACATGTCGCGTCAGCCCATCGCTGCAGAGAAGCCCGACGTTCTTCCAGTTCTGGTCGAACCGGCGGACAACCGGTGCCGCTTCCGGGCCACCGATCGCACTCGACAGAATGTGTGATAACCTGGCATGCGCCGGATCATCGCGCGTGAAAACCCCCTGCTCGACAAAATCCTCCGCCATCGTCTGGTCGCGTGACATCTGAAACAGTTTTCCATCACGCAGCGTGTACGCCCTGCTGTCGCCAACCTGAAGCAGGTATGCGCGCGGCCAGACTCCGAGCCATAAAGTAAGAGTCGTTGCCATGCCTCGAAGCCCGGGGTCATTCGCAGATTTTTTAGCCAGCTCGTTATGGACCCTCAGTGCGGATTCCTCGAGGAGCCGGGTAAAGCCTGCATCATCAGACGGATCAGCCGTATAATAGACGTGAATCGTCTCGGTGATGTACCTGGTGATTCCTTCGAGCGCGAGACGGCTTGCTTCCTCGCCGGCGAGGTGACCGCCTACCCCGTCCGCCACAACGGATATGAATGCGATCCTCTCGTCGCCGCCCAGTTGAACCGCGTCAGGAAGGCTGGTGTGGAAAAGCTTGATCTGCTTCTGCAGGGCGCAAACGAGAAAATGGTCCTGATTGTTCTTGCGTACATGACCCGTATGCGTGAGACCGTATACGTCGATCTCGTCGTCCTTTGGACGACGACCCGCATCGAGACGCTCGTTTCCTGCCTGCTCCGCCGACGTCATGTTCCCGCCCGCTTCAGTTGGCGCAAATGTAGCATAGTTTTCACTGCGTGAGCGACTGGTCGGTCGAGATCGATTTCCTTGCACGCAAGCTTGGTCTGGGCGCGGCCAACGCGGTCCGCGCCATTCGCGCGGCCGTCGACAATGATCCGTTCGAGATAGTCGCGTACAGAGGTTACGGTAACGGGGTCACGGCTCACGTATACGGCCGCGTCGTTGCACGCATCGGGGTCACCGCGAGCAGCGACGGTGATACGGCACTGAAGAACCTTCTGAACACCTACCGTCGTGTGGAAGCCGACCCCCTGCCACATGTCAGTGTGAATGTGAGATTCGGCGCCACTTCGACGACAATGACCTCTGACAACGAAGGGTTTTTCGGTGGATGGCTGACCTCGGAGCAGCCGGAGGTTGCAGAGGAATGGCACGCCTACGATGCCGAGCTCGTCCAACGAGACGCAGGCATAACTGATACCGTAAAGGGTTCGGCCGAGGTGCTCGTGCCGCCGAAGTCCGCGCGGTTCGGTGTGATCAGTGACATCGACGACACAGTGATTCAGTCACGCGTCTCGAATTTCATTCAGGCGGCGCGCATGCTCATGCTTGGAAATGCGCGGACGCGACTGCCGTTTCACGGCGTCGCTGCATTTTATCGAGCGCTCCGCGGCGGCCCTTCGGGGAGCGATAACAATCCTGTCTTCTACGTTTCGAGCAGCCCATGGAACATCTACGACGTCATTTCCGAATTCATGGAACTGCAGGATATTCCGAAGGGCCCACTGCTGCTCCGCGACTGGGATCTGAGCCTTGGCGCATTGTCGTCAGCTCGCCACTATGAGCACAAAACCGTCGCGATCAGGAACGTCATGCAGCTCTACCCTGACATGAAATTTGTCCTGATTGGCGATACGAGTCAGCACGATCCAGAGATATACCGGCAGATCGTCAGTGAATTCCCCGAGCGGGTGAGTGCCATCTACATTCGCGACGTGACGATGCGCGCCGACCGCTCGGCTGCGATCCAGAAGCTGGCGGAGGAGGTCAAGGAAGCCAACGCGACGCTGGTGTTGTCAGAGGATACGCTCGGCGCGGCTAAGCACGCTATCGAGCATGGATTCATCGCGCCTGAAACACTCGAAGATATCGGCGAAGAAAAGCGTGAGGACGAAGGTTCAGCGAGCTGACGGCGCGCCTGCCGTAATGGCGAGAATGAAACGCTCGGCCTGACGCGGATTCTGCTCCATGTAAACGGCGGCGAGATTGCCTGACCTCACGAGTGTCGGTGGCGATGGCCAAGCCGACTGCGAGCCTGGCGGCGTGACAGTGATCGTATCGAGCCCGGCAATGTCCTTTGCCAGCCCCGCAGAATCACTATAGAGAAACACCTCGAGACGGCCGCGACCGAGCTTGTACGCAGTGGGAGTGACGCTGAAGCCTGCGCGCACAGCGGTGTCCCCGTCGAGTTTCGTCAGGACGAATCCGGATCGCTTCAACCGTGTCTCGAGACTGCAAAGCGCCCAATATCCGGTGCCGGGGCATTTCTCCTGAGATGCCCGGCGAGTTGAATCGGGTGTGACCCTCGTCGATGCGAGCGGTGGGGAAGTAACAGCAACAGTCTTCGGCTCATCGGATTTTCCGCACGCGAGACAAACGATGAGGAGCGTGAGCAGGCGATGATTCATCCGCGCTCTGCCCCTGGGAACAACGCCGGATCCTGGTGATAGAACCCGCGGAGCTCGTCGTAGAGCGCCGGATGTCGTGCCTTCAACTCGCCCGGTCGCTCGAAAAACATCTCTGTCACTACCGCAAAAAACTCGGCCGGATTGGTTGCGCCGTAAGTGTCGAGAAACGACGCGACGCCACTCGCATCGACCCGGCGCAACTCGTCATACTCGGCTCCGAGAACTCTGGCCCATGAGACGTATTGCTGTGGAGACTCGAGCGCGGGGGTGCCGTCGGTAGCGGAGTTCTCGAAGTCCAACTGATGCGCGAACTCGTGCAGAATCACGTTTGGCCCGTCATCCCATATCCTGGACCCGTGGAGCGCGGCATCCCACGCGAGTACGATCACCCCCATCTTCTCGTGCGTGTGTCCGAGCCGGGCTTCGCCGCCTTCTTCCCAGATTCCACCACCGATGCTGCGCTCTTCCGGCGCGACGTAAGTGCTCGGGTAAACGAGAATGCTCGTGACCCGCGGGTAATAGTCTGATTCGCGATGGAGGAGCAGTACGCATGCCTGCGCTGCGATCGTCACCCGGATTTCGTCGGTCAACTCGAGTCCGCCGCATCCCTCGAAGTATTTCTCGTCGATGAACACCTGCACGTGTCCAAGCAGCTCCTCCTGATCCTCAGGGGTCAGGCGGGAGAAGAGCGGCACGTTGCGCTCGATCGTGATCTTCCATGCCGGCGGGAAAGGCTGCTTTCGCAGCCGCTCGCGTTTCCGCTCTTTGAGGTAGGACAGAACGGGGGTCACTCGTGCCTCATCGCGTCGATTGGTGAAAGTCTGGACGCACGAAGTGCAGGATAGGTTCCAAACGCGAGTCCGGTCGCGACGCATACAGC
>JBBREF010000193.1:0-5645 GCA_038203205.1 Gemmatimonadales bacterium | reverse complement strand
TGTGACCTATCGCTTCGCCGAAGCCGATGACCTCTCCGAGATCACCCGGCTGTGGGTTGAGACGGAGTGGGGCGTGTTTCCTTTTGCGGATTCGGCCCGCTGGCTGGCGTCGCCCGGAGGGATCCCGCGCACTGTCCTCGCAATCGAGCGGGCGACCGATGCGGTAGTTGGCCAGTTCGGCTTCGTTCCAACGTTGATCAACGTCGATGGGGAGATTCTTCGGGGTGTGCGTCCACACAGCACCATAGTTGGATCGCGTCTCCGTGAGCTGGTCAGCAGCTGGAATCCGGTCGATCATCCCGGATTCGCAATGTATCGCTTCGGTCTGAAGCAGATGGCTGAAGAAGGCGTACGGCTCGCGCACATGATCCCAAATCCGAGATGGGGTGCTCTGATTCGCATTTTTCCCGGAATGCAGCGGGCGCAGTTTCCGCTCTGGACAATTTCCCTTCCGCTCGCCAGTTCGGTTTCCATGCCTGCGGGTTTCGTTGCGGGGCAACTGGCCCGCTGGGGAGAGGAGGTCGATGCGTTGTGGGAAGCGTCGGCGAGACAGTATGCGTGTGGCGTCGTTCGCGATGCGCGAATGCTCGAGTGGAAATCATCGCTCGAGGGAAGCAAAGTCGTCACCGTGACCCGCGATGGTCAGCTGGTGGGGCTCGTGTCCGCCCGGTTGAAGGGCGACCGCCAGTGGACCATCTCGGACATGCTCACGGTCGATGGCGGCGAAGCCATGCGGGCAACCGTTACCGCCGTTCTTCTCGAAGGGTCGGCGATTGCATCCGAAGACCCGAGCCCGGGGCGGGACTACCGGCCGATCAAGGCGGCCATTCTTGCAACGCCCCTCATGTTGCCGGTGCTGGCCGATATCGGCTTCTCCCCGGATCCCTACAGATTCTCCTTTGTCATCCAGAGCCTGGACGCAACGCTCGATGGCTCGAAACTAGACCCGAAGGGATGGTACGTTGCCGCCACTGACTAACGCTGGAACGACCCTTCGCCTGCTGCGAAAAGCGTCACCGTACAAAGTGCGACTGGCACTTGCGTGCGGGGCGGCGCTCGTCGGGGCAGCGGCCGAGCTTGCCCGGCCCTGGCCGATCAAGTCAATAGTTGACTACGCGCTTGGAGACCGACCCCTTCCGCCGTGGCTTGCAGATCTGCCGCTGGTCCATTGGTTCGCCGGCACGCTGGCGTCGCCTGTCGAGATTGTCGTCGGGTCAGTTCTCGTCGGAGCGCTGGTGATTCTGTTAAGCGCCGCTGCATCGCTGCTGACGCAGATTCTCGTTTTCAATGTCGGCCAGGACATGGTGTTCGATCTTTCCACCGAGGTTTTCTCCAAGCTGCAGAGGCTGTCGCTTTCATTCCATAACCGCAATGCCGTCGGTGATCTTAGTCAGCGCATAGGAAGCGACGCGTTTGTGGTGCAGGCCGCGGTCTGCTCTGTGGCCATCCCCGGGTTGGCGTCTGTCGTATTGCTCGTCGGAATGTTCGTGCTGATGCTGCGGCTCGACGCAACCATGACCGTGATCACGGCTTCGCTGATTCCACTGGTGCTCATTTGCTTTGTTGCGTTTCGCAAATCACTCGACCACGCCAGCAGACATCAGTGGGCGCGTCAAGGCGAGCTGATGGCCTTTCTCCAGGAAAGCCTGAGCGGGATCAAGGCAATCCAGGGTTACGCTAGAGAGCCTCAGACGCAGCGCATCCTCGAAACCCGCGGACGAGCACTCGGCGGCGCATACCGACACTCGCTCGCTGTCGGCGCCAGCTACAACCAGACCACGGTCGTGCTGACCGGAATGGTCGGAATGCTGTTGATCGGAGTCGGCGCCACGCGCGTTCTCGCCAACATGCTCTCACTGGGGGATCTGTTCGTCTTCCTCGGCTACCTCACAATGGTCATCGGGCCAATTACGGGAATCGCCTCCGCGGTGGGCACAGCAGTCAGTGTCGGTGGGCGAGGCCGGCGGGTGCTCGAGATCCTCGATTCGACCGATGAAGTGCCGGAATCGGATACACCGTTGCCAATTGATGATGTTCTCGGCGAGATCGAGTTTGAGGACGTCACTTTCGGCTACCACGCGGCCGATGGAGATAGCCCGGCGTCCACCGTCTTTCAGGAGATCAGCTTCAAGGTTCATCCGGGCCAGATAGTCGCGATCATCGGTGTAACCGGAGCGGGCAAGTCGTCACTGGTCGGCCTCCTTTCCCGGCTGTATGACCCGTCATCCGGCCGAATTCGACTCGATGGAAAGGACATGCGGGACCTTTCGCTCCGATCGCTGCGCGAAAGCGTCGCGGTCGTGCTGCAGGACCCGATTCTATTCTCAGTCAGCGTTGCGGATAACATTGCTTTTGGCCGCCCGGGTGCCTCGAGAGACGAGATCATGGCGGCGGCGCGAATTGCCCGCGCCGACGAGTTCATCCAGCGTCTGCCGCTCGGCTATGATACCGAGATTACCGAACGTGGCACCAACCTGTCAGGCGGGGAGCGCCAGCGAATTGCGCTCGCCCGTGCGCTGGTCAAGGACGCACCGATCCTCATTCTCGATGAGCCGACGTCGTCGCTCGACGCGCACACCGAAGCCGAGATCTTCGAGGGACTTTCGGAATACCTGAAGGGACGAACTGCGTTCATCATCTCGCACCGGCTTACCACGATCAGGCGTGCCGACCTGATTCTATCTCTGGAGAACGGAAGCATCGTCGAGCGCGGCACGCATGAAGTTCTCGTCGACGGACGCGGCGTCTACGCGCGTCTCTACCGCAGTCAGAACATCGCGGCGAACTGATGGACACTTCGGTGCCTGCGGTGGCTCTGGCTCATCCGCTTGTAACGCGGCCGTTCGTCGACACTGACCTCCCGAGCGCTCTCCGCCTGTGGAATACACAGACTGGGTGGGGAACTCTCACTGCGGACGACTGGCGGAGATGGTACCGGAACACTCCGTACGGAGACTGCCTGATTCTGGTTACGGTTGACGGTCGCGGCGAGCTGGCGGGCCAGATTGTACTCGTCCCCTCCCTTTTGAGATTTCGTGGCACGGACGTGAAAGCCTTTCGCGTGTCTTCCCCTATCCTGGCGCGATCGCTGAGGGAAATGTCGATCGCCTCGGCAGACCATCCCCTGCGAAAAATGTTCATCATGGGGCTCGAGCATGCGGCCTTGGGCGGCGCCGCAATCGCGTACGCTACTCCGTGGGATAAATGGATTCCGGTTATCAGGTCAGCGGTCAAGAACGGAGCGATTGCGGCTCGCACAACGTCTGCGCTGTTACCGTGCCTCGCACTACCGCGAGAGAACTGGACACACACGGCCCGGTCGCTGTCGGCTGGGCTGATCGCGTCGCCAATTGTCGAATTCACGAGCGAGCACAGCGCCCTCTGGGAAAAATCGATCGAAACGTTTTCGATTGCCTGCAGCGCGGTCAGGACACCGGCATCCCTGCAGTTCAGGAATGGAGAGGGTGCGAACATCGAGGTCAGGGAGGAGCGGACGGGCAAGCTCGTCGGATATGCGTCGATCAAGAGGCAGAGTGGCCTGCTCACTGACCTGATTGCAATCGATCCGAGCCGGCTGGCCCCCGTCGTTGGTGCCGTTGCCGGATTGTGCGCGAGCGACGCCCCTGAGATCTCCTCCGACGCAATTCAGGTCATGGAATGCACGCCCCTTCGAGGGCTTAGGACGGTAGAGGGGTTTGCGCCCGTGGATTTCAACTTCGGCTTTTTCGCGATTGCACTCGATCCGTCCCTGAACGCCGCCGAGATTGACGCGGCGGGCTGGTACATAAATCCAGGTGACTGAGGCCTCCACCAATTCGGGTCAGGCGCCGGCCTGCGCGATTGCCTCGTCCATCGTCGAACGTTCAGAGTCGGCGATTGTGACGCCGCCGGAAATCATCACGCACGATCCGATTGTGATGCGCGATGACGACACTAGAGAGGCGTTGGCCAGGCAGCAGCTGTCGCCGATCTCGATGAAACCCGTGGTGTCGACGAAATAGTGCTTGAAGCAGAAGGCCGAATCGATCAGAGTCCCATCGCCGGGGACGAGAGCGTGCAGGATGCCGTCGCTCACGCCGGTGTCGCCTCCTGAAGAAGATCGCCGAGAATCCGCCGGGCATCGAAGAACTCGGCGGCGATCTCGCGGGCGGCTTTTGCGTGAAGTTGCGGCTGCAGCATTATCTCCTCGATTCCCGCGGCCGCATCATCACGGCCGACGCAGCTGAAAAGCCCTCGCCCGGATGGGAGATGCCGGGTCCACCCTGTGTCCTGAGTCACGACTGGGCGGGCGGATGCGAGATAGCAGGCCGATCGGCACGAGAACCACCCCGTTTTCGCTTTGACATAGGTCTCCTTGGCGACTGAAAACTCTCCGGCGGACGACTGGATAAAATGGCGGTACGCTTTCCAGTCGCCCGCGCAGGAATTCGGCTCGAGGACCCGCCATCCTGCCGCAATTGCCGATTCGAGTGGAAATCGAGTGCCCGTCGTCTGACCTACGGCGATCGTGAAACGCTGGCTCGAGTGACTGGGAAGATCGATCAGCTTAAGGAATTCGATGTCCTTCTGGCCCCACGATTCCCCATCGAACTCAAGCGGCCGCCCGGCTGTCCAGTTCATGACCGTGGTAAATCCTCGGGCGCTGCGCGCCGGCAGCGGCGTACCGGGCCAGTGGTCGATGCACACAGGTTGCCGCGTCGGACGCCAGCGGACACCTGTCTCGGGTATGCGACAGTCAGGCGCGCCAATGTTCTCGCCGAATGTGAAATGATGCGTGTGCCCGGCTACGAGCGCCCGCATTCCTGTTTCACCGGCAGTGAAGCTGGACTGCGTCACGTACTGGATCTGCGTGAACATCGGGTCTGTATCGATCAGGATTCGGACAGGGATCGATCGATATTCGTCGCGCAGGAATGTCGAGCAGGAAACATTCACGAAAACGTCGGCTGTGCGGCAGATTTCCATGACTGCGTCTTCGGAAGTCCCGAAACACTCCCCGCTCACTTCGTCGCGGTAAGCCCAGCGGTTCGAGAGGCCGAAGGCGTCCATGATTTGCGCGAGGTGTTCGACATTTGCGCGGCATGAGAGTTTGCCCGGGACGTGCCGCTGATACACTGGCCAGAGCCTGGTATCCTCGATGTAGAAGACGTCATGACCGAGCGAGGCGAAGCCCAGGGGAAATTGAATGTAGTCCCATGTAACGCCGCCAGCGGGCAGCAAGCCAAGAAATCCGCCTACGACGATGCGAAGGCGACTATCGCGAGGCGGGGCATTGAGGCGGGCCTTTATGGTCACCTGAATCGTGTTGAGGCTTTTTGATCGCGAACAATCGGGAAAAGAGTCTTGCCGGCCTCTGGCGAGCCTGACCAAGGTATCTCGCTGGGGGCTAGCCCGTTGAAAAGGTGTCCCGACAAGGCTATCCCGTAGTAGGTCAACCCACTAGCGGCTATCACGTTGAGTGACATTTCTATCCATGGTGGAGACGGCTATAAGGTAGCGGGTCTTCCCTCCGGTCGATTGGGTTGCTTGAGGCCAATCACTCGCTTTTCATCGTCTACGTTCTCAAAGACGATCTCAACAAGCTATGGCGATACCGGGACGTGGGTGCTGCCAAGCGTTTCTGGCGGCAGAGGTATCGCCGAGGC
>JBBREF010000192.1:0-5676 GCA_038203205.1 Gemmatimonadales bacterium | reverse complement strand
CCGCTGCGTCGAATCTGCCGGCTCCGGTCGCGCTTCCAGAGGTGCGAGCGCGTTGGCGGCTTCGCGTCCGGACTCGAGATCGCCCTCGCCCAGTATGGCGTCCCGGACCTTGATGATGTTCACGTTGAAGTCGCCTGCACTGTCACGAGACATCTCCAGATAACGCACGGCCTCAGCCGGCCGGCCCATGTTCAGCATTACATCATGGACATAACGTGCGCGCCCACGGCGCAATGGCTCGGTCGGAGCGATCCGCATCATCTCCTGGATGGCAGCGAGAGCGTACGATGCGCCGGTGCCATCGAGCTGCATGTGTCGAACTGTGGCCTGCAGAATGCCCTCGCGTGCCGGGCCAATGTGATCGAGTGCACGCGACGCTGCGGCCGAATCTCCTGCCCGCACAGCCAGATACCAGTCGGTCTGCCTGCGCCAGAGAGTCGTAGTGTCAGCTCTTGCCCTCAGGCGAAAGGCACGGTCGCTGAACTCCATGTCACCCATCGAGGCGGCCAGAGGCTGAGCGTGAGTGTATCCGGGCAGATACAGCGAATCGAGTTCCATTGATTTCCTGAAACCCGCGAGCGCTCTTTCCTCCCAGTCAGGCATGCCCATCGCGGCGCCAAAGTGGAAGATGTGATCGGCCCTCAGGTACCACGCTTCGGCGTTATCAGGCGCGAACGCGAGATACTCCTCGCGGGCGTTGAACATTTCCTGATTCGTCGAGGAGTTCGGAAACCTGGGGCCGGCAAGCGCCGTCAGAAGTGTCTGATCCCGCAGGCTCAGCCGAGCACGCTCACGCAGCGCGATCTGAAGTCCACGGTCGCCGAGCGCTCCGTCGCCATACCATGAAGTTGCAAGGCGCAGTCCGAGACCGGCGAGCGCGAAAGTCGAATCCTCGGTCACTGCGCGGTCAAAATCCTTTGCGGCATTGAGAGCGTCACCGCGGCGAAGTTTTGCCTGGCCGTCAAGGTAAGCGCGAAGTGCGGGGAGAGATGTGCTCGACAGCGTGTTGAGGCGCGCCGCGGCCTCACCCGACGTCTGCGTCATAAGCTGAGTCGCAATCTGGTTCACGAGAGAACCAAGACTGTCGGGCGGGCCTTCGACGCTGATCCTCGACAGTTGCTCGCCTTTGGGCACTCCGAGCAACGAAACCGTAAGAACCAACCTGTCGGGAGTGCCTACGACATCCCCTAGCAGCGCCTTGCCCGCCTGAAGCTGCTCAGCAAGCCTAAGCGTCTCATCCCGCGAGAGGTCGCGAGTCTCGGTTCCGCCAGCGCTGCGCCATGCATCGAGCACTATCCGCGGCTCGAGCGCGCGCAATTCATCGCCGGAGAGTTTGGCAGCGATGAGGTCGAGCATTCCTTCACGCAGGTAGTGATGCGACGGATCCGCTGAGGCTATGCGAAAGGGCACAACGGCCATCGCGTGCTGATCGAGCGCTGCTGCCTGCCCTCCGCCGAACATCCTGCTCGCCGCAAATCCGCCGATGGCGATCAACGCCACGGCTGCGGCGGCGACAAGGGACAATTTGCGAACGCGCCGCCTTTTCAGAGGGTCCACCGCCGCCTCTATCAGGACGGTACCATCTGGATGAGCAATCGCGTGAGTGCCGACACGGCCGGCGGGCACCTGTGCAGTGCTAACCGCGCCAGCCGAGCTGGGCCTCACACGCTGACCGGACAGATCGATATCATCTAGATCTTCGAGAATTTCGCGCGCCGATTGCGGGCGGTCTGCCGGATTCTTCGAAAGGCACCGCATTACGAGATGTGCAAGCGGCGATGGAACCGACGGAACGAGTCGCTCGATGGGTTCCGGCGGCTCCGCTATGTGCGCCATGATCAGCGCGTGCGTTGCGCGATCGTGGAACGGAGTCTTACCAGCTATCATCTCGTACGCCATAACGCCGAACGAATAAAAATCGGAGCGCGCATCAGCATCAGGATCGCCTGCGGCCTGCTCGGGCGACATGTAAGCGGGTGTGCCCAGCGATGTGCCCACCTGCGTCAGCGTTCCACCCGGCGCATCGGCCATTGCGGCGGAGGAAATCGCTTTCGCGATCCCGAAATCGGTGACGACTGCAGAGCCGCCCGCGAGTAGCACGTTGTCGGGCTTGATGTCGCGGTGCACGACTCCCTGGGTGTGGGCGAAGCTCAGCGCCTTGGCGACGTCGCGCAGCACACTTACGGTCTCGATAGTCGGCAGCCCCGTTTCATCGAGGAGCCTGTTACGGAGCGACTCCCCGACGACAAACGGCATAACGAAATAGGGCAGGTCATCAGCGACGCCAGCACTGAGAACCGGAACTATGTGCGGATGCTGCAACTGCGCCGCGAGCATGATCTCACGTTTGAACCTCTCGGCGTTCAGTCCTGCAGCAAGCTCCGGCGCGAGAACCTTGATGACGACCGCACGTCCGAGAGACGAATCGTCGGCGACAAAAACGCGCGACATTCCCCCGCCCGTAAGCTCCCGGCCGAGCGTGTACGAACCGCTGAGCCGCGCCTGCAGCCGTTCTCTTAGCTCACCCATGTCCGGTCCCGAATAAACATTTCGGAGACATCGCGGCCTGATAGTGCATCACGGGTTTGACAACTACAAGCGGTCGAAGGTTTTACCGCTTGGACTGCCGCTTTAGCTATCCGGGAGAGGATGCAATGTTCCCAAAAACTCAGTCACCCCCGACCATGATGCTGAGACTGCGGATCTTGTGTGGCGGCGCCGACTCGATAGCAGCGGTCAACAGTGCGTTGCCCTCCTTGGCGGACTGCAACTGAATCTGAAGATCACCATTGTCACCGACTGTCACGCCAAGCACCTCGAGGTTGCCAAGATTCGCGTTCAGTCCGGAGAGCCGCCCGAAGCGCTCATCGACTGGGACACTGGCCACAAACCAGTCACGAATGAATCCGCGAAGCGTTTCCGCATTGCCAGAGTTCACTGCCGCGATGAAGTCGCGCGCAATCTTCTCCTGTGCGGGTGTTGCGGGCTTGCCTGTTTTCTGGGCTAGCGGCGGGCCACCGCTCGTTTGGCGCTCAACCCTGCCACGCACCAACCCCAGCGCAGACCTCACGCCAGCCATGATCGCCGGGACTTTTACTTCCGAGTTGTTCGAGGCAACGATGATCTCGACCTTCGCGCCTGGATCCCGCTCGTAGAGGAAGAAGTTGACGAGATCGGAGCCAGCCAACGCAACTGGTTCATTGCGTGGAAATTCCGCTCCCCTTGCACCGGGACCTATGAGCTTCTCAGTCTGGAATAACGCGCGATAGAACGCGCTCATGTCCGACACAGTTGAGAGCATTCCGCCATTGCCGCGGAGATTCCAGTACGGTCCGTCAGGCATACTCGGCCGCGCCAGCAGCGTACCTTCGTCTTTGCCGCCGGCGCTGTAGCCGTGAGCGAGCCGCGTTGTATCGAAAGCAGGCAGGTGGAAGCCTGTGTCCTTCAATCCGAGAGGGACGAAAATGTTGTCCCGGACATACTCGTCGTAACTTTTCCCACTGAGCTGCTCGATGATTGCAGCAAGAAGCGCGTATCCGGTGTTCGAGTAGTTGGTGCGATCACCGGGATTGAACAGAAGCTTGAAATTCATTGCAGCGTCTATCAGCTGCTGACGATTGACCTGTGCGGCATCGGGGCCCAGGCCGATGGGGAAACCGGCTCGATGATTCATCAACTGCCTGATCGTGATGTCGCGCTTGTCGGCCGGCGCCGATGGAAAATGCTTGCTCAGCGGATCGCTCAGTTGCAGCAGACCCTTCTCCATCAACTGGAGGATCGCGACCTTCGTAAAATCCTTGGTGTTGGATCCGATCTGCACGACCGTGCGGGGCGTGAACGAAATTCGCTGCGCGCGGTTTGCCATTCCGTAACCCTTTTCGATTACAAGCGCCCCATCCTTCTCGATCCGCACCACCCCGCTGAATCCACGCGCCTCCGCCTCACGCATTACTGAGTCGACACGTGCGCTCAGATCCTGACTCAGGACCGGCGCTGCACTGACAAGAGCGACTACTGCCGCCAAAACCGTAAAACGCATTCGAGACTCCATTGCAGGGTTAGTCCAACAACTGTTGGACACAGCACCTACCTGACTGGTTGCCTAGTCTCGAGATACTCGATTTTTCTGATGTTAAGGTCGGTATTCTCACCCGGCGACGGCTGCCCCATCACTGGAGCGGCAGGTGCGGCAACAGGCAGGGCGAGGAGCACCGCCAGTGTAAGCGCAATTCCCAACCCGGCAACCACATCGCGAGTCCGGGAACGCGGCTCAGGTGGCGCGAGAATACCGCGAGCGCGCTGAACGAGCGGTGAATCGTGGCGAAGAAATGGGACTCCAGCCAGCGCCGGCGTCGGTCTGATCCGGGAAGCAAACCACGCGAGTCCAGCGACGAGTGCATCGGGCCGGGCACCGAGCCGCCGCACTGCATGCGCATCTGCTGCGAGTTCCGAATCCCGCTCCAGGGCATTGAGAATCCTGGAGGTGATCGGTTGCCATCTGCTCAGAGCGCAGACAATTCGAGCAGCGCCGATCCATTCAGGATCCCGGCGCTCCACGTGAGCCACTTCATGCAGCAGAACCGCCGCGCGCTCGCTGGCACCCAGCGAATCCAGGCCCACGGCGGGAACGCAGATGCGCCTCCCGGGCAATGCGAGCGGCACCACAATACCCCGAGAACTCGACACTTCGATATCGTGACCAGATATCGCCTGAAGGTCGAGACGAACCATGTCGTCCAACCGGAGCAAACGGTTGGCTGCACGCCGGCGGATGATCATCACCCCGGCCCCGATGAAGGCGAGGGTCAGCATCGACGCCAGCAGGATCGCCGCTGCTGCCGTGGCGAGCGGATCGATGAGCTTCTCCGATCGGATGCGCCTGCCGCCGTCTACAACACGGACGTCCACAAGCGATTCCACGCGTCCCCATCGCGGTGGGAGAAGACGCCGAAGGGGTTCAGCTATACCGACTGTCTGCGCGCTCGTGCCAGGCATCGGTGACGCCACCGCTATCGATGTCGTGAGGAGAGGCGCAAACATCGCCGTCCGCCATAGCACACATCGAAGCGCCGGCGAAATCCTCATCCGAGGCAACAGAATCAGCGCGATGGCGCCCAGCACAAACGAGTGGAGTGCATACGTAAGAAGCCATGTAGCAGCCGTCTGAAGCATCACTTCTTCCTTACGTCACGCTCGGCGCGCTTCAGCAACTCGATCAATCGATCCGCATCGTCAACGTCGACCTCCTTGCGACTCACCGCGGCAGTCCCGGGAATTCCGTCATCGACGGCAAACACCGATGCCAGGGTTGCGCCCACTCGCGCCACAAGAATTTTCCTGCGCGTTACCATCGGACGATAGACGTTCTCCCGTCCGACGAGTCGCCGCGCCACGAGTCCACGCTTTTCCATCCTGCCAAGGATCGTAGCGATCGTCTTGGTCGAGGTGCCGGTGCGCTCACCGATCGCAGCGCTGATCCCGGCAACTGTCGCTTCGAGGGACTTCCACAAAACGCCAAGTATCAGTAACTGCAGGTCTGTCAGGTCCGACAGGTCGGGTTTGGGCGAGGCCATGTCTATGAAGATACGCGTTCGGTCACGATCGATAAGTCACCACCAGCAGTGATGCGGTTGCCGCCCGGTCACCGCCAAATGGCCCATTTCTCGCCTTAATGAG
>JBBREF010000191.1:0-5733 GCA_038203205.1 Gemmatimonadales bacterium | reverse complement strand
CGGCCAGACTTTTCCGGCGTGCTCGGGCTTCATCCATAACACACCCAGCCCAACCGGAGTACCAAGCCACTTGTGGCAGCTTGCACCATAGTAGTCACACCCCAGGGATTTGATGGGATCGACGAGCAGGCCGGCTGACTGCGCTCCGTCTACGACAACTTCGGCGCCTGCAGCATGAGCAGCATCGGCAATTCGCTTCACAGGCAGCAGCTGTCCGGTGAGGTTGCTTGGATGGGTCAACAACACAAGCCGGGTTCGTTGGCCTATCGCATCCGCATATAGTCGGGACAAGTCATCCATCGACGTCGCAGGTATCGGAGGCTGAATCACCTTCAGCACAATTCCGTCCCGGGCCCGGCGCTGCTCGAGAGCATCGAGCATCGCGTAATAGTCGTGAACCGAGCACACTACCTCGTCGCCGGCGCGGAGGGGCAGGCCGAGAAGCACAGTGTCCAGCGCTTCCGTTGCATTGCGGACGAGCGCGAGCTCCTCGCCCGGGACTCCAAGCGCAGACGCGAGTTCCGCCCTCAGCTTCACGTTGCTGACATCTTCCCACATTGCCGGCAGGTGCTCCGCGGGCAGTCCTTCAAGGCGACGGGAACTCCGATCTATCTCGTCGAGCGCAGAAGCAGGGGCCGGATTAGTCCACCCGTTGTCGAAGTTCAGCACATCGGCCTGAAGCCGATAGAGCGCGCGCACCTTTGCCCAATAGGCTTCGTCCTCCGCAACTGCCCACGGTGCACGGGTGTCGTCCGTGAGCGAAACTCTGGAATCAGCGAGCCATCGCTCGAGCCCTTCGGCGTCCCTGACCCAGAGCGGAACGGCAAGCGCCCCGGAACCTGCAACCGCGATCTGACCGAACCTGCCAAGAAAACTGCGGCGAGTGGATGCGCTCATCACCTGTTACCGATTGTGCGGACGAGTTCGCTCGTCGCACTCGTGCCACGACGAATCGCGAACACGGCCGTTGTGTCGAATCGGATCCAGCGCGCATTCTTTCTCACCTCGAGCATTGCAGGCTCCGGATGCACGTACAGCCCACTGATGTCGACAGTATCGAGCGCGACCATCGCGACAAGGTCACCGACTGAAGTGACACGCGGATCGACTTTCGCCACCGACTCCTCGTAATTCAGCGCGATGTCCGCGCGAAACGGCGGGCTGCCGGGAAGCACGATGCTGCCGCCACGCAGTAGCACATCTACGGCCGAGCGAGAGTTTGTGGGAATGCTCTCGTACGCTGCGGGATCCGCGCTGCGATACGCGCCAGTGGCCATTGCATCCAGTGCCGAAAGAATCGCGATGACGTTCATGGCCCTCAGCTGCTGCTTCTCCGGATCGTCGCGCATCGCGCCGCTCTCTATGAGAACAGTGCTCGTGCCCCATTGCTGCATCAGATCGCCGAACGCGCGGGGCTCGTATGCATCGTTGTACTTCGCGAGCTTTCCGGGAATTTCAGTTCTCAGTACGGATGCGATCACTGACGCGATGAGGCGCGCGGTCGTACGTGTGGGTCCGTAGCTTCGCTCCTGGTCGGCAGCGGGAGCAAGCAACGCAATCGCGACCTGACTTCCATTTCCCCCGGTCAGGGTGCGCGCGTTCTGGTCGTGAAGGTTGAACCCGAACTGCGGCTTGATCGAATCGCGCAGCGCCTTCAGTGCACGCGCTTCCGGCGTCACGAGGTTGCGGGCATCGCGATTCACGTCTATGCCGATAGCATTCTCCCGCTGGAAGATCTCAGCTCCGTCAGGATTGAGCATAGGTACCATCACGACCTTGAGGGTCGTCGCGATTCTTGATCTCAGCTCCGCGTGAACAGGATCTGTCGAACCGAACCACGCAATCAGATCCGCGAGCGACATCGTAGCTGTTGATTCGTCACCGTGCATCTGCGACCAGAGCAGCACACTCACCGGGCCCGTGCCATACGTAACCGCCCTTATCGGCCGACCCTGAATGGACATACCGATATTTTCGACGCTCAATGCAGATGACCCAAGCGGCTGCTCGATCGACTTCCACAACAAATCCTGCGTGAAGCGGCGCGATGTGATCGCATCCACCCGGTGGCGCTCAGCCACTGCCTTTCCTTCGACGCGGCAGCATGTCGGCTCCACGAACGCGTTGCCAGCTCCAGATTTCATGCATGACGCGAGGGGTGTCACAGCGAGTAGGACTGCAATTGCGCTATTTGATCGCATCGGTGTTGGAAAGAGGCTGGAGAGAAGTGCCGCATTTGCGACAGAAGGAACCGTCGGAAAGATGTCCGCGCGTGCCACATTGGGGACAGGACTGGTGGTTGAGCGCGCTATCTCTCGCGACCTGGGCAAGCTCCGACGTCACGATTCCCGTCGGCACCGCTATGATCCCGTAGCCGATTATCATGACAAAACTCGCCAGGAATTTGCCGAGCGGTGTCTGCGGTGCGAGATCGCCGTATCCAACTGTGGTCAATGTGACGACAGCCCAGTACATACTCACAGGAATGCTCGTGAACCCGTGTGCCTCCCCCTCGACGACGTACATCATTGCGCCGATCAGGATCACAAGGGTGAGTACGGTCGAAAGGAAAACAAAAATCTTGTGTCGGCTCGCGCGGAGCGCCTGACCAAGGATTGCGCCTTCCGACAGAAACTTTCCGAGCTTCAGGATCCGGAAGATGCGCAGCAGTCGAAGCACCCTGATTATCAGGAGGTAGCGGCCGCTCGGAAGAACGAGACTTATATAGCTCGGCAGTATGGCGAGCAGGTCGACGAGGCCATAGAAGCTCAGCGCATACCTGAGCGGGCGCCTCACAGCGATGAGTCTGACGATGTACTCGACGGTGAAAACAGCAGTGAATCCCCATTCTGCGACTCTCAACGCGTGGCCGTACTTTGCGGTGCTGCCAGGTGAGCTGTCTATCATCACCGTGACGACGCTGAGCAGGATCACGAACATCAGCGCTAGATCGAAGGCGCTACCTTCCGGCGTGTCAGCCTCGAATACGATCTCATGAAGCCGCGCACGCCACGGCACCGGAGACGCACGCTCGGCGTCAGGTCCGGGTGAATCTCCCGGAAGGGGTTTGTGAAAACTGTCGAGTGGTGTCATCGCGTGGATACAGAGTCTGCGCCACAGGTGACGACATCGTCAAGCTCATGATTCCAGCCTGAGTTCGGAACCAGCATCATTTTGACAGCGCGGTTCGCACAGCAGGGGCGACGATCGTGCCGTAGAGCTCGATCGACTTCATGACAACCGCGTGAGGAAGCGTTCCGACAGTGAACTGAATCAGGAATCGCGTCATCCCGAAGAGCTCGTGCTCCCACAGGATCTTGTCTATCACTTCCTGCGGACTGCCCAGTACCATCGCGCCGCGCGGCGACCGTTCAGCATCGAACTGTTTTCGGGTCGGAGGTGGCCAGCCGCGCTCCCGCCCGATTTTTCCCATCGTGATCGCATATGCTGGAAAGGCTGTATCGGCAGCCTCCTGGGCTGAGTCGGCAATGAGGCCGTGGGAATTGATGCTGAGCTCGAGCGTCGATGGATCGTGCCCGGCACGTTGTGCGCTCTCGCGGTAAAGATCGGCGAACTGGACAAACCGCTCCGGCGAGCCGCCGATGATTGCGATCGCGAGCGGTAGTCCCAGCGTTCCTGCGCGGACGACAGATTGCGGAGTGCCGCCGACCGCTATCCAGACGGGAAGCGGATTCTGCACCGGGCGCGGATACACGCCGAGATTGTCGAGCGACTGGGTGTGCTTCCCCCGCCACGTCACTCGCTCGCTCTCACGAATTTTCAGGAGCATCGCGAGCTTCTCGGAGAAAAGTTCGTCGTAGTCGTCGAGGGCGTAGCCGAACAGCGGATACGACTCGATGAACGATCCGCGGCCCGCCATGATCTCCGCGCGTCCACTCGAGAGAAGGTCGAGCGTCGCAAAATCCTGGAACACACGCACCGGGTCATCAGAGCTGAGCACGGTTACCGCGCTCGTGAGCCTGATTCTCTTCGTGCGGGTCGCTGCCGCGGCGAGCACGACCGCGGGCGACGAAACAGAAAAATCAGTCCGGTGATGCTCGCCTACTCCGAACACATCGAGTCCGACCTGATCGGCGAGCTCGATCTCCTCCATCAGGTCCTTGAGGCGTTGTTCCGCGCTGACTGTAGATCCCGTCGCCGGGTCCGGTGTCGTTTCAGCGAACGTGTAGATACCGAGTTGCATTGAAGGGTTGTTCTGCTAAGGTCAGATTGTGGGTGAGCTACGGGCGGTGTGGCTATAGTGCCGCGTCCTGCGTGCCCCGTTTTGCGTTATGAGTTTTGCGTTTCCGTTGGGACAGGTAGAGTTCAAGCGAGAACATGCAAAAAGCGCAGCCGGCGCCTGTGGCCCGTTATTACAGCAGACTCTACCCGTCCCAACGGCAACGCAAAACGCGTCACGCAAAACGGGAAACTCAGGACGCGGCATTACAACCAACATGCACTGACCCTGGCCAATTCATTTGCCTTGAAACATGGCGCTTTAGCGCGCCAAGGTCTTACCCCATTTCAAAACATTGTATCTCTTGAGAATCTCAACTGTCCGATCCAGCGGCAGGGCCTCAGCAGTAGTCATGTGCCCCTTTACCGTTGTCGCCTTGAGCAGCGAATTGTAGATCGCCTCCTCGGTCGCCTCGGCAACAGCGACAAACAACGGCGACATCCGCTCGTTGCCAAGGTCGGCGACAGAATGTTGAGGAGCGTTCCGCAGGCGGCGGACAGAAGCTGCTGTCGAAAAGGCGATCACATAATCACCTGAACCGTTCGACATTCCACTTCCGGTCCGCGCGAGTCCGACGATCGCGCGCGAGGCAAGCCGCTCGAGATTGCGGCTGTCAATCGGAGCATCGGTCGCAACGATGATCATGATGCTGCCGTCCGCTGCATCGCTCTGCCGCGCAGTATCCCCAAGCTCACGCTGAAAGTTGTAGCGGCCGAGCTCTCGTCCAACTGGAGCGCCATTCATCGTGAGTGATCCACCGAAGTTGCTCTGCACGAGAACACCAACTGTGAATCCACCAAGTGAGATCGGAAGCTTTCGTGAGCTCGTGCCGATCCCGCCTTTCCATCCGAATGCGATAGTCCCCGCTCCAGCTCCAACTGACCCTTCCACGACCTCGGAAGTTGCCGACTCGAGCGCACGTACGACGTGATCGGCTGTAACTGCGCGTTTGCGAATGTCGTTGAGCCCGCCATCGTTGGTTTCGCCGACAACCGGATTGATCGAGCGCACGTCGGACATGCCAGTCTTCGCGATCATCCATTGCGCCATGGCATCTGCGGCGCGCCAGACGCACAACGTACACGTGAGAAGGATCGGTGTCTCGAGTTCACCCAGCTCGCGAAGCTGCGTCACTCCGGTCAGCTTGCCGTAACCGTTGCCCACAAAAAGAGCCGCGGGAACCCGCTCCAGGAAAACATTCCCGGCGTGAGGGATGATCGCGGTAACGCCGGTATTGATCGAATCGCCAGACACCACTGTAACCTGGCCAACGCGAACACCCTCTACATCGGTGATCGCGTTCCGCGCACCGACAGGGAAAATCCCGGTAACGAGCCCGATGTCACGGGCGCGCGGGCGCTCGGCCGTTGCCTGCCCATCCACGAGAATGGGCGAGGCAAGCAGCAGTGCGGCGGCAGCTACCCTCAAGGACAACAATTGTCCTTCAGGTTTTCGCTACGGCGTCCTTCACTCCATAGAATGCGCTGGCCAGC
>JBBREF010000190.1:0-5778 GCA_038203205.1 Gemmatimonadales bacterium | reverse complement strand
CGGCACGTTGACCCTGAAGCCCCTTGACCACCGCGAGAGCATGCGCCGCCGCGGCTCTTTCGTTCTGACAGATCGGATCCAGGGTAATGGACACCTCGAATTTTCCCGCCAACAGGAACCGTTCGGATCGTTGGCTCAGATCGAAGCCGATGTCTCTCGGCATCAATGCCTGACCTGAAAGCGTCCAGACGATGATTCCCAGCGCATCGTCGAAACCACGCGGTGACGAGTACGCCGCTCCAATCTCGAAATAACTCATCGCATCCTTCACCGCGGTGGTTAGGTCCAGCCGAAGTATCAAATCGTTAGTCAGGTCGATCCTCTCGCCCGAGCTTTGTCTGCACTCAGCCAGCTTCTCCCCCACCATCTCCAGCGCCATGTCTTCGACGTGCCGGAAAGCCGCAATACGGGCTTTGTCCGTGAGGTTGTCTTTTTCGAACAATACGATCACGAACACAACCAGACCTGCGGGCTTGTTGTCGAAGACATCCACGAAGTTCAGATCCATGCCCGTTGGGATAGGCACGCTCTGTCCAGCTCTCATTTCATTCGCGAGCACCCTTGCCGCCCAATCACTGGTAGGCACCTGCATCCGTGGTGCGCCGGTTTCATGCGTGATCATGATCGGCCAGAGGTAAGGCTCCGAGCCATGCTCGGATTCTTCGACGCACCTCAGGCTGTGGAGACGCAACGCGACCCTTGTCTTCATTGTTTACCTCGTGGGCGGCGAGATCACACACTCGCCTCTGGATGTGACATGATTCCCCTTGCATGCCTCGCTTGAACAAAGTTTACTGCAGATATGCATGAATGGATTTACTTAAAAGCGGGAAATCTGTGAGTTAGGTTTTTGTATCGTACACGCACACTCTTCGGGTCACACAATCGACAGAGGTGCGCAGTGCACATTTCAGGCGGCATTCTCACCACCGCTTTGTTGTTATCGGCCGCCGCGCCGCTGCCCGGCCAACAGGAGACTACGATTCCAGCGCAGCGTGCCACAGCGCCGAAAGTCGACGGAATTCTGAATGACGCAGCGTGGAGCAAAGCGGTACCCGTCTCCGGATTCAGGCAGCTCGATCCGGCGGAGGGACAGGCCGCAAGCGAAGCAACGACTGTGCGGGTGGTGATTGACGATCAGGCGCTGTACATCGCGATCCGCGCCGAAGATCGTGAGGCCGCCCGCATTGTGCGCGGGCGCGCGAGGCGGGATGTAGCGGTCGAAGCCGACCACGTGACGATTTCACTCGACAGCCGGCATGATCATCGGACCGCGTACGTCTTCACAATTACAGCCGGCGGCGCACGAAGTGACGCGGCAATACCGGTCGAGGGAAATCCCGACTTCACCTGGGACGCGGTGTGGAGCACAGCCGTTGAAGTGGATGAAGCAGGGTGGAGCGCCGAGGTGAAAATACCGTTCTCCCAGCTGCGCTTCATTGCGGGTGCAGACGAGTGGGGCATTCAGGTCAAGCGCTTCATCTCGCGTAAACAGGAAACCGACGTACTCGCATTCGTGCCGAAGCGGGAGTTCGAGGGACCGAGCAGGTACGCGCACCTGACAGGCATGCGTGACGTTCGATCAGGCACCAGGATCGAAACTACGCCATACGTGATATTGCGTAAGACGGCGTCGAATACCGGCAACACACTTCCCGTGCAGAAAATGGATGCGGGAGCGGACATTACCTATTCATTCGACGGTTCGACACGCCTGCGTGCGACGTTGAACCCGGACTTTGGCCAGATCGAAGCCGACCCTGCCGAGGTGAATCTCGGAGTGTTCGAGACGCTGTTGGTCGAGCGGCGGTCGTTCTTCGTCGAAGACGCCGATCTCTTCGGGTGGGGCGGCCCACGCGGCGTTGTGCAGCGGATCAGCGGCTTTCCACGCGTGGTCTACACGCGCCGAATCGGGCGCGCTCCGGCTCCTCGTGTACTCCCCGCCGGTACAACGTTGCAGCTTCCGCAACAGACTCGGATACTGGGCGCGGGAAAGCTGGTCGGGAAAACCGGGCCTTACAGTTATGCGGTACTGAATACGGTTACGGCAGCAGAAGATGGTCGCCAGTCAATCGGTGGCCTGACGTCGACGATACCGGTTGAGCCGCTTACCAGCTTCCTCATCGGACGTGTCCGCCGGGAGACGTCTCACATGAATGTCGGCCTCGTTGTCACTGCCGTCGTTCGGGATCTCTCGGACTCGAGCCTGGCTGCAGTACAACATCGGTCGGCGTACGTTGGTGGCCTCGACCTCACGCGTTTCTCGAAGAACCGTCATTGGCAGTTCTATACAGCAGTCCTCGGAAGCACGGTGACTGGTGAGCCGGCCGCGCTGGTTCGCACTCAGCGTAACAGCGCACACTACTTTCAGCGACCCGATGCACCGCATGTACACGTTGACTCCGCCGCTACGAGCCTGATCGGAAACGGTACTCGATTCATCGCGCGAAAAGTTGCAGGCAAGCATTGGCTGGGCGCGTTCACGCTGCAATCACATTCTTCAGGGCTCGAGGTTAACGATGCGGGCTTCAGTGGACGATCTGATTTTCGAGCCGCCGGGAGCCTGCTCACTTACAAGGAAGACAAGCCAGGCAGCATTCTGCGGCGGTGGCAGGCGTCGAATCAGATCGCGCTCGCATGGACAGGTGATGGAGTACTCGGCTGGAACGATTTATCCGGCCAGCTCGACGGACAGTTCCTCAATTACTGGTCGGTCCGCGGGACAACCATATATCGCCCGAGCGTGAGTGACGACAGATGGAGCCGCGGCGGACCCTTGATGCAGGCCCCTGAATACAACCACCTGCAACTGGAGGTAAGCTCGGACGTGCGTCGTCGCATCTCGGGCACTGCGCGAGTTCGCGGCAGTCGTGACGATAAGGGATCGCGTGAAAAAGGTGCGACGTTCGAGCTGTCGTTGCGACCATCGCCAATGCTTCAGGCACGGGTAGACGTAAGCGCTGACCGCAATCGGTACACGGGCCAGTATGTGATGACACGAGCCGATCAATTCAGCACGACATACGGGCAGCGGTACATCTTCTCGACACTCGAACAGACATTGTGGAGTGCGACGGCGCGTGTCGACTGGACTCTTACGCCAGAAACCACGATACAGTTGTTCGTGCAGCCATTACTGTCAGCGGTGGAATTCAATCACTTCAAGGAGCTTGCACGCGGTCGCAGCTTCGAGTTCAACGAGTACGGCAAGGACGTGGGCACGATTTCACGAACATCGGGCAGTCGATTGCGCGTGGATCCTGACAGCGAAGGCCCTGCTCAGCCTTTCGATGTCAGGGATGACAGCGGAAATCTTCAATCCCTGCGAGGCACTGCAGTTTTCCGATGGGAGTTCCGGCCTGGCTCGACGCTGTTCGCCGTGTGGCAGGCACGTGGCGCCGAGAGTCTACCGTATGCGGGTTTGCGTGGGGCGGATGCGGGCGCATTTCAGAACCTGCCGCTGGACAACAGTTTTGCGTTGAAGGTTGCTTACCGGATCGGTAGATGACCGGCCAGGCCTTCCTGCAGACCAGCGTGACGACGGTTCTTCTGCTGTGAACGTTCGTCGAAGATCCAGTTAGGACCGTGCACGAGCAGTGCGATGAAGTCGATGAGGTGTTGCGGCTTCGCGCGCTGCTTCAGTGTGAGCGCGTACCACTGCCGCCGTAACCCCAGCTCGGTCACTCGTACTGGGACGACGCGTCCCGCGCGAATATCGGGCGCGACACTCCATCTTGTCACGACGGCAGAGCCCAACCCAGCAGCAACGAGGGCGACGATACCTTCCGTTATAGGGACCTCACTGACGCGCCGCGGAATCACGCCTGCCGGCGTAAGCACTCGAGTAAAGATGATGCTTTGATACGGCTCGCTTGCGTAAAGCAGCAGATCCATATCGGAGAAGTCGGCGGCGCTGACGAATTTTCTTTCCGCAAGCGGATGGTCGGGGGCAACGATCAGGACCTGTTCGTCTTCAAAAAGCGGTTCGGCATCTACGACATCGAGGTCCGGCTCCTCGTACGTCAGCGCAACATCCACGTCTCCATCGATCAGCGATTCCATGGCCTTGTTCGCACACCCCGGCACAATCGTGAAATCGATGCCCGGATACGAGCGCTTGAACTTCGGCAGCACTGACGGAACCCAGTGATATGCCGTGTTGCACTTCGTTGTCATCCGTATGTGGCCAATCTTCCCGCGTGCTATTCCACGGAGGTCCGTATCGAGTCGGTCCATCTCACTCAGCGTTCTGTCCGCTACTTCCAGGACACGACGTCCGGCGTCCGTCAGGACCATTCGTTTCGCGACCCTCGCAAAGACCGGTGTGCCGGCTTGCCGCTCGAGATCCGCAAGCTGGTGACTTAATGCGGATTGTGTGAGGAATAGTCGCTTGGACGCTCCGGTCAGCGTCCCTTCGCGCGCCACTTCCTGAACCAGCCTCAAGTGTCGCAGGGAGAGATCCATAAGTTTCTCTGTAGTAAAAGGAAATAACCCTGCAATAATTTAATACTTTTTAACGCACCGGTTTCTTTTTCTGGCGCTGACCGCGGCCGCGGGCGTCATGACCCCGCGACACGGGGGTTGCACCACTTTGTCGCCGGGCTGTCTTGACGCACGAATGAGTCGGCCCTAGCGTCGCCTCATGGACATGCGTGCGATCCTCCAGATCGAGTTCGAAAGTCGCCGCAAGCGCAACCCGAGGTACTCGCTACGCGCGTTTGCACTCTCGATTGGGACCAACCATGGTACGCTGTCGCAGATCCTGCGATCACAGCGGCGGCTAACGTCACGTAACATCCGGCAGCTCGGCGCGCGTATCAGACTGACAGATGCGCAGATTCGCGATGCGTGTCTCGCAGGTCATTGTGACTCGATCGTGAGTCTCATAGCCGACCCCAGATTCAAGGCGGACGCGCGATGGATCGCCATCATGACTGGAATTCCACTCGATGACGTGAGCGTCGCTCTTCACTGGCTGCTGCACACTCGCAGAATCGCGATGTTGGATCGACGCACCTGGACCCTTCAATCGTAAAGTTATGCCCCACCCTGTAACTGGCTGGCAGATCATCTCGCCGCATCCGGATGCGACTGCCGCATTTTATCAGCAACTCTTTGACTGGCACCTCGATCGGAATAACACGCTCGGCTACCGCGAGTTGACTACCGGAGATGACGGAATCAACGGAGGTGTGTGGCCCGGTCCACCTGATGAGCGCCCCTTTGCGCAGCTCTTTATCGAAGTCCCGGATGTCCACAGCCACGTCGAGCGCGCAACGTCGCTCGGGGCAACGGTGCTTGTTCCCGCGTCAGTCCTGCCGGACGGAGACGTGATGGCAGTTCTTAAAGATCCAGTGGGACTTCCCTTCGCGATCCGGTCGAGGTCGAAACTCCGCGACGATTAACCCCCTACGAGCAGCCGCAGCGCAGCAGCGCGGTCGAGCGCATCCGGGTCTCCCAGAATTCGTGGATCCGGGTTCGCAGTCTGGTCGCTCATTAATTAGAAATCTAAACAACAGCGGCAGTACGCTCAGGCGGGATCAAGTTCGACGTCATGCCGATTGTCCCGCCAGAATCTCTGCGCCTCACTGATACAGGAAATAGGCACGACTGCTGTTCCTGAAATCCGCTGCTTCCTTGTCCCATTGTGCAAGCAGCGCGTCCAGCGTACCGCCTTCGATTGCTGCTCTCACCTTGTCCGATCCAGTGAGGCGATCGATTGCACTTCGCCATGCAAAATCCTTTGGATGCAGCTTCCGGATCTCGTCGATCAGTATC
>JBBREF010000189.1:0-5854 GCA_038203205.1 Gemmatimonadales bacterium | reverse complement strand
AAGCGCGAGATGGGCATCGGGACGATCGAAGCGACACAGGTGATATACGCGGGCGATCTCACATCACCCCACGAATCGCGCGCGCAGACGGAGATCATCGACGGCATCGTTCGCGTTGATCACTCCGATGCATCCAGAATGCGGGCAACAATCAGTTGACTGATTCGGAACTGCGCTCGAAGGGGAACTGGCCCGCGGTCGTCCTGTTTAGGGCATCCACTCGCGAGTCACTGCGCGCGCGCGTGGCGGAGGTTCGGGAGGGGCAGACCGCGAGCGCTGATTTCTCAGATCATTTCGCGGCGCCAATCTCCGAAGCCCACGGAGATTTCTGTCTGGGAATAGTTGCCTCTTCCCCACCGGACCTGCTCGCAAAGCTGGCGCTGGCGTCTTCGCGCCTGGCGGAACCACGGCGCGGCCGGATAAAGGATCCGTCAGGTATGTACTTCGAGTCTGAGCCGCTCGGGGGATCGGGACGCCTCGCTGTGCTGTTTCCAGGCGAAGGCAGTCAGTACGATAGTGGTCTGGCCGATCTTCGTAGTGAATTTCCTCACGCCGGGAGAATTCTTTCCGCGTCCGGGATCACCGATCATGGCCCGATGGCTGACGCAGTCTCAACTGTGCTCGCTGCTGACCTCGCCTTATGGCAAATACTCGCTGAGCTGGGCGTTCCGGCCGATGCTTTCCTGGGTCACAGCACTGGAGAGCTGGCCGCATTGATCGTGTCCGGCATGATGGACGCTTCCACTCCAGCCGGGTTCGAACGCTTTCGCCAGGACTTGTCACACCTGGCGCGCCTGGCAGGCGGGGATCTGCCGTCGGTCGCGGTGATCGCCGCCGGAACGGATGCAGCAACGTTGCGCGGGTTGTTCAGTGATGCCGATCACGCGGCGTACATCGGCATGGAGAACTGCCCGCATCAGACAGTCATCGTGTCGGAGATCGCGGCCGCCTCGGAAATCACTACCCGTCTCACCGCCCACGGGATTCTTTTTGAGCGCCTGCCGTTCGACAGACCTTATCACACGCCGCTGTTTCAGCGGTTTGCCGAACGCCTCGTGCCTCTTTACGAGCGGTGGATTGGCGCTCCTCCGGTCGTGCCGACCTATACGTGCACAACAGCCGCTCCATTTCCTGCCTCGGTCAGCGACGCGCGAAAGATCGCTGCGGATCAGTGGGTTCGCCCGGTGATGTTTCAGCAGACTATCGAGTCGATGCATTCGGATGGAATCCGCGTCTTCGTCGAATCAGGAATGCGCGGGAACCTGACCGCTTTCGTCGGGGACATCCTTCGAGGCCGCCCGCACGCCGCCGTTCCTGCAAATCTGCCAAACCGCGGCAGTCGTGAGCAGCTGCTCCATCTCGTGGCTCAACTTTCCGCGCACGGGATGCGGCTGAAGGCCGACCTTCTCGCACCCCAGGCGAGGGCAAGTTCCGCGCGAGCGCGCGGCTCGCTTCGTGTCGTGGAGACGCACCTGAAGTACATGAGCACCTTCTTCGAAGTACAGGAGACTGTGATGAAGGCGTACCTCGCCCAACGGGGTCGTTCCGCGCGCGTCGAACCCGAGCTCGAAATGGGCGGCGTCCTGCTCCCCGGTGCGGAGCGGATGCCTCTGCTCGGGACAATCGTGTCACGGGATCCGGGAAGACTGGTAGCGGTGAGGGACTTCAGTCCCGAAGAGGATATCTATCTTCGCGATCATACTTTCGGCCGTGAGCTTTCCGCGTCCGATCCGGGGCTCATGGGACTTCCCGTTCTGCCCCTTACGGTCAGCATCGAAATGATGGCCGAGGCCGCCTCGCTCCTCATGCCGGGCAAGGTTCTGGTCGCGCTGGTCGACATTCGCGCCAGGCGGTGGGTTGCCCGCCCGAGCGGGCGATTCACCCTGCGGGTCGAAGCAGCGATCGACTCATCGCTTCCCGACAAGTGCGTAGTCGAGCTCTTCGAGCATGGACGGGACTTGACGGACCTTCGGTTGAAATCGCCGGTGGCTGACGCAACGGTGCTTTTCGCATCGGCGTTTCCCTCGCGACCGGCTCCGGAGATCATCCGGCCTGCCGGTGACTCCCCGCGGATCACGCGCGAGGCGATATACCGCGATACGATGTTTCATGGACCTGCGTTTCATGGAATCGCAAGCGCGCTTGCGCATCCGGATGGCCGCTGCTCTGCCGACATCGAGATCCTGCCACGTAACAGACTTTTCCTGAGCAATCCGGATCCGCGGTTTGTTGTCGATCCCATTTTCCTGGACCAGGTGGGCCAGGTCTTTGGTGTGTGGCTGACCTACGCCCGCGACACCGTACCGCAAGCTTTTCCGGCGACCATCGACTCGATCGAGTTTTTCGCCCCGTTGCCGCGTCCGGGTGATGTGGTTTGCTGTGTTGCCGGGAACTGCGCGGCCTCCAGCAAGGAGCTCGTGGGCGACGCGGAGGTTGTTGCATCTGATGGCCTCGTCAGCGTCCGGGTACGCGCATGGCGTGACAGGCGGTTCGATTTTCCGGACGCGTTCCTTCAGACGTGGTCGGGAACCAGCGGACACTCACTTTCCCATCCGTGGGGCGACGTTGCGCGCATGTTGCCCGTCGGTGTGACCACGGAAGTTGCGCGCGTTACACTCGATTCCTTTCCCGAAGGGTTTTTCGACCAGCATGGTGGCATCTGGTTTACTACTCTCGCGTGCTGTGTTCTCAGCGCACGTGAACGGCGGGAGTTGTCGCTGTTGACCTACCCATTGCATCGGAAAGTTCAGTGGCTGCTGGGCCGCATCGCCGCAAAAGACGCGGTGCGCTGGTATCTGAAGAATCGATTTGGCACTGTCGTCAGACCGGCGGACATCGAAATCGGATCTGGTGACGGCGGCCGTCCAGTTGTCTCGGGAAGCTGGGCCGCAGAGCCGTTTCGCATACCGCACATCTCGATCTCGCACACCGGGACCACCGTCGCCGCGGTTGCCGGGTCACCCGAGGATTGCGGAGCTGTGGGGATAGACGTCGAGAGCCGCAATGGGATGAACGAGGATGTCATGCGCGCTGGACTGTCGAGTGCCGAGCTGGACGTCGTGTCGGATATACCGGCGGAGAATGCCATGGATTGGCCGCTTCGGGCGTGGTGCGCAAAAGAGTCCGCTCTCAAGGCGATCGGATTCGGCGCTGGTGAAGCGCCTCCGGCTCTCGCTGCAACCGCCGCGAATGTCCTCGACGGGATCATCGAGATCTCCCGCCACGGTGCTCAGCATTACGCGGGAGCGCATGCCCTGCAGGTGGCGACAGCTCTCGTGAATGACGTCTGCGTCGCTGTGGCTTACCTCCCGGCGCCGTCGCAAATGCTCACGGAGGCTTTATGACCACTCGCGATATGGTGGTCGACGAAGTAGTGCGCATCGTTGGATCGCTCGCCGCCGATTGGGATTATTCGGGAGAGATCAACGCTTCGACCCGGCTGTTCGTTGACATCAACTGGCAATCGGTGGACATGGTGGTCCTGGCGCACGAGCTTCAGACCGTTTACGAGCAATCTTTCCCGTTTGCTGAGTTCTTTTCGAGGCTGCAACTTCGCGAGAGTCCTGGATTGTCGGTTGGCGAACTTGCCGATTTTGTCTTCTCGAATCTTGGGGAGAAGGCTTCGTCGGCGCCGGTGGCCGATTAGCCCATGATCGGTATGCAGTATGACAGCCCGAACAGGTCTGTGGTGTTGACTGGAGCGTCGTCGGGGATCGGAGAGGCCTGCGCGGTTGCTCTCACTCGCGCCGGATGGAGAGTGTTTGCCGGTGTCCTCACGCCGGAGGAGGGTGAATCGCTGCAGCGAAAGTGCGGCGACCGCCTGGCGACAGTTGTCCTGGACGTCACGGATGCAGCGTCGATCGAGGCAGCGCGTGCGACCGTCGCGGATGCCGTGGGTGAGGATGGCTTGTCGGCGCTCGTCAACAACGCCGGGATTTCCGTGACGGCGCCTCTCGAGATCGTGCCGATTGCGGAGCTGAAACGCCAGCTCGACGTGAACGTCGTCGGTCCGATCGCAGTGTCCCAGGCTTTTCTTCCACTTCTGAGAGCAGGGAGGGGACGGATAGTGAACACCGGGTCGGCGTTCGGGTGGATTTCTATTCCCTTTCTTGGGCCCTACTCCGCTTCAAAAGCAGCTCTCGCGAGACTCACTGGGGTGCTTCGTCTCGAGCTTCGCGAGTGGGGAATCCACGTTGCCCTCGTCGCCCCCGGTCCGGTGGCGACTCCGATCTGGCAGAACTCGGCGATCGCGGCGTTCGGCCTCGCCGCCACGATGAGCGACGAGGGCCGGGAACTATACGATTGGCCGGGCTCGATGAGCCAGGTCGCGCGGATCCCCGAGATGCGGAACAGGATTGATGCGGCCAGAGTGGTCAGGGCTGTGTGCCATGCGCTGAGTTCCTCTAAGCCAAGAGATGTCTACCTGGTCGGGTCGACTGCTCGCGCCATTCGCGCGGCTGATGGGCCACGCCGTCCACGCACTCGCAGCTAGTTCGATGGAACGGCCGACACGCTCAACACTGGTTTCCGGGCGATGATGGCTGTCGCTGAGGCCCGGAAAGTCTGCGTCATCGGCGCCGGAAGCTCCGGGCTGGCCGCAGCTAGAAACTTCGATGCAGAAGGCTTTGAAGTCGACATCTACGAGAGAGAAAGTGATCTGGGTGGCGTCTGGAATTACTGCAGCCCCGCCGGCCGGGTTTACGCGTCGACAAGCATGATCTCGTCCAAGCCGTTCACGCAGTATTCCGATTTCCCCATGCCCGATCATTTCCCGGAATACCCACTGCACGGCCAGGTATTGAGCTATCTGCGAGAGTACGCGCGGGACTTTAAGCTCTTGCAGCTGGTCCGCTTCGGTCTCACGGTCGAAGCAGTCAGTTCGTTGGGCGATGGAACCTGGAACGTGAGATTGTCGTCGGGCGCGTCTTTTCGGTACGGCGCAGTCGTCGTCGCGAATGGACATAATAGCGTGCCGTCCCTCCCCTCCTGCCCTGGCCATTTCAGTGGGACGTCGATCCATTCTGCGCACTACAGAACACCGGATGCCTTCGAGGGAAAACGCGTTCTGGTAGTCGGCCGCGGAAACTCCGGATGTGACATCGCGGTTGAAGCTGCCGCAACCGCTCGAGCAGTTTTCAGCAGCGCACGCCGTGGGTACCATTTTATCCCGAAGTATTTCGGAGGGGTGCCATCGGATCAGCTCGGCGATGCGTTTCTCCGCAGGAATACCCCACTGCAAAAGCGGCGGGCGGCTACGCTGGCGGCGATAGAGCTGGAGATTGGACGGCTCGACGAATGCGGACTACCTCTTCCCGATCACGCGCTCTTCGAGTCTCATCCGATCGTCAACGGCACGTTCCCGCTCGCCGTAAAGGCCGGGCGAATCAGGCCCAAGCCCGACATTGCGCGCCTCGAGGGTGAGACTGTTCATTTTGTTGACGGTTCCAGCGAGTCGATAGACATGATCGTTTTCGCAACGGGCTATCGGCTCGAGCTGCCATTCCTCTCCCGGGATGACCAGCCCGTATCATCCCGCTGGGAGCCTTTGATGAATGTCTTTCACCCGCGACATGAAACTCTTTTTTTTGCAGGATTCATTCAGCCCGATAGCGGCCAGTTCGGCCTGGTACACTGGCAGATGCGCGTCGCGGCATTGTATGCTGCAAGGCTTCGCGATCGGCGCGCTCAAGCCTCAGAAATGATTCTGAAGTGCGCCGCAAAAAGTCCGATCGATGGCGGCATCGACTACGTTGCATCCTCCCGGCATCTGCTCGAGGTGGAGCACTGGTCGTATCTGGCGCTCCTGAAAAACGTTGTAGAATCCCTGGAGCAATGAATCAGACGGCTGTGACCT
>JBBREF010000188.1:0-5858 GCA_038203205.1 Gemmatimonadales bacterium | reverse complement strand
CTGCGGCTCGCGATGAATGTCGTCGCTGTGTGTGTACGCGGTGATGAACCGCTCTGCCTGACGGACATGAAATCCGCCATCGCGCATCGCAACCTGCACGACACACCCCGGCGGAATCGCAAACACGCCATCGATGATCGTCAGCGGCTCGGCAACAGATCCCGATGATAGATATGTCGCGATCGCGGGTGCCGAGAGCGACGGCTGAAGCCTGCCGCTCGCGAGCAGCGCGCGAATCTCACTCGCGAACAACACTTCACCCCGACGCTCGGTCACATACAGCGGCTTGATTCCGAATGCATCGCGCACGAGATAACCGCGCTCGGTGCGCGCATCCCAGATTCCGAATGCGAACATCCCGCGCAGGCGCTCGAGAAACGCGGGACCGTGTTTCCACCAGCCCATGAGCAGGACTTCGCTGTCGCCCGAGCCGCGGAACGTTATGCCTTCGCTCTCGAGCTCTGACTTGAGTGCGCGGTAATTGTAGATCTCGCCATTGTAGGTGAGGCAAACGTTGCCGTCTGGCGAATACATCGGCTGATGTCCGGCACTCGTGAGATCGATGATTGCGAGCCGCTGGTGCCCGAACGTTCCGCGCGGCGGGCCATTGGTGTTGATCTCACCAATGCCTGCGTCATCAGGGCCGCGATGGCTGATGGCTGCCGACATGTCTCGGGCTGCACTGCGGCTGTCACCAAGCGAGAAGATTCCGTCGATGCCACACATCAGCGAGTACCCAGGATCTTCCTGAACTGCCACCAGATTCCGGCAAACGCGGCGCCGGTGAGAATCAGGCCACCGAACACGAGCGAGAAATCAGACTCGATGACGAGCAGCGGAAGCAAAATGACCACGCCGATCATCGACAGCAGGGGTGACTGACCCGGTCTGTTCACGAGTGTGTCGAGAACGCGGTAGATGAACCCAACGATCATCATGCCGAGTATCACGCCCGCGCCGCCAAAGTTCACAAAGAACTCAACCATGTACGGAAGGTTGATTGCAGTGCTGCGATTCGTCGCGTGCAGGAATCCGTATCGGTGCCCGAACGACTGACCAAGCACCTTCACCGGCTTGTCGGGCCAGAGGAAACGCGGCACCATCGACGTCGCGAGCGTCGTGTACGTATCGCCTTTCCAGTAAGGAATCTCGGATGGCGTTCGTCTCACGACGTTCGCAAAAAGATCCATGATCGCTGACCGGCCAGCCGTTTTGACCATTCCATGGGCGATCGTTCCGCCTATTCCATCCTCCGTCAATTTCCGACCCAGCAGCCCGACCATCAGGGTCAGGTTGTCAGAGCGACTTGCCTCCATTCCCTGGTCGGCAAGTGTCCGTCTGAAGTCGATCACGATACCACGAAATGATATCGCCAGGAGAAGCGCGACACCGGCGGCAACGAGCCAGCTGGTCTTGATGTGAGGTTTCGCGATCCACATCGCGAACGCCGCGATCGCGAAGAGCAGCACCATCGGCGCGATGTTGCCATTTGCCAACATCATGGCGGTGCTGACCGCAAAGCCACCGAGCAATGCCAGTCGCTGAGCGCCGGTAAGCTCTCCCCGCCGCGCAAGGATGATGAGAATCCCCGTTCCGAGCCACTGAATCGTGAGCACGAACTGGAGAATGGCCCCAGATAGCGACGCGTTGAACAAATACGACCGCATCGCGCTAAGTCCCATTGCACCGAACATGAGCATGAAACCCCACCGTGCGAGCACGCGCGGATTCCACGCTACCTGAGCAGTTCCAAAGCGCCGCCCGAAAATCAATCCCGCGAACAGGTAAGCGCCCGCCATTCCGATCCAGCCGAGGAAGGCGAGCTGCACGGGATAGTCATAATCGGTCGCTGCATAGACAGGTGCGTTGTAATAATTGTCGGTCACGCCCAGCACGAGGGGCAGGACATAATAGAGACCGAAGATGAAGCTGATTGCCGGCATGAACGGAATCGGCCGGCGAAGCCGCGCATCACGCCGCACATACGAAAATGCAGGGAACACGCTCAGGATCCAGAGCGCGGCGGCAAGTGCGCGCGTGTGCCACGGAGCATCGCTGACAATAAAAAGCGAGGCAATAACGGGTGCGATTGCCGCGATCGCGACGAAATTGCGCACCACCGTATGCTGCCCGGCGGGCGAACGCGTGGCGGGACGCGCGTATGGCTTAAAGCCGGGCAGTACTGAGGATCGCGCTGACTGTGTTATCTGTTGCTTCATCAAGGCTGTAACGTTCGACGTGTCGCGCCGCATTGGCGCCCTGCGTTACTGCAGTCTCCGGAGCTCGGGAGTATCGGTTCATCAATTCGGCAAGCGCCGACGAGTTCCCTGAGGGGAAAACCGCGCCAGTCTCACCCTCGATCACGAGGTCCGGGGCGCAGCCTACCCTGTCTGAAACTATAGCGGGGAGTCCGCACGCCATAGCTTCGTTTACGACGAGCCCCCACGTCTCGTCATAGGCCGAGGGCAACAACAGGACGTCAGATACGGCGTAAGCCTCCGGCATCCGCGACTGGTTGAGAAACCCGGTAAACGACACTGGCAGGTCATGCGCTCTGGCGAAGGCATCGCACTCCGCTCTCAGCTCACCGTCTCCCGCAAAGAGCAGATGAGCATTGCCTGCAGCCGGCCCCAGCCGCGCCAGCGCCTCGAGGGCCAGCATCGGCTGTTTCTTTGGCATCAGCTTTCCGGCATAAAGAAAAACGGTAGCATCGACGGGGATGCCCATCGCGGTGCGGAGAGCAGCCCTGTTGTCACGCGCAAGAGCGGCTCCCGAACCAAACCAGTCGTTGTCGATGAAATGCCGCACCGGAACGAACTTCGACCTGTCAGCTCCGTAGAACTCGTAATAATCCTCGTTGAGCTTGCCGACGGTCAGATAACGGTCGAAACGCGGCAGCCACCGCCCGAGCCACACACGCTTGAGCATTCGCGTTGGGAGCTTGCGTCTGTCGAGCAGGGTAGAATCTCCCCGAATCAGCATTGGAATTCTCGATTTCCAACACGCAGTTATCGCCTGCCACTCGGCCTTCGTGCTCCACCCGTTGATCACCCAGACGTCGAATTCCCGCTTCGCTATCAGCCCCTTGATCGACGGGGTATCGAGAGAACGAAATCCCCAGCCCGGCTCGGCCACGTTGTCGAGAAAGCTGTTCGGATATCCTTCGAGAAGCGGAGCATCCCACTCGAACCGAACACCGAAATCCTTTCCCTGGAGCTCGGGGGATGGCTGAAATCCGTAATGGACATGAATCGAGAGTTCCTGACGCTTTGCCAGCGCCCGAAACCAGGGTGCATGGTACTGCGTGGGGTGCGTCATGAGAAACGCAGCGCGAACGACTGGCTTCACGGTCTTACTGCCTTGCCGTCGCCACGTATGCCGCGACGTGGCTCATCCTTGCGTCGATAGAGTAGTCGCTCTCGATCGACCGGCGGTGCCCCGCGCCCGCTATCTGCCTGCGACGGTCGTCGTCTGACAGATAAGCGCGGATCTTGTCCGCGAGATCCTCAGGCGACCGGAAGAAGCCTGCTTCTGCGTCTTCGGCGAAATAAAGCGCAGCTTCGTCGGTGTACTCGTGCAGCATGAAGCCACCGCACGCAGGGATCTGAAATGTTCGTGCGGTGATCAGGTCGCCTGATGATGCGCCTTTCCTTTGTTCGCTGAGGATGCCGAGGCAGATGTGTGATCCGCAGATTGCGCGGGCGTAGTCATCCCCGGTGATTTCTCCGCCCATCACTACGTCGTCGAGCGCGTGCCCCGTTCGCTTTTCCCATTGATTTCCCCAGATGCGCATTCTTGCGTCAGGCACGGCTGCGTGAAGGGAAGTGAGAAGCTCCTCTTTTTTTGGTGACCACGTCCCGATGAACGACACGTCGCACTCGAAGCGCTGGCGATCGGTGTCGACGAGCTCCATCGGCCGGTGAATCTCCGGATCGAATCCCGGCGGGAGAAAGCTGACAGACCTGACGCCGTGGGCAGTCATGTCAGCGACGCCGAATGTCTTTGCGGTGAATACGTGATCGTAGTGCGGGAGGGCGAGTGGTATTTCCTTGCCGTGCGTGTGGAAGCTCACGTCGGGGTAGTACATGATGCTCCGCGCCCCCGCGGCCCGTACGTCGCCCAGGATATCGCGCGTGACGTAATTCCCCTTGAAGACAAAAACCGCATCTGGCTGCATTGACCGCAATACGGTCGAGACTCGATGGCGCAGCTCGTTGATCATCACGGGTCGCATGAGCTTCCTCGTGATTCTCCCCGCAAGCGTCCGCCATTCGGTCGGCACGAAGTGGGATTCGTCGACGATGTGCGTCAGGTGCCCTGCACGACGCAGCGCCGCGAACGAGGCGCGCGCGTCAGAGCCCATCCACGTCTCTCCGATGCAGAGAATCCGAAGGGGGCGATCAGGCAACACGTGCACCGGAGTAGATCTGGCGAAGCGATTCGTACGAGCTGGCGACCGAAAAATCTGATGACGCGACGAGAGTGTTCGCGTGCCGCGAGTCGGAGCGAGGCAAAGCAAGCAGCGCTGAGAGTTCCCGCGCCCATCGTTGCGGGCCCTGGTCGAGACTCAGGAAAGTGACGAGCTCGGGCACGACGACGGCCTCGCGGGGGACGGCGTCAGATGCCAGCACTCTCATTCCCGCTGCCTGCGCTTCGACGGCAACCATGCCAAGACCTTCCTCTATCGAGGGGATTACCAGACACCTGGAAGCTGCCATGAATCGCGCAACGTCGAGCCTCTGGCCGACGAGCTTGATCCTGTCGGCGAGGCCCCAGCCGGCAGCCAGCGCATCGAGCTCCTTTCTGATTGAGTCTCCGCCGCCGACCATTACGAATTTCGCGTCGGTATCGCGTACAAGCATAGTCCGCGCGGCGTGAAGTGCAAACGCCGGATTCTTCTGATTCCAGCCCGGCTTGGTTGCATCGGTACCATCGAGTCTTCCGACGAACAGCGCAATCGGTGACCCGGCCTCCCAGCCCAGCTCCGCGCATACCGACGCGTTTGCTTCGTCGTGCGACTGGAGGAACGGCGCGGTGTCGAACCCGCAGTGCAGCGGGCGAATGACTTTCGAGGGAAATTCGGCGTCATTGAACCCGTACTGCGTGAGGATCTGCCGCGAGGTGCCAAGGATGTGAGTTGCGTAACGCTTCACTCCGTATCGCGGGATGCGAAAGAGTGCTTTCCTGATCGGCGTGCTCCGTGTCGCCTCGAGCCTTGAGAGAGTGTTGTGCACGTGAGCGATTCTCACCGGCGGGAGCAAGCCACGCCCCGCAATGAAGTGCCATCCGGCCGCGTAATCCTGATGATCGTGAATGGCCGCATACCGTCGCTCGATGAGGAGCTGCCTGAATTCCCCGGAAAACTCGCGCGCTGTCCGGCGACTGAACGGGATGTAATGGAGAGTCGCACCAAGAGATTCCGCTTCGTCATCGAGCTGATGGCGTTTTCCCCCGGTCAGGAGGATGTCGAAATGTTCTGTTTCGATTCCCTGGCTTTGGAGCATCCGCATATGCCGAAGGAGCGCGAGGAGCCAGGTCTCGACACCACCCACGCTGAGAACGCTGATGACATGAAGCACTCTTCGGGGAGCGGGCACCGCGTCAAGGGGCATTGCGGACTGCGGACGGATTTCGGACTGCGGAACGAGGACTGAGCTGATGGCGGACTGCGGACGTATTGCGGACTGCGGAACGAGGACTAAACTGCTCGGTGTGGTACTTTATGCGGTACGCTGCGCGCGGTTTGCAGCCCCTTTTTTTGAATTTCTTCTTCTGTCCGCAATCCGCAGTCCGGCCGCACTCCGCTGGACGTCCGCAGTCCGCATTCAGCTCAGTCCGCAGTCCGCAATCCGCAGGAC
>JBBREF010000187.1:0-5899 GCA_038203205.1 Gemmatimonadales bacterium | reverse complement strand
CGTTGAGACTGACAGTTGCTGGCTGAAGGTGTCGACGGTGCCGCGCTCGCTAGTCGGCTTCTCCTTGCCGCACTTTTTCTCGTTGCTGGCGTCGCGAAACTTGCGACGCTGACATCCGATGAGAAGGCCATAGTGGAATTCGGCGTTCCGCCGACGCTTGCACGACCGGGTTCGGTCATCGTTTCAATCTCAGAGATAGTCGCCGGCCTGGCGCTGTTGACGGCATCGACCGCGGTAGCTGGAGCTTACGCGGCTCTCATTCTGCTGTCCGTTTTCACGATCCTCGTCGGATTCGCACTTGCTCGCGGGCGCCGCGCCGACTGCAATTGCTTCGGTCAAATCAGCGCCGGAAGCGTTGGGCCTGGTTCCATCGCGAGAAACACCATTCTGATGGCGTTGTGCGCCCTCGTCATCTGGCGAGCCGGGCTGGATCGCCCCGTCAGCAGTACCGTGGCGCTGGTGGCGATTGCGTCGACAACGCTCATCATCGGTGTCGGCGCACAATTCTGGGTGATGTTTTATCTCCTTCGCCAGAACGGCCGGATGCTGAATCGTCTCGACGAGCTAGAGGGAAATCGCTCTCGGGATTTTCCCGGCAAGGCCGGTGCGGTGAGATCGAGCTCCGCGGACTCGCCGTTTACATGGACGAGATCGGAGAGCGCGGCGTCGTAAAGCCAGGTGATCGACCTGATGGATCGTACTGGCAAAGCTTCAGCGCATCGGCCACTGCGATTCGCCCCATCCATGCACGAGCGTCGTTCTCTCCCCAGGTTATCATCAGCTCGTCGCCGCACACGACACACCCGGCCGCAAACTCCACCTGCCTTTCGCGCAGCACGAACGGTGACGACATGGCGATGAGTCGAAGATCCAGGTCGAAGAGGGTAAATGCGTGGTAGTAACTGCGGCGGGGGTGCTCTCTCAAAACTCCGTGGACGATCGCGATGAACAGCTTGGTTCCGCTTGCGTCGATGACCGGCGCAAGCTGAGATCCGCCGCGAACGTCACCGCACCAGAAAGGCGGAACGGCTTCCGATACGGTCCTGCAGTAGCCTGTCGCAAGGTCTGGCGCGAGGATGACAGTCGGATCACAGGAGTACACCAGACGCAGGGAACCTTCCTGACTGACGGGCATCCAGTTCTTCTGATGCAGATGGTCACTCCGCCCGTGCAACTGCCTCGTTGCGGATATTCGAGGATCATCACCTGAAGCGTCTTCGACCGTCAACGCAAACATTGCACGGCGATCCGAATCAGCGGCGTCAGCGTGATTCGCCAGGAGCAGCACTGTCTCCGCCCCGTTCGCAGTCACGGTGATGATCCGGCAGCCCTCGAATCCGCGTATGCGCGCCTTCCTCCGCGCGAACTCTTCCGGGGTCGCAATTTCCCGGAGTCTTTCAACACGTCCGTCGCGCGACAGGATGCCTATGAGATTTCTCGTATCTACAAATCCGTCATACTGATACGAGCCATCATCCCGAATGAAGTAGTTGATCGCCCTGATCACGATCATCAACCGTCCGCCAATCAGGGCGACGCTTGGATTCATGGCGACGTAGCCGTCCGGTATGGCGCCCTGTTCGAACGAGAGTGGACAGGAGTGAAAAATATCGGGGGACAGCGGCGCGACGGTGAAGAAGCGGTTACCCATAGCGATGTATCGTGCCTTGTCCGGAACATCCCGAGTTGCGACCAACCTGTTCGTACTCTCAATGGCTTCATCCCTGCGGTCCTTTACATACCACGCTGAAATAGACCGATTCAGCTCGAGCTCCCAGGTGGATTCAGAGCCCTCGCCGGAGAGGACCTGATCGGCGGCATCCACGAGGATCATTGACGAGACGTTGAGCCCTTCCTCACGTGCGCGGCTTGCTCCATCCACCAGTTCCGTGACCGATGGCAGCGGCGGTTGACCGGGTAGCTCGAAGTATTTCATGTTCCGCCGGATGCGGCTTGCATCGGCTTCACCCGGGCCAGCCGCGAGCGCCATCGACGCCAGTGCCAGGGCTCGACCGGGATATCCGGCTCGGTAGGCGCACAGCGACAACCAGTCAAGGAGCTGATAGCCGTGCATCGGCCGGCTGACGAAGAGAATGTCAGCCTTTCTTTCGCTCCGTTGAATTACATGCTGCAACGCGTACTCACCGATCGCGGTGCCGAGTAGAAAAAGGCCGCGTTCTGCAGAGAGGCGAACGATTTCAGTGAGCGGCTCGGCGCGCCACGGTCTCCGCTCCCACGCTTGCAGGTAGGCAACTATGGCCGGCCACGGGTCGACTGAGGCGTTACCGAGCCTTTCAATGCAATGTCCGCGACGGTACGCCGCGTACCAGGATTCCTCTTCGAACCCTCCCATGGTCGAACGCCTCGTGTATGCCCGCAGCGCGCGTTCAACGTCGATGTTGCCGTTGAGGAGACTCTCGGCGAGGTAAAACCATGCGCGCTCATCCGCCTCATTCTCGGAGAGGGTGAGCTCGAGCAGTCGGACGTCTCGCGTAAACTTGTCGCTCTTGCTCCCGCCGTCGCCGTGGTCGTGTAGTACTATGCTGTCGAATTGCCTCTTCGCGGGAGCCGGTTCAGTTGCCTCGAGGTACTCGTGCGTTCTTCCGATGAACTGCCAGCCCACCGCTGCCGGCACGAGATAGAGCGCCCGGTACGACAGCGCGTCATCGTAGAGAATGAGATACGGCGATCCATCGAGGCTCCGCTTCCAGTCGGGATCGCGGATCTCGTAGACCTCGTCTCCATCCAGAAGGATCAGGTATGACATGTCGTTGGCGAGAGCGAGCGCCTGCGCGTTCTCGATCGTCTCGGTCCGCGATGCGCCGAAGTCAACGAACGTCGACTGGTGAAGCACCCCGGGGATGCCGCGCGCCTCGAAGTACTCGCGGATGATGTCCTGCGTGCCGTCGGTCGATCCCGTGTCAGTGATTGACCAGCCGTCGATCTCGCTCGCAATGGAGTCGAGCGCACGCCGGATGACGCGGCTTTCATTCCTGACCATCATGCAGAGGCATACCTTCTGCGGTCCGGTGAGTGGGAAAGTTGCTTTACCGCGTCCTTCAATCATCTGGAGCAAATGCCTCCCATTGCCTGGGTGAATTGGCGCGAAGTGGCCTTCGCGGCTGCTATAGATCGCAAAAAGGATTGCCTGAATTCCAAAATCCACCCAGGCGATGTGCGGCCGACATGTAGAATGCCGACGAGCGCCGTGCCACTACGCTCGAGTGGGAATTCCCTTCGCGACGTAGCAAGTCGAAGAATGCCGTGACGATGGTCAGGGATTCAGAAGCTGTATCCGCGACTGGCTGCATGATCGATACACTTTCGGACGCATTTCAACGCAATCGTCACGCGGCGCCTGGATTGCCTTCGCCTGGTGCCGCGGAAGGGTCTGGCCTAACGAACGGACGGCTGATAGTCCCGGGCGTGCTGCCGAGCCGGCCCGTACATCGCGCCGACAATGGCGCCGTACACCAGGTGAAGCATGAAGACCGCAATCGGACCGACAGTTCCCAGGTTCGACATGAAGAAGCCTGGTGGCACCACCGGGTCTGGCATACGCGGATGCATCAACGGAATCATGCCCATCACCATTCCGGCAATCACCGCGTGAATCAGTCCGAAGCCAGCTCCCACCGCCCATCCGGCCTTGTGTGTAACATGCTCGAACCCCCACGCATAGATCAACGCGATGAGACCTGAAAGCATCAGGTGCATTACAAACCCGATTATCCAGGCCGTGGTGCCGGGATCGGCGACCATGGTACCGAGCATCATTTCGATGTTCGCAGGCATGCCCATCATTCGGGCCAGCCCGGTCAGCACCGACATTGAAGCGCCGCCTGCAACTCCTGCGATAAATGCCTTTCCTGCGTTCATGATGTGTCCCCTGATGTTAGTGCGCAACGCCAGCCGTCACGGCGACTGCCATGCGAAGCAGAGCAGCTTACATTGCATAGGCCAAGCCGTGTTGAGGACAAATGGCAGACCACGTCGAAAACGAAATGCTCAACGCCCATGGCGAACCGCATTCGTCGCGATCACGTCGCAGGTACCTGGCGGGAGCCGGTGCCGGCTTGATGGCTGGAACCGTGATGGCCATGGCCATGATGATGCTCGCCCTTCTCCGCAATCAGAGCATCTGGACCACACCTGCTTTATGGAATAGTGTTCGCCGCCGGCTACTCGCTGTTTCTGGGGAAAAGAAACGACTCAACCGCGTAAAGGCGTTTTTGTTACAGGAGCTTCATCGCGAGAGCAGCGCTGGATCAGCGCGTCGGTGGCGAGGCGCTCACGCGCCACACGGTGTTGCCAACGTCATCCGCCACCAGTAATCCCCCGAGCCGATCGACTGCAACGCCGACCGGTCGCCCCATGGCCTTTCCGTCGCTCGTGACGAATCCGCTCAGCACGTCGAGCGGCGGTCCCGACGGGCGTCCCAAGGTGAATGGCACGAAGATGACTTTGTAGCCACTTCGCGGTTTTCTATTCCACGACCCGTGCTGGCCCACGAACATCCCATCAGCAAACGCTGGTGACAGACGGTTTCCGGTCGAAGAGGCCAGGCCCAGCGACGCTGTGTGGTTTCCGAGAGCGTAGTCGGGCACTATCGCTTTCGCGACGAGCTCGGGCCTCTGCGGCTTCACCCGCTCATCGACGTGCTGACCAAAATAGCTGTATGGCCATCCATAAAACGCACCTTCTCGAACCCCGGTCATGTAATCAGGCACAAGATCGCCGCCAAGCTCATCGCGCTCGTTGACAGAAACCCACAGTGCACCTGTCGTCGGCTCCCATGCGAGACCAACCGGGTTACGCAGGCCGGATGCATACTCCCTGTGCGCACCTGTCCGCGTATCGACTTCCCAGACCGACGCACGACCAGCCTCGGCTGCAATGCCGTTCTCGGCAACATTGCTGTTCGAGCCGACTCCGACGTACAACTTCGAACCATCTGGAGATGCGATGACGCTCTTGGTCCAGTGGTGATTGATGGTTCCCGCAGGAAGAGCGGCGAGTGTGGTCCCGGGAGAAGCGATGATCGTGTCGCCCGGGCTGTAGGGAAATTTGACCAGCGCATCAGTGTTGGCGACGATCAAAGTCGAATCCACGAGCGTGATTCCGAACGGCGAGTTGAGACCAGAGAGGAAAACAAATTGCCTGTCGGCGATTCCGTCGCCGTTCGTGTCCCTGAGGAGAGTTATCCTGTTCGGACTCGGAACGGCACCTCCGGCTTTTTTCTGAAAGTGTTTGAAAAACCATCCCTTGATGCCCGTTGCGTCGTCCGGCCTTTTTGGGGCATTGGTTTCGGAGACGAGCACGTCACCGTTAGGGAGGACATAGAGCCAGCGTGGATGCTCGAGGCCAGACGCGAAGGCTGCTACGGACAATCCGCTGGCCGGCGTTGGCTTCTGCCCTGCCGACCAGTGAATCGCATCGACTACGTTCACAGTCGGGATCAGAGAACGCTGCGGCGGTGGAAGCGTCGGTGCGGGGCCGAATCCGGCGGAAATTGGAAGAGCGGCCTCACGCCCGCATGCAGTTATAAGAGCGACGGCAATAAATACCGAAGTCATGGAAATCGCAGAACGTTTTTTCGGAACCAGGGTGAAACCCGTCATTGCTACTCCGTCGTGATTCTGCTTTGTGTCAACCCATTTCTGTGTTCCCGGATGCACGACCCATTCCATTATGTGCCGGCGACGTGACACCAGCTCCTCGGCCTTCTTCGCTCAAATCATCGTCACCCGTGTGATTCGCGCATCATCCCCAGAGCGATTCGCACGATGATGATCATCACGGCGAAACAAAGCAGACCGCCCGCGATTGCATTCGCGTGCTCGATTGGTGCGACCATCCAGGCAACTGAGTAAGCCGCCCCTCCAAGCACCAGGCTCCA
>JBBREF010000186.1:0-5908 GCA_038203205.1 Gemmatimonadales bacterium | reverse complement strand
CGGCCCCGCCAGGGCGAAGAGGGATATTCCGCGACGCTTCGCAGCCGTTATCATCGACTGTACCGTTCGCGCGTCAGGTATCCATACGGTCCAGCCATCGCGGCCGCGTGCAGTGAGGAACTGACTCGTGGGATCGCGCGTAAAAGCCCCGGATTCGGCACGGACGAGTACCTGCGCATCTACGTAGGTAATTGGAAGCGCGCTCCCATCTGCGTTCCAGCGATACCCGTACAAAGGCAGTTCCACACCGAGACGTGTAGCGCCGATCGCGCGCGTGCGAAGGCCTATCTCACGTGCGATGAATTCAGGAGTGTTGGGTGGGCCCGCTGGGGTTCCAGGCCGGTGCTCGCCGTGCAGGCGGATCATCAGGATGTCGGCGACCCGCGCGAGAATTGAAGTTGGGTATGAAACGGTATCGCCCGGTGGCACGACCATCACCACCGGCCCCCTCGCCCTGGGTCGCGCAGCTCTGCTGATTGCGCGCACCATTTCCACCATGCCCGGGAGGTCGTTCGGTGTTGCCCCCAGAAAGTCGAGAATTACAAAGTCGCTCGGTAACGATTGAACAATCGCAAGCGCGGTACTCGCCATGACCGCAGTGTCGTTGACAAGCGCGCGAATTGATTCCTGATGGTACCGTCCCCCCTGGTACGTGGTGACTGTCGAGGGTCGCACCAGGTGCATCGCCAACAACGACGAATCGTTGACCCGATGCTCGGCGTACCCGCTTCCACCCCTGCGTACGACCACGGGTCTGAGCGACGCACTGTCAATCGCCACCAGCGGCCCCAGCGAAGCGAGCTGCTCACCCGGTGCAACCCGCCTCGTCGTCTCGGTCGGGATTTGCGCAACCGGAACGTACCAGCGCATGTCGCGCGACGGCTTTGGCGCGCCGGCCCTGGTGCAAGCCGTAGCCGCGACCGCAATCAAGAGGAGTGTTTTGCTAAGCATGCCTATCGTGATGATGTCATCTCGTCTCAATCCTGATTCGCTGCCCGGTCTGAAGCAATACAAGATCAAGTTGCGCCGGAAGGTGGCACTTCTACGCGCATCAATGCAAAATCCCCAGATGAAAATATTTTTCGTTCTTGCCGCGGTGCTGGTAACCCAGCCAGTGATGGCCCAGTCATCTCGCACTGCTGACCTCATAGTCGTAAACGGCAAAGTCTACACTGTCGACGATGGCCGCCCGATTGTGTCCGCCTTCGCAGTCAAGGACGGTCGCATCCTGTTTGCGGGTTCGGACACGGAAGTGCGGGCCCTGGCAGGCCCCTCAACTCGTGTCATCGATGCTAATCAGGCGACGATCATTCCCGGGATGGTTGACGCTCACGCGCATCTCCTCGGCCTCGGCACATCGCTCAGGAATGTCCAGCTAGCCGGGTCGAAGAGTTACGACGAAGTGATCGCGCGAGTCGTTGAGCGCGCGCGCGGAATGAAGCCCGGTGAATGGATAGTCGGCCGCGGTTGGGACCAGAACCTCTGGACGACAAAGGAGTTCCCGACTCACGAGGCGCTCTCGCGGGCACTCCCCAATAATCCGGTGGCGCTAACACGTATCGACGGGCATGCGATGCTCGGCAATGCGATGGCGATGCGCCAGGCCGGGATCACCGCGGCGACAACAGATCCTTCCGGTGGCCTGATCGTCCGCGCACCGGACAGGTCGCCAACGGGAGTCTTCGTCGATAACGCCGAGTCTCTCCTGGCCCGCGCTATTCCCGCTATCACGCCGGAGCAGACGCGTGAAGCGATTACTTCCGCCATCAATGAAGCCAACAAATGGGGCCTGGTCGGTATTCATGATGCCGGCGCGAGTCGCACGACTATCGACATCTACGAAAGCCTCGCACGCGACGGGAAGTACAACCTGCGTAACTACGTCCTGATCTCTGACGACAGCGCCGACATCGCGCACTACATGAAACGTGGTGCCCAGAGCGCACTGTACGACGGAAGGATCTGGGTTCGCAGCATCAAGCTTTATTCAGACGGTGCTCTTGGCTCACGTGGAGCCGCGCTCCTTGCGCCTTATTCGGATGCGCCGGGAAATACCGGGTTGCTCGTCTCCGCGCCGGCGCACATCCAGCGTGTTGCGACTGCAGCGCTTCGAAGCGGATTCCAGCTCGGCGTGCATGCGATCGGGGATCGCGGGAACAGGATCGTCCTCGATGCCTTCGATGCTGCATTGAAAGCTGTCCCAACCGCTGACCATCGCTTCAGGATCGAACATTCGCAGGTGATCTCGCCCGATGACATTTCCCGATTCGCGAAACTCGGCGTAATACCGTCGATGCAGGCCAGCCATCAGACAAGTGACATGCGCTGGGCGGAGGTGCGTGTGGGACCCCAGCGAATCAAGGGCGCGTACGCCTGGCGGTCGCTCCTGAACAGTGGGGTCATCATTCCCAACGGCAGCGACTTTCCTGTCGAAGAAGTAAATCCCCTGATTTCATTTCATGCGTCCGTGTCGCGCCAGGATGCTACGAACTGGCCGGCCGGGGGGTGGTATCCCGATCAGGTAATGACTCGCGGTGAGGCTCTCAAGTCAATCACGATCTGGCCCGCGTACGCCGCTTTTCAGGAAAATTCAATGGGGTCGATCTCGCCAGGCAAGTATGCGGACTTCGTCATTCTCGACCGTGACATCATGACTGTCCCAGCAGAACAGATACTTGCGACGCGTGTACGATCAACATGGCTCGGCGGACGCGCGGTGTACGAGGCGCAGTAGCGTTGGCTGTGCTCCTTGTGCAACGATGTCCCGTCCCGGCTGCCAACCAGTGGCACGGCCGTTGCCCCCAGTAGCGAAATCGATGCAAGCGAATTTACGAATGAAACAATGGTTGTCAGTTGTGGTTTTGCTTTCCGGCCTTGGGCTCGGGGGCTGCTCCACCGACAAAAAAGCTGATGCGGCGCAGCCCGCCGCCAGGAAAGCAGGCAGTGTCGCGCCCAGGCCGAGTGTAGTCGAGACGCCGGCGACGCCGTATCAGGCTGTCAGTGTCGTCAATGGCACCCGGCTCACTGGAACTATCGATTTCGAGGGGACAATCCCGCCTGATTCGGTGGTCAACATACCGTCAGACCTTCCCGGGTGTGGCGCGACCGTCACAGCGCGCTCCGTGCAAAGGACAGGTACGCGGATCGGCGGCGTTGCTGTCTGGATCAGTGATATTCGGACCGGAAAGCCGCTCCCAATCGAACGCCGGTTTGACCTGGCGAACGAAGAGTGCCTGTTGACCCCAGGAGTGCAGGCCGTGTTCGCGCCTGCGACCCTCAACGTCCGAAGCGGCGATGCGGCGATGCACGAGAATCACATTGTGAACGTTGGAACGGGTGAGCTGGAAGGGATTGCCCCGTTCAACGACAATGGTGAGGTCGTGCCCTTCGACAGGCTGCTGACAAAGCCCGCGCAGCTGGAGGTTAGCTGCAAGCTTCATTCGTGGGCGAAAGCGTGGATACTGGTATTCGATCACCCGTATTTCGCGGTTACCGAGCGGGCCGGGACGTTTGCGATCGATAACATCCCCCCGGGCACCTATCGGGTGAAGGCATGGCATCCGCAGCTTGGCGTGTCCGAGCAAAGCGTGACAATTGTCGCGGGTTCACCGGCGAGTCTCGCGCTGAAGCTCGGGTCACCTCAGGTCACTCCTGCCGTTGACACCACTGCCGGGAGTCCGCCCCCTTCGACCTGAGCTGATGGATGACTGCTGGAAGGGCGGAAACCCAGAGGGTAGCGGATTTGGCGGATCACCGCGGATCCAGCGGATTGCATCGCGAACGGGGCGAGAGGGTTGCGGGGATTTCGGCTCGCTCCGGCCGCCAGACTTTTTTCATTTTGTTTTTCACCCGCTCACAATCAGCTCTTTCCTGACTTGAATTGTTGAACTTTGCGTAGTTTATCCGCCCAATCCGCGGTTATCCGCTAAATCCCCTTCCCCCTGGGTTTGCAGTATTACACGCTCATCGTGTGAAAAACGAGAGCCCTGCCAGCAGTCCGAGCTCTGTCGTATCACCATCCCCGAAGTAATGCCCAAGGTTAGCCTCGAACCTGCTCGAAAGCCGGCTGACCAACGGTTGCTTCAAGCCAAACCCAAATCCGAGCAGACCGTTCGAATCACTGTCTCCGTTCGCATAACCGGTAACGCCAAGGAACGGCCTCACGTACATGCCCGCACGGTGGTATGCGCCCGGATACCGCCCGCTACCGAGATGATACAGGAGACCAAGCTCAGCACGATAGCTGGTAAACGTGTCGCCATCGCCGGTTGTGACGTTGATCCTGAGCTTTGGCTCTAGCGAGGTGCGCGTTCCGATCGGAAATCCGATTCGCGCAGAACTGACCGGCAGGTTGATGTTGGTGCGAGCATTGTCGCCGAGGCCGATGGTGATCCCGGCATCTACGCCAAGCTCGAGCGGGTCCGGGCCGGACGTTTGAGCAGCAGCTGAGGTCGCACCTAGTGCGATGAGGGCTAGAGCGGTGATTGTCTTGTTCATGGTTGTTACGGTTGAGTGAGATTGCCGGAACCGATCGGCCTCCGTGCCCGCGATCAGGCCTTCGCACTCCCGCTACATCCATGCCCGCAGGTATCGACCGGGGCTCTTGACTACTCGGCAGTCGCAAGAAAGGCGTTTCCGCGGAACTGGCCACGATAGAGGCGAGCGTAGACTCCTTCTTCGGCGAGCAGCTGCGCATGAGGCCCTTGCTCGACAACGCGTCCTCGATCGAGCACTACTACGCGGTCAGCCCTTAGTACAGTGCTGAGGCGGTGGGCGATGATGAGTGTCGTCCGGTTTCGCAGCAGTTCCTGCATTGCCTCCTCTACGAGCCGCTCGCTTTCAGTGTCGAGGCTCGACGTCGCTTCGTCGAGAATCACGATCGCCGGATCCTTTAGGAAAACACGCGCAATAGCCAGCCGCTGCCTCTGTCCGCCCGAAAGTTTTACCCCTCGCTCGCCGACCATCGTATCGAACCCCTCGACGAGGCGGTCAATGAACTCGATCGCGTGTGCTGCCTGCGCTGCCCTTCTTATCTCGTCTTCGGAAGGAACCCGACCGTCTTCCTTCACTGCGTAAGCGATGTTCTCGCGCACGGTCCCGCTGAAAAGTGCGGGCTCCTGCGGAACTATTCCGATCGCTGAGCGCAGGTCCTCGAGCGCGAGTGCGCGCACGTCGTACCCATCGATCTTGATCCGGCCGCGGGTGACGTCCCAGAATCTCGGGATGAGCGACGCTATCGTCGTCTTTCCTGCGCCGCTTGGCCCTACGAGCGCGACGACCTCGCCCGATGCAATGTGTAGTGAAACATCTGTCAGCACCTCTGGCAGCGTCGGCCCATATGCGAACGAAACGCCGTCGAGCGTTACCGCTCCGCGGACAGGTTTCTCGAGAAGAACGGGATTAGCCCGACTTGCGATCGTCGGCCGTGTTTCGAGCAGGTCGAACGTCCGGCGTGCGGCGCCGACAGCCTCCTGGTAGACACCGAAGAGCGAGCCGAGGGATCCGACCGCGCCCGCGACATAGAGGGCATAGAGAAGGAATGAAACCAGCGCGCCAGCGGTGAGTGTACCCTCGAGCACGAGTCTGCCACCCTGCCACAATACCGCGACGACGCCACCAAATGCGCAGAAGGTAAGGATACCGAAAAACGTCGCGCGAATTCGCGATCGATCGGTCGCGGCAGCGATGACGTGCGCCATGTGGCCGGTGTAGCGACGGGTTTCCTCAGCTTCGCGGGTAAAGCTCTGCACTGTCCGGATCTGCGAGAATGCCTCTTCGGCGCTACCGGTCGCTTCGGCGATTCGATCCTGTACACCCGTGCTTGCACGCCTGAGTTGTTTGCCGAAAAAAAGCGCAGCGCCGATGACGATGGGAACCACCGCGAGTGTCGTCAGCGCAAGTCGCGGAT
>JBBREF010000185.1:0-6128 GCA_038203205.1 Gemmatimonadales bacterium | reverse complement strand
CTGACCCGGATCCCGATTGGCGCCGGGCTCCGCTGGGGCTCGCGCTCCGCCCGAAGCCGCGATCACGCATCGGGATGGTGCTGAGACCTGAGGGTCCGGTATCGGGCAATGCTTTGCGACACGTGAAGGCCTGAATTTGGGGTGGTTAGCTTCCGGTCGCCTTTCAGAAGGTCAAGCCGAGAAAGCGGACCTTGAACCGATCAGCTTAGCGAGTCTGATAAGGCGACAGTTTTCCTCAACAAGGCTAGCAAAAATGCTTACGGCACGATTCAGAGCCGCCTGCCGCGATCGCACAGTTTCCGCTCTCCTCGAACAATGACCCGCTTTTAGGTCGACCCGCGTCCGGTGTTGCAATATGGCGGCTTGGTGAAACATTCCAGTGACATAGACTCGCAAACGCTGCGCCTTTTGCTGAGCACGGTTCTTGACGCAGCGGTCGCCATCGATGCAGCGGGCGACGTGGTCGGTTGGAATGACGCGGCTGTGCAGACTTTTGGATGGCCCCGGAACGAGGCATTGGGGCGAAATTTGAACGATCTGATCGTCCCGACTGAGCACCAGCGGGCGCACGCACTCGGAATGCGCCGCTACCAACAAACTGGCGAGGCGCATGTGGTCAATCGCCGTATCGAAATCTCGGCGCACGATAAGTCTGGTCGCGAATTTCCGATCGAGCTTTCCATTACCGAGGCACCTGAAGGGAGCGGTGCGGCCTTTGTCGGATTCATGCGCGACATCAGCGAACGGCGGGACGCGGAAACTGCGCTGCGGCAAGCGGGAGAAACAGCGGAAATGCTCGCGAGTGAGAGGGAGGCTATTCTTTCACAACTCGCTGAAGGCGTTATTATAGCCGATACCGAGGGCAAACTGACTTTCGTGAATGAAGCTGCTGCTGATCTGCACGGTGTGCGCCAGCTGGGAGTAGCTCCCTCCGATTACAGCGACACCTACCGTCTGCTGCGAGAAGATGGCTCCCCCTATCCGCCGCACGACCTTCCGCTTGCGCGCGCGGTCGGCGGAGAGACGGTGGACAACGCACGTTGGCGCATCCGTCGCCCCAATGGGAGCGAGGCTCTGGCGGTCGGCACGGCGCGGCCCCTGTTAGGTGAAAATGGGCACCAAATTTCAGCTGTGCTAACAGTGCGCGACGAGACGGAGCGGGATCGGGCAGAACGAGAGCTCCGCGAGAACGAAGCGCGCCTGCGCGCTCTCACCGATAACCTGCCGGGAGGCGCAGTTTACCAGATTTGGACCAACGCAGATGCGTCGGAGAGGAAGCTCCTATACATCTCGCAGAGCTTCGAACGAATGACGGGATATTCAGTTGAAGCCACCCTGGATAATCTCCTGAACATCTACGAAGCAGTCCATCCTGATGATCGAGCGGCGTTCGCGGAGGTCGAAGGCACAGCAATTCGGGACAAAGTCCCTTTCGACATGCAGGCTCGCTTTCGGAAGGCGGATGGCAGCTTGATCTGGTGCCACTTCATTTCGGCCCCCCGTGAGCAAGAGGACGGCTCCATTATTTGGGATGGGCTCCAGATCGATATAACTCGGCGGGTCGAAACCGAGAACGCGCTGCGCGAACTCAATCAGGCGCTTGAGGAGCGTGTCTCTGCTGAGGTGGCCGAGCGTGAGCGGGTTTGGTCAGTAACGCGCGATCTCTTTGTCGTTAGCGGGCCTGATGGCTGCTATCGCAAGGTGAACCCAGCATGGCACACGGAACTTGGCTACGATACCTCGTCGTTGATTGGGACAGCTTTCGATGCGCTCGTGCACCCCGATGATCTTGAAATTGCTCGAGAGGCCTTCGCTACGCTTCAAGACGGAGAACCGATCAGCGACATAGACATCCGTGTCCGAGCGTCAGATGCCACTTACCGTTGGTATAGCTGGACCTGTGTGGCCGAAGCTGACGGTTTCTATGCAGCTGGGCGAGATATTACCGCACGCCGGGAGCTTGAGGAACATCTGCGCCAATCACAAAAGATGGAAGCGGTTGGGCAACTGACAGGAGGCATAGCGCACGACTTCAACAATTTGCTGACCATCATTCAATCTGCCGCAGACATGATGCGTCGCCCAGAATTGCCTGAGGAGCGAAGGCGGCGTTACGTCGAAGCCATTGCCGAGACAGTTGAGAGAGCTTCCCGCCTGACGAACCAGCTTTTGGCGTTTGCCCGCCGCCAGCCCCTGAAGCCCGAACTGATCGACCTCGCCGTGCAGATGCCCGTGATCATCGACCTTGTGCGCCCGCTCCTTGGTCCCCGCATCGTCGTGCACATGGAGGACATCCCGCGGCGGCTGTTCGCCAAAGTCGATGTTAGCCAGTTTGAAACCGCGCTCATAAACCTGATGGTAAATGCTCGTGACGCTATGGCTGACGAGGGGCAGATCGGCATTCGAGTCGCTGAGACAAGTGCGATACCAGCGCTTCGGAGCAAACCCGCCCGATCAGGGGAGTTCATTGTTATCGCCGTGTCCGATACGGGAAGTGGGATCGCGTCTGAAGATATCGAACGTATTTTTGAACCCTTTTTTACCACCAAGGAGGTGGGTCGCGGCACCGGATTAGGGCTTAGCCAGGTTTACGGCTTCGTGCAGCAGTCGGGCGGCAACGTGGACGTAGAAAGTTTAGTCGGAGAAGGCTCGCATTTTACGATCTACCTACCGAGAGTAGCTCCACCGTCATCGCCCAAAGATGGTGGTAAAGAGATGGAGCACGAAAAGAGCGACAAGTCCCTTCGCGTGCTCGTCGTCGAGGATGACGAGCGGGTTGGTCAATTCTGCACAGAAACGCTGCATGATCTCGGACACCATTCTAAGCTCGTGGACAGCGCGGGGGCTGCTCTAGAGGAGCTTCAGGAAAACGACCTCGCCTACGATGTGGTCTTCAGCGATGTCATCATGGCTGGCGGAACCGGCCTTGAGCTTGCTCAAACCATCCGTGAGCGGAACCCTGGATTGCCGGTCGTGCTTACAAGCGGTTATAGCGAGATCATCGCGAAAGAGGGCGCCGACGGGTTTAATCTCCTCCGCAAGCCTTACTCGGTAGAGGCTCTGTCTCGCGCATTACGGAATGCTGCTGGAGCTTGATCGCATGGACAGTCGCACCGACTCAGCGGCGAAGAGGTTGCCTTAGTCGCCCTACGACAAAAGGATTGTTCCACTGACCACTGCACCTAATCACCGCTCGCCCAGTCTGCGCTTGCTGATCGTCGAGGACGAGCCGCTGTTGTCGATGCTTTTGGAGGATATTCTCGGAGAATTGGGTCACACCGTTCCAGTGGTCTGTAACAGTGTGGAAGCGGCGCTTGAAGCCATCGAGCGCGTATCCCTCGACGGCGCATTTCTCGATCTTAATCTTCATGGAAAGCGAGCGGACCCGGTTGCCGCGAGTCTGGTGGCAGAGCGCGTTCCCTTCGTCATCGCCACGGGTGGAGTTCAGGATGCCAAGGCTATGGGAGCCCTCGCGTTAGTAGCAAAGCCCTACCGCTTTTCCGACATCGAATATGCCGTTGGCAACATCTTGAGAGAGGTGAATTGCTAGTGGTTAAAACCAATCGGAAGAATCCTTCTGGAATGGCGGAAGCCCCGCTCCATTGCCGGCTGGGCGCGTTCGATCTGCCAGATTTTTACCACTAGAAGCTGCCGTTTTATGTTGATGCCGAGAGTTTCGCTCGCTGCGAGCAAACGTTAGCCTGTAGCTCATCCGTTCCTCGTTCGTTCAGCTGGTATCTGTGAGGAGTATTTTAACCACCTGGGAATAGTGCGGCTACATTCAGGAGCGAAATCATGACTGTAGCTTCGAGCAGCGAGACTTTTGGGGGTCACCACTTCGATCCTGCCACCGACAGTCCTCATACGCCAAATTGGACCGCCGAGTTCCTCAGTTCCGCGCTCGAGGGTGCTGGCATGGGCACATGGCAGCTCGATATGCAGACAGGCTTGATCACTTGGGACGCCGTCACGAGTAGCCTGTTGGGTCTTGAAAAGATCGCGTTGACTACGGACGCGCTCCTTCCCGTGCATGAAGATGATCAACTCGCGCTGCGGAGAAGCCTGCAACATAGCCAAGATACGGGCGAGCCCCACGACATGACCTTCCGCGGTCTTCACTCCGACGGGAGCATTCGCTGGTTACATGCTCTGGGAAGACCGCTTCCGGCGGAGGGAATGAGCCCGAGATACATTGCCGGGACTGTCTCTGATGTGACCGATCGGAAATTGGCTGACTTGGCATGCGAAGAGAGTGAGCGGCAGCTAACCTCTATCGTCAATAATTTGCCGGGAATTGCCTACCGCTGCGAGACCCAGGAACCGTGGAGAGTAAGCTTTGTCAGCGATGCCGTTGGCGAACTCACTGGCTATCCAACAGCAGACTTCCTTTCCAATAAAGTTACTTGGGAAAGCCTGATAGTAGCGGAAGATCGTCAGGCGGTGAGCGATCAAATAGCGCAAGCCATAGCCGATCGGTCGCAGTTTCAATTGCGCTACCGTATCTGCCGTCCATCGGGTGAGGTGAGATGGGTTCAGGAGCGCGGGGCCGCTGTTTACTCGGATGAAGGCGATCCGCTGTTTTTAGAAGGCTTCGTAGGAGACATTCACGAACAGGTGATCGCAAAGCAAGAGCTGCTTGATACAGACGAGCGGCTTCGCTTGGCCGCTCAGGCAACCCAGGATGTGATCTGGGACTGGGATTTAGTGCGCAACACGATCAGCCGCAGCGCTGCGGTGGGGAATAGCCTAGGTTACGATTCAGAGGAGTTTGGCCAAAGTCTTGGTTGGTGGCGAAGCCGAGTCCACCCCGACGATCTGGACCAGGTCTCAGCGAAGATTAATCAGGTTTTCGCCGGCGAAATTGACCGGTTCGTCGCTGAATTTCGGTTTCGGAAGAAAGACGGAAGCTACGCTGATATTCTCGATCGCGGCTACCTCATCCGTGACGAAAGCGGCAAGCCTGTGCGCATGGTGGGCGCTGGGCTGGATAACACCGAAAGAAACGCTTCGACACGAGCGCTTCGTGAGCGTGAGGCACATCTCTCAACGCTCTTCGCCCAGGCTTTGGTGGGGATTGTGCATCGTAGTTCCTCAGGCGAGCTAATCATGGCGAACGAGCGGTATTGCGGAATCGTCGGCCGCACCGAAGACGAACTGCGGGCACTGAAGGTCGCGGATTTTACTCATCCCGAAGACCAGGATCGGAACGACGCCGCCCAATATGAGGGCGCAAAGAAGGGCGGATCTGTAAATACGCAAAAGCGCTACGTCCGGCCTGATGGCAGCGTGATCTGGTGCGAGGTGAGCACGACCTTCGTCGAAGCCTCCGATGGCCAGGAAGGCAGCTTCATCACTATCGCACAGGATTTCTCAGCTAGAAGATCGGCTGAGAAGGCGCTTAAAGAAAGCGAGCTTCTTTACCGCAGTATTCTTGAGGCGAGTGCAGATTGCATCAAGATCATCAACCTTGATGGCGAGCTGGAGCTGATGAATGCACAAGGCTTGTGCGCGATGGAGATTGAAAACTTTGAGGCCGTCCGCGGTGCCGTGTGGGTAGATTTTTGGCCTTTGGGAAGTAGGGCGACCGTGGAGGCTGCTGTCAAGGATGCAAAGGCAGGGAAAACCGCGCGGTTTAGTGCTTTTTGCCCCACTGCATTGGGCACCCCGAAGTGGTGGGACGTAGTGGTCAGCCCAATGCTGGACGAAGACGGCGGGGTCTGCAAGATTCTCTCAATCGCCCGCGACATCACGATAGAGCGCAGCGCTGCTGCCGAGTTGAAGTGGGCCAGCGAGCACGACGACCTCACCGGGCTGGCCAACCGACGCGGGTTCGAAGCCCATCTTCAGGCCGCGACCATCCGGGCGATGCAAGATGATACGAAAGTTGGCCTTCTGCTTCTTGACCTCGATCACTTCAAACATATCAACGATACCCTAGGCCATGCAGCTGGCGATCACCTGCTCGGCGTGTTCGGGAAACGAATCAGGGAGTGTGTTCGCGGTGGCGACTTCGTGGCCCGTTTGGGCGGCGACGAGTTCGCTGTCATCCTCGAGGGAGGAGATCAGGAGCTCGATCTGCTTAGCGCAGGAGACTCTATTCTCGCCCGCTTCCGGGAGCCGATCACGTT
>JBBREF010000184.1:0-6137 GCA_038203205.1 Gemmatimonadales bacterium | reverse complement strand
CACGCAACACAGCTATTGCAACCGGAGCCTGCGAGAAGACACGGTTGAGGTGACGCGCAGCCGCCTCGGCGGTTGCCTGTCTCGCTGCGTATTCAGTTGCCGAGCGAAGCGCTGTTTCCGCGCGACGACTTTCGGTTACGTCCTGACCGGTACCGAGCATCCTCACCGGCATCCCACCGGGACCGGCTATCACACGTCCGCGCGAATGAAAAAGGCGCTCCGCGCCATCGGGTCTGATCACCCGGTGGTCAAAAGTGAAATCTTCGTTTCGTTCGATGGCGCGCTGAATTACCTCGGTGGCAACAGCTCGATCATCGGGGTGGAGCAGCAACTGGTAACGCTCGAAGTCGATCTCGACCGAGCCCGGCTCGAGGCCAAAGAGTCTGTACATTTCGTCGGACCACGTAACCCGGTTTCGCGCTATGTCCCACTCCCAGCTGCCGAGTCGAGCAAGTGCCTGTGCCTCAGCCAGCTGCTCGCCGGCGCGCTCCTCGAGTGAGCGGTGAGCTTCTGCAAGTTCTTCAGATAACGCCTGGGCCTCGTGCATCTGCTGCTCGAGCTCCGCGGTCTGAACCTCGAGTTCGAGTGCCTGTTCCTCCATCTGAGTCGCGAAGCGTTGAGCATCGGCACGCGCTGATCTAATCAGCCCGTTGAGGTGCACGATGATGAAGCCGACGAGAATGAACACGCCGAACGCCACTATATCCGGCGCCTCGGTTGGCACGAGCAAGTAGCGCGAATCAACAAAGACGAGGTCTCCAGCCAGCAGACCGCCTGCTATCGCGGCAAGGGCAGGACCGCGTCCTGCGTACCACGCCGCGATCGCAACCGGAGCAACGAACAGGATGAAGATGCTGCGCGAGAGAAAGTCTATCAGGAGGAATACGGCAACCGTCGCGGCTGCGACCGAAGCGACTGCTACGATGTACCCGCGCGTCGATTCAGGGATGCGCCGCCATGCCGCTAAGACTCGTCTTGGCAATATCCTGGGGCTGCTGGTAAAGTGTCCTTGCCGGGAGGAAGCTAGGCCTCCACAGCGCGATGCGCGACTCCCCCCGACCGGCCTGCAGGTCTAAGTTTGTCCAGCGATATGCAACGGCATTCACTGGCAGACGGAAGCAGCGTAGACCGCTACGAGATCGTTTCGCGCATCAGTGCGGGCGGCATGGGCGAAGTTTACCGGGCGAAAGACCCGCTCCTCGAGAGAGAGCTGGTCCTCAAGGTACTTCCTCAACGGACAACGTTTCAGGCTGAAGCACTCGAGCGTTTCGTTCGGGAGGCACGCGCGGCTTCGGCGTTGAATCACCCGAACATCATCACGATTTACGCCATCGGCGAAGCCGACGGGCACCATTTTATTGCCATGGAGCTGGTTCGCGGGCGAACCCTGCGCCAGCTCGGTCGCGACGGCGTGCCGGCGCGTACGGTTGCCGATGTCGGTTCTCAGGCCGCACGTGCGCTCGGTATTGCTCACGAGGCCGGAATCGTGCACCGCGACATAAAGCCCGAGAACATCATGGTGCGTGATGACGGGTACATCAAAGTTCTGGACTTTGGAATTGCGCAGCTCGCCAGCACGGAAAGCGCCGAGCATGCGAATGATTCGCGGCTCACGCGGCCGGGTATGGTAGTGGGGACGATGCGTTACATGTCACCGGAGCAGGCTACTGCCGACGAGATCACGCCAGCAAGCGACATGTTCTCGCTCGGCATCGTGCTGCATGAACTTGCCACCGGGCGTCACCCGTTCGACGCGAGCTCGGACATGGCCGTGCTCAGCGGGATCATCCTGCGAGACTCAGTGCCGCCGTCGCGCACGAACCCGCGACTGCCGAAGGAGTTCGACGCGGTCATCATGCGCATGCTGTCGAAGAATGCCGCACTGCGCCCGACGGCGATCGAAGTCGCGACGTTGCTGGCCGGCATTGCAGAGCCAGCCGCCGCGCCGGCAACGGGTGCCGTGCCGAACGCATTTCGCGGTGAAATAGTTGGCCGGGAGCTGGAGAAAGCGGCGCTGCGGGAGGAATTCGCAGCTGCATCCGGTGGTCGTGCGGCAATGGTCTGCGTGTCCGGCGAGCCTGGAATCGGCAAGACAACACTCGTCGAAGATTTTCTGTCGGAGCTCGGCAGAACATCGTCATACGTCGTCGCTCGCGGTCGCTGCTCGGAAAGACTTGCCGGCGCTGAGGCGTACCTTCCGATTCTCGACGCTCTCGAGGACCTGCTGCGGGATGATCCCGGCCAGGCGATGAGAGCGGCGCTCGAGCTGAATGCCCCATCGTGGCAGAAACAGATCGCCCCGTTCGACACGGGGCCCGGCGGGTCAGGCGCTCCCGCATCGCAGGAGCGCCTCAAGAGAGAGCTCGTTTCTTTCGTTGGCGCGATATCCAATGACAAGCCGCTGGTACTGTTTCTTGAAGACATCCACTGGGCAGATGCGTCAACTGTCGATTTGCTTGCGTATGTTCTGACTCGCCTTGGATCGAGCCGGCTTTTAACGATCATCACGTTCCGCCCGTCCGAGCTCCAACTGGCGCAGCATCCCTTCCTCGCTCTGAAGCTCGACCTGCAGACTCGTGGCGTCGCGCGAGAGTTGCCGCTCGCATTTCTTACCGAGAACGAAGTGCGGGCAGTGCTGGCGCTCAAGTTTCCCGGTAGCGCGCTGCCTCCCGAAGTCGCGCGGCTGATTCATTCGAGGACAGAGGGCAATCCGCTGTTTGTCGCTGACGTGGCTGAATACCTGAGGGTGAAGGAAGTAGTCCGCGAGAGCAATGGAGTATGGGACATCACCGGCACGCTTCCCGATCTCGAGCGCGACCTGCCCGAGTCGATGCGCAGCATGGTACAGCGCAAGATCGGGCAGATCAGCGAAGATGATAACGCGCTTCTGGTTGCCGCTTCCGTACAGGGTCATAACTTTGATTCTGGAGTCGTGGCGGCTGCCACGGGACGCGACCCGGCGGATGTTGAAGAGCGACTCGTCGATCTCGAGCGTATCTACACGCTGGTGTTCAGGCGCGACGAACACGAGTTCGCTGATGGAACCCTCACCACGCGATACAGGTTCGTGCACGTCCTCTACCAGAACGTGCTGTACTCATCGTTGTCAGTCTCCCGCCGCGTGCAGTTGAGCAAGGCCGTCGGCGAGACCCTCCTGAGATTTCAGAAGGGAGTTCCTGGAGCTTTCGCCGCCGAGCTTGCGTTCCTGTTCGAGTCGGCCCGCGATCCGGACAGAGCAAGTCAGTTCTTTGCGGCCGCTGCGAGAAACGCGGCGAAAGTTTTTGCGAATGGTGAAGCCGCAGTTCTCGCACGCCGTGGCCTCGCACAGCTGGCAAAGGTCGACGAAAGTCCCGAGCGGCAGGCACGCGAACTTTCGCTTCAGAGCGTTCTTGGGACCAGCCTCGCAGCAACGCAAGGATATGCCGCGAGCGATGTGCTCGTCGCCATGGCGCGGGCGCGGGTGCTGGCAGAGGAACTCGGACAGCAGCCGCAGCTCGCTCCGGTAATCTGGGGATTGTTCGCTTATTACCTCGTCTCCGGAGACATACCGGAGGCGAGAACGATGTCCGAGCATTTCCTGCGCTCAGCGGAGACGGCAAACGATCCACTGATGCTCGTGGGCGCTCATTGCGCGACCGGCATGACGATGATGTACACGGGCAACATCACAGCCGCGCGCACGCACTGCGAGCACGCCGTGACACTGTACTCGCGCGAGATGCGCCCGCAGTATCACGCGATGTATCGCATGGACCCGGGCGTTTTCGTCAACAGCGAGCTCGCCCGAACTCTCTGGGTACTTGGGCTTCCCGATTCTGCGCTGTCGGCGAGAGATACCGCCCTGAAGCTCGGGCTCGAGAGTCCCGATCCGCGCAGCAAGGCATTGTCTCACGTATTCGCGGGAATTCTCCACCAGCTTCGTCGCGAGGTGGATCTGGCCCTTAAACACGCAGCGCGCGCCATCGAGATCTGTGATGAGAATGGGGTGGCACAGGAACGCGTTTGGGCAATGGCGATTCACGGCTGGGCAATCGCGCACAGCGGCAACGTCGACGAAGGCATCAGGGAAATCCAGGCGAGCATCGCAATCCAGAAAAGCCGGCATGCGGGGCTCAATCTCACGTTTGCGATGCGGCAGCTGGCTGAGGCGCTGAACATCAAGGGCTCATATCTCGAGGCTCGCGATGCCGCTCGTGAAGGACTAGAACTATCCGAGCGCCATGGCGAGGTCGCATCGAAGGTCGAGCTTTACCGGATCATGGGAGAGAGCGCGCGCGCGCTCGCAAAGACCGGCGAGATAGACGCTTCCAATCACACTCGCTCCGGATCGACACTGTCACCAGAAGCGTGCTTCCGCGCGGCTGTGGAACTGGCGCGAAAGCAGAATGCAAAATCTTTCGAGCTGCGTGCTTCGGTCCCTCTGGCGCGCCAGATGGTGGAGCGCGGTCGGGATGCGGAAGCCTACGAGCTCGTACACGCCATACGCGCTCAGTTCAATGAAGGGGCCGACACTCGGGACCTTCAACAGGCAGACGAGTTTCTGGCCGCCCGCACCTGGTCAGTTTGACAAGAGGACGCAGAGTTTAAAAACGGAGGACACAGGGACAAACACACAGAGACTCAGAGGGAGAGGACAACTCAGAGCTTCGCCAGCCCCAACTCAGGTGATCGGGTCGCCCACCTGAATCATGTCCACGTCGACTGTGATCTTGCGCCCACTGTTCTGAGTTTCGGTCACGGTAACCGTGCCGGCCGCTCCGTCAGTTGTGCGAAGCTTGAACGGGCCGTAATCCTGTGAATCGAAAATCACCGAAGCGACATTCGGCCGCGTGCCGTCGAGGATCTCGAGACTGAGCGGATAAGTGCCCGGAGCGAGTGGCTTGCCGTAGTTGTTGCCGGAGAACAACACAATGATGTCGCCCGGTACACCATCGGCGTGCACCACACAGCCGAAGCCGTGATAACTCTTATCGGCCACTGTTCCTACGAACTGCGCGGGAGCATCGCCGCGAATCTGGCCGCTCGAAGAATATGTCTTTCCCATCGCGCTGACAGTGCACTTGTTGTCTTCAGTCACTGTGGCCGTAACGCGGAGGACCGGCGGCTCGAACGGCGCTGCCGCCTCCACACATGCGAGAACGACGACTAACGGGGTCAGAAAAAGTGATTTGTGTCTCATCGGAGTCTTGGGGTAGAGGCTTCACAGGGAATGACTGCCCGACCTGGCTTCGCGTCACTACCCTTCTAAATAGTAGAAACATCCTTTTACCAACGTAACTACCCGTGGTTCCCGCTACCGCCGTCTCGCCTCCAGTGGCTTGGTCCACACGAGGACTGCCCCACATTCTGCGAACCCTGACCCGAGCTGAATCGCAGCGCCCTGAAGGCTGACAGTCCCCACATTGCCGAGCCCCGTGACACCACCCCGGCCGGCAATTCTGGCCGGCATCTCTGACGCTCGCGGATACACCTCGATCGCCAGTACGTCGTCCCGGTTGACCACATCATCGATTCCCGTCGTTGTCGCCCAGGGGATAATGTTGCCATCCACGTAGACATTGAGCGCGCAACGGCTTCCATCCGGTCGCGGCCCTGTCGCGATCGGACCGCCCCTCCCGCCGGTGCCGCGATCGACGCGGACGGCCGCAACATTCTCCATGAGTGCACCCAGGCTTGCCTGATGTCGCTTCATGAATTCGGAGTCGAAGTAGTGCCCCATCCCTGCGTCCTGCCGCTGATAGAATCCGGTTTGCCAGAGTGCCTTATCGACTGCCTTCCCTTCGATCACCATGGTGCCGAGCTGAACTGCCGCAGGCACAAGCTTGATCGCGAGGTGGACGGTGAGTCCCGGTTGAATGTCGATCGCCGTCGTCGTCGGCTGGTACCCAATGCGTCGCGCCGTGAACTCGATGATTCCGGCCGGAAGTCCAGGGATTGTGAACTCACCGCGCGAATTAGACACCGCACGATTCTCCGAGTCGACGATCACTTCCGCCGCGGCGAGGGCGCGCCCGTCAGGGTCCCTCACTGTGCCCGTGAGCGTCACCTTGTCAGGAGTCGTTGGCACGATGGTATTGACCCGTTGTGCCTCTCCTTTCAAAGGGGCAACGAGGCTCGACAGCCCGGCTGCAAAGACG
>JBBREF010000183.1:0-6149 GCA_038203205.1 Gemmatimonadales bacterium | reverse complement strand
ACTTCGCCGACGTCAGCCCTGCGGGGCCGATTCTATTGAAGCTTGATGTTCAAGGCTATGAGTTGGAAGTGCTGAAGGGGGCTGAACACGTTCTCAGCCGCTGCTCCTGGGTTCTTACCGAGACGTCATTCGTGCCTCTTTATACCGGAGAACCGTCATTTCCGGTACTCAACCAATATCTGTTGGAACAAGGATTCTCGCTCTGTGCTCCGCTCGATTTTCTTTCTGATGCACAGGGCCGTATCGTGCAGATGGATGCGCTGTACGTCCGGCGGTAAAGACCAAGACCTACGCTCACCGGCGTAGGTTCACCCGGCTGCGGAGTTCCATGTATTCGTTAGGGTGAAACTGCCGGTCCCTCCGTATAGCCTCGGACACGATAATGGCCGCTGCCGTGAGCAGAAGCGCGGCAAAGCCGGTCAGGATAATGAGCATCAGCAGGCTTCCTCGTTTCTCCGCGGATCCCTCCGGCGGATCAAGCACGGTAACGACGGGTATGCTTCGAACTTCCTGAACCCGGGCATCCTCATACGCTTGTGAAAGGGAGACGAACAGTTGCTGCCGCAATTCAATGCGGCGTTGAAGCTGCGCCTGCTCCACCATCAACGATGGCGAGTTTGCCGTCCGATTGCGAATCATGAATTGTTCTAATGCATTTTCGGCCGCATTCAGCGCATCCTCCGCTTGACTCCTACGCTCCTCAAGAAAGCGCCTTTGGTAAGATCCCTGGCGCTGGCGCCTTTCGAGGTTGAAGCTGTTGAGAAGGTCGAGCATCCGTCGGTTGATACTCATCGCCAGTTGCTCATCCGGCGCAGTCGTTATAAGCGTTATCACACCAGCGTCGAGATCGGTGTCAACGTTGGATTGCTCGTCTAGCCATTTGCGTGCGTCCGTCAGCATTTCCTGATCGTCTCGACCCTTTACTCCCAGAAGCTCTATCAGGTTTCCTCGCTCCTCACCTCCGTCGCCGTCCGGATGGGTGAACGTCGTCATGACCGTCGAATCCAAGACCTCTCGGGACTTCAAAAGTCGGGCGTAAAACGAAAGTGATTCACCGCTTTCGCCAGTGGGGACGTCTACGCCGAACTGTGCGGCGATACCAGCGTAATTCGACATCGAGCCGCCAGTCCCCAGTTCGGGCTGAACCACGCTGGTCGCGGTGAAGTCGGGACCTCCTCCGAGAAACCACAGCGCAACGGCAACTACGGTGACCGCTGCGGGAATGCCGACTAGCTTTCGCCAGTGACCCAGCGCCAAATTTATTACTTTCAGGGGAGACATCACGAACTTACCTCACGCGCTTAAGTGCGACAGACGAAGATATAACATGATCTGATTCTCCAGTGCGTATCCACGCCATTAACAGCGCAATAGCAACCCAGCCGTACCGTTGATACAAGGCGGGATGGGTCATCCCGAAGGTTCCGTAAGCAAGCGCCCCCGCGGCCAGTGCAGACCCGTACGAGACTTCGCCCTCAACCGATGGTTCCCTAAGGCCCCGCCACGCTGCCATGCCTACCCATACTAGCAGGACAACCAACCCCGTGAGGCCGATCAGTCCAGTCTCATACCATACAGCAAGAAATGTGTTGTGAACTTCGGCACCCGTCCGGGTCTTCTGGCTGATCTTGTCCAAGCCTTGACCCGTGATTGGATTTTCGCTGATGACCTTCCACGCCTCTCGATTTGTTTCGACTCGGATTGACACCGTATTGTATTTTGCGCCAAACGCACCGCTCACTGCATCAACGCGCTGGAGCGGCGTACGTGCACCTATGGCACTCGCGAGCGCCACGACGCCGAACAGCGCGAAAATCAGGAGTGAAAGAGTTCTTAGCACAATACGCATTGAACCACGGCGCAGTACGAGCCATGCGGTTGCTCCTGCAGCAGCTCCCAACATCGCTCCCAGTGAACCCGACAATATCAGTCCGACGCTCACAAATAGAAACCCGATCGCGGGTATCAGGGCATCCGGGCTAACAAGGCGGCGTGAAACAAGCATGGCGAGTGTCGGAACGAACACCGCGCCCATGGCTCCGCCAAAGTCGCTGACATGTTCTGTCAGTCCGCTGGCGCGCCCCCACCACACATATGTATTGGAAAGGACTTGGTATCCGAGAATCTGCGCGATCGCAGCCATTCCTCCAATGACCCCAGATAATATCCAGAACTTTACTGCGCGTTCGACGTCCGCCCGCGAACGGAGGAGGGCGGTGGCAGTCCACAGCCATACTATCCCCAGGAACAGTATGCGAATCACTACGCCGAAAGACTCTGGAGGATCTACTGCGGTAATCGATGCTACGGTACCGCCACATGCGAGGGTCAGGAATCCGAGCACTTGGAGTGTCGGAAGCGGGGCCATCGGTTGCGACGGTGTCATCGCGTAGCTCATTGCGGCAAGCGCGGAAGCCGCAAAGAAGAACAAGTCGGAGACGGGAAGCGCACCAACTCGAAATGCGGTATGCGTAACGGTAAGGAATCCGATCATCAACATTGTAAGGCCTATCGTCCGGATCGCTTCAGGCGCGCGCCCCGCCTCTATCGGCCTCATACGGCCTCGCTCGCTTGGCCAGCTTCAGACTCACGCCAGCGGAGCCAAAAAATGCTTGCAAGCAATACCGACAAACTGCCGCCTGCGGCGGCCGTGGACGCCCACGCGACGCCGACAATTCCCTCGCGTGCGCCGAAAAGCGCGGCGGGTACGAAGATTATCCACGATGCCAGTTCACCGACCGATCCCAGCGTTGGCAAACCAAGCCCTCTTGCGGATTCCGCCAGGAGCCGGCGGATGCTCATCACGCCTGACCCCAGAACGAGCACCTGCGCGGCTGCCGTAGCAGGCGTGAAGTCATGGCCGAAAAGCCAAGGCAAGGCGCGGGGAATAAGGGCGTACAGGATCGCCGTCGCGCCGATTGTGAGAACCGATCCGATCGCGCAATAGCGTATCATCTCAGCCATGGCCTCCGATCTGCTGTGCAGGGCTTTGCTCGCGATACGCGGATAGGACACCATGCCCGTACTCTGAGCGACCAGGCGGGGCAGATGGGAAAACGACAGACCGGCAGCATAGAGCCCGAGAGAGGCAGGTGAAAGCAGGATGCCGATGAGTAACTGGTCCAACCGGAGTGCCTCCACGGGCGACGCTGCACCGGCCAACCCACGAACACCAAAGCCGATAAGCGACCTCGAAGCGGGATCGGCTCTTTGGGGTGGTTCCGCCGATGAGGGCCAGCCTCGACGATATGCCGCACTCCCGGCGACTGCATATGCGAGTAACCACACCCCTGCGGCAGCTGTCACCGACTTCCAGCCCAACATGAACAACCCGAGCATACCCACGGCGTAAAGGCTCGCGGGCAACGCCCGAATGAAATTGAACTCAGGCCATCGCTCCAGCGCTTGCAGATACGCCAGACCATACTGGAGCATAAGCATGAGAACGGTCGCCGGTAGTACAATAAGGCTCCCAATGAGAAGTCCCGGCGTGGCCCCTGCCTGATACATCCAAATCAGTGCCGCGCCGTGAATGAGCAAGGCTCCTATCGCCTGTCGGCGGAAAATGACCGCCAGCCTGCCTGCGAGGCGAGCTCCTGCATTGGGGCGCCCGGCAATAAAATAGACTGCTGCACTCGGCACACCAAGCGCCGCGAGGAGCGATATGGTGCTGGGAAAGAGGATAATGAGCGCCAACATGCCTCTCCCTTCCACTCCCAGTAGCCGAGCCGCAAAAACACCACTGACGAGGAGAGCTGCCTGCCCCTGCAAACTGGCCAGGACAGCCATGATCACGGGTATGTGCTCCGTAAACCATTTATTACGGCTGCTCATCGTGGCCGGCGGCACTCCACATATAGCGACTCTATTTTCCTGTGGGGGCTGTCAGGTGCCGAGGGTAGTGCCGACTCGCCAAACTTGTATTCGTGCACGTCGACAAACCCTATTTCCGCTAACAAGTGCTTAAGTGTTTCGAAATCAAACATCGTCTGATGCCCGAAGCGGAAAAATATCTGCTGGAAAGCCAGGAGAGGCGTCGGATGGCCTGGTCGCATTGTCTGAATGAACTTGTGTTCAGGATCGTTGACGTAGGACTCAGCGTAACGCCATACATCGGGCACCGCGACGCGCAGGATACCGTCCGGTTTCAGCACCGCAAAGCAGTTGCGTAGCAGAATCTTTCCCAAGTCAATCGGAAAATGCTCTAGTACGTGCTCGTGGAAAACCGCGTCGGCCGAACCGGGAGCGAATGGCATGGGACGCAGCAAATCCCAGTACACGTCGGCGGAAGAGCCCACCAGATCGATGTTCACCCAGCCTGGAATGCGAGTGAATCCACATCCCACGTGGAGCAACAAGGGCCGGTTCGAGGCGAACGACCTCGCCCTCCGCCGCTCGCGCACGGCAAGGATGCGTGTTGCATTGACCCGCGAAGGCAGTCGGACGGATTCAGGTAGAATAGCTCGAGCCACGGAACGTACATGAGCCTTTAACACTTACATCTCCTGAGTAGGGAACGGACCAGAGGCGCCACAACCTCTTCGCCCTGGATTTGAAATTATTCGACAGGCAAGCTTAACCGTCTGCGAGCACGAATATACCTGGCCGGCACGCCGGCACAAACCGAGTCGGGAGGAATATCGCGTGTAACCACAGATCCTGCTCCAACAATTGCTCCTCTCCCGATCCGAGCGGGCGCGACTATAATTGCACCGAAACCCACGAGATTGTCACCCTCCAGCACCACGGACGCGGGTGGTAGGCGACCAGCCCAATATATCGTCTCTGCGACGTCGTCGAAGCGATGGTCATTGCCGATAATTGAAACGCGGCTGGAGATCAGCACGTCTGAACCAATAATGAGATCACAATCAACTCGGAAATCGGACCCGATGGCGACATTGTCTCCGATACGAAGGAAACCTGGCGGGAAGACTGAAGCCCGCGGCCCTACCATTACGTTCGTGCCCAGCGTCAATTTCCGACCCAGTCGTAGCCTCCACTGGAGAATTCGTAGAGCGCGCAGGACGGACCGGAGGAACCGGAAGCGCCCAGGAATGGGGCGATCGGGACGTGATGTCATTGTTGGCCTACCCCGAGGCAGCGTTTCCATGCGTCGACCAAACCCCTGGCCATACGTTCAGCAGAATAACGCTCGCGTGTCCATGCTACCAGTTCGGCACGGCGGTTCAGCCATTCATTACGAGCCCGCGAGACTTCAACGAGAACCGAGGCGAGCGATTCCGGTGTAGCTTGAGAAAAGGGCATGGCAGTTACCCCGTCCACGGCCGCTTCGATCTCGGGAGCGTGAGGCGCATACGCTGCATATATGAAGGGGGTACCAAACGACAGGCTCTGAATTATCGAGAGACCGACAAAGCCAGGAGAAACAGCGGCCAGAGCCTCACCATAGTAGTGCCGAAGCTTGTCGCGTTCACCAACGTGCCCGGGGAACGCAACCTCGATGTTGCCCAACGAGCGAGCGCGTGTCTCCAGCTGCTCACGAAGGGGACCGTCGCCGACGAACGTAATGCGCGCATCCTCACCGAGATCGGAGGCAGCCAGACTCGACGCTTCCAATAGCAGCATCGGCGCCTTGTCGTTGGAGAGGCGACCAACACAAATAAAACCGCGTGCATCGTAAGAAGCATGCACGCCCATTGACTCCGCTGAGTAGAGCGAATTGGGTGCGACAACTATATCGATGGCGTCGCCCATCTCCCTTCGCATCAGGCCCGCCTCTGTTTCCGTGTATGCGACAGCAACTCCACCAAGCCACCACATCATCTTCCGAAGCACAGCACTCAGTGGTTCCCGCCCTCGTCGTGATGTGGCATGTCCCCACAGGGCTGATTTCCGGCCCGCTACCCTGCGCATCAGTAGCGTCACCCAAACCGACAAGATCCTAGGGTTCAACTCGAGGATTACGGCATCGGCGCGTGCGGATGCGGTGACCGCACCGCTCTGCCACAGCAGGTGACGCCCCAGAAGGAAATGGTTTCTGATGAACAACAGACGATCCGGATCGAGCTGAACACGGGTTTTCACAGCAGGATCAAAGTACTCTCTCCCGGTATAGATTCGGACACAATCTCCCAATTCTGCAACGACTATGTCGAGCACCGCCTGACGGTAATCTCCAATGGCCG
>JBBREF010000182.1:0-6193 GCA_038203205.1 Gemmatimonadales bacterium | reverse complement strand
CCTGACATCGACGTCGACATCGAGCACGACCGACGCGAAGAAGTACTCGACTACATGTACAACCACTACGACCGCGCGCACTCGGCCATCGCGTGTATCGTGCAGACGTATCGCGGGCCCAACGCTATACGAGATGCAATGCGCTCGTTTGGATATCCAATTGAGCAGGTCAATGAGTTGTCCAAACGCATGCACTACGATGAGCCGAGGGAGGGCGCAGAGAAGGTACGCACAGAGTTGGGAGGGAAGTACGGGCTTGTCGTAGATGATGCTCGCGGGCGTGCGATGCTTACTGCAATGGCGGCGTTTGAAGGACTGCCGCGACTGCGTGCTACGCACGTGGGGGGATTCGTCCTGTCGTCGGCTCCGCTTGGGGACTACATGCCCATCGAGCATACGACCATGGGGCGGACCATCGTGCAGTTCGACAAGGATGATCTCGATGCTGTCGGTGTTCCGAAATTCGACTTCCTGGGACTTGGTGCGCTGTCACTCGTGCGGCGCGCGTTCGACTACATCGAGGTCCGCACCGGTGAGCGGCCGCAGATGTACAAGCTGCCTGTAAACGATCCGAAGACGTATGCGCTGATTCAGCGTGGCGAGACCATCGGGACGTTCCAGATCGAGAGCCGTGCGCAGATAGCGTCGATACTTCATACGCTGCCCGACAGGATGTACGACATCGTCGTGCAGGTGGCGCTGATAAGGCCGGGTCCTATCCAGGCGAAGTTCGTCCATCCGTATACCGCGCGACGAAGAGGGATGGAGCCGGTGACGTATGCACATCCTGATCTCGAGCCGATCCTCAAGCGTACGCAAGGTATTCCGATATTCCAGGAGCAGGCGATGGCGATCGCCATGGTGCTCGGCGGATACACTGCGGCCGAGGCCGATGAGCTGCGGCGGACGATGGGCCATGTGCGGAAGATTCGGCGGTTGATCGATACGCTTGTGCGGTTGCGTGACAGGATGGTTGCGCGGGGAGTTGCCGAGCCAGTCGCGACTGGGATCGTTGAGGATCTCAAGTCGTTCGCGAATTACGGGTTTCCTGAATCGCATGCGTGGAGTTTTGCTCTCATTGCGTATGCGACCGGTTGGCTCAAGGCGCACTATCCCGCGGAATTCTTTGTGGCTCTTTTGAATTCCTGGCCGATGGGATTCTATCCACCGTCGACGTTGATCCATGATGCGCGGAGGCATGGAGTAGTCGTGCGGCCGCCGTGCATGCGTGATGGTGAGTGGGAGTGCACGACTGAATCGCTTGAGCGCGTTGGTGTGGATCGCGCTAACGAGACTGCTGCGATGGAGTCAGTGATGACACTCGGTGCCGACGGCGGCAGCGGGCCTCATTGGCTTGGCGATCCGGATGGACCGGCATTGCGTGTTGGATGGAGGCACATTCGCGGGCTGGGTGAGAAGACTCTCGATGCGTTGCGTCTCGCGCGAGGTGGCCGATCGGCCGTTGGGGTAGGGCAGAGTATTGGGAAGTCGCGGGGTGGTCGGGCGCGTGCTGCGATAGCGCTCGAGGACATGCCTGCTGTTGTTCCCCCCGAGGCGCCGTTTGTGTCGATCGAGGATGTCGTGCTGCGTGCATCGTTGAAGCGGGCTGATGCGCTGCATCTCGCGCGGGCGGGTGCGTTCGCGGCGTGGGAGCCTGATCGTCGCCGGGCTGCATGGGAGGCGTTGAGGGCGTGTGGTGATTCGCTGCCGCTGGCGCCGGCTGCGCGCGAGATGCATTCGCCGCGTCAGTTGTCAGAGACTGAGCTTATCTATCTCGATTATTTCGCGACCGGTGTCAGCATCAATGGGCACCCGATGAAGCACATGCGGACGCGACTACGGAATGCGGGTGTGGTGGACAGTCAGGGATTGCGGGAGCTGCGGGGCGGGGAGCCGATTGTTGTCGCGGGGCTTGTGACGATTCGTCAGCGGCCTGCTTCGGCGAACGGGACGATCTTCCTGTTGCTCGAGGACGAGTGGGGGTTCATCAATGTCGTCGTGCCTTCGTTCTTAGTCGAAGAGTTCAGCGAGGTCGTGAAGTTCGCGACTTTCGTGATAGTGCAGGGAAGGGTCGAAAAAGATGGGAATGTGCTAAATGTGGTGGGGAAGCGTTTTAAAGAGTTGGAGATGAAAAGACTGGAACACTCAGCGAGGAGCTTTAGGTGACGTCGGAACCGATCATGAAGGGTGTCCTTGCTGAGGCGATTGGTCACGTCCTCCGCCGGAAGCGGTTCGCCGCCGGGGTTGTTCTCTACGACGGTGAGACTACAGTCGGTTTCGGCAATCGACTCTTCGCAGTTCCGATCAGGGCTCTCTGGGAGAATTCTTGACGGAGTGAGCTCATTGAACGAGTGCGACCGTAACGAGATGCGAAGTCTCCTGCTGGCGATGATTGGAGGCTGTCTCCTGGCAGGGTAAGCGATACAAATTCTTGATTGGCGCCCCGACCCCTGCGGCGCGTGATTCTCTCGCAGCCTTTATCTCACTCTCGGTGACAGCCAAACGCCGACTCAATTGAAACCCCTCCGACGGCCCTAGGAATCCGCGCTGTCCACCGCGCTCTTCATGCGTGACACCCAGTTTGGAATGACACGGAGATAACGCGCCGTCGATTCATCAGGACCACGTACGTAAATGATCCCGCCGTCGTGTGAGAGCCGGTTGGACCATCCCGACGTGTCGTTGAACCGAGGGTCGCGCGCGAACACCACTGGAGCACCGCGCGGTTCTCCGGTCACCGGATCGACGCGGATCGAATACCAGGTCACTCCCGAGCGATAGAGGAGCTCGGAACTCGACAACCACAACGGCTCCACTCCGATCGCGACCTGAATGACATCACTGCCGGGAGGATATGACGTGACCTTGAGCCGCCCGTCGGGATCCTGAAACGCAATGAGCTTTCCCCCCGGTGCGATCGTCGCGAATCGTGAACCGCGAAAGAGCTCAACGGGACGCGCTGGGCGTACTGTCGGATCGAGACTTGTTACGGTCGCGCTCGCGAGGTGCAGCCCAAGTACCGTGCGGTAGTCCACGTACTCGACAATGTCGGGAACACTCTCAGTGTTGGCATTCGCGAGCACCGTGTCGATGCGCGCGTTCGATCGCGGGTTGCCGGAAACGATAGCCGTGCCTGACGAGTCACGCAGATATACAAGCAACTTCGTTCCGTCGGGGCTCCACAACGGGTGACGAATGAGCGATGCACGCAACCAGACGAAACTCTGCCCGGCGCGAAGATTGTAGATGCGAAGCTCCTGATTCCCCTTCGCCTGAACGACAGCCGCGAGCCATCTCCTGTCCCTGCTTAGGTCGAAACGCTGAAAGGTGGCGGGCGCGACAAGAAGTGTTACGGGTGCTGCATTCGGTCGCGCCACGGCCAGGGTGCCGACCCCTGCGTTAGCGCCCGGAGCATACACGAGATCGCCGGAACCAGAGATATCAAACTGGCCGTCACCTGAATGTTCCCGGCGAATACCGGCAACCAGCGGCACGCCGCGTCCGACGAGTCTCTTTTCCAGGTCGAACGACGCCCCGTGGATCTCACCATCCTGCGAGAGATAAGCCACATACCTGTCGTCAATGATCCGGAAATCCGAGCCCTGCATTATCGCCCCCGGAGATCCGTCGGCATTCCTCACACGCAGGTCCTCGGGGGCCTGAGCAGCGAGACTGACTACGTACCCGGTACCGGTGTTTCCTGAACACACAAGCTCGCCACTGCTCCGCGCCCATGTGGGAAACTGGCATCGGGGAATAGTTCGATCCTGAATGGGGCCTGCTGCCGGATCGACCATGGTCAGGCGCGTACCGTCAGTGTGAATGACGACAAGCCTTGTTGGAGAATCCCAATCGATCTGCGCCGGAATTGAGGCGACCATGAGTTGTTTGGGCGTTCCCCCGTCAATTGGCACGACCATCAACTGATCGAGTTTCAAAAATGCTATCTGCTTACCGTCGGGTGAAATCCGCGGAACCGTCCCACCCTCTGTTCCAGCTATCCGATGCGCAGCTCCATCGCGCAAGCTTCTATACCATAGAGACGTGCTATCACCGCGCGATGACGTATACACCGCGAACGCGCCGTCCGGCGAGATCGACAGGGCCGTGAACGGAACGCCATAACCCGATTCCGCTGCAGCACCGAAGCTCATCAACGCGCTGTCAGGAAGCGCTGCGTCGTACGACACGGGTCCGGCGGACTGGCGGTAACGGGAGGCCATTGCCCACGCAGCCGCTGCGATCGACAACGCGGTCACACCCGCAAGACCGAAGCTGAGCGTTCTCCACGGAAAGGTCTGATGCTTCCTGCGACGTTGAGCGCGTCGAGGTGCGGCGCCTGGCTCATCACCAATCGCTGCCGCGAAAGCTTCGACCGAGTCGAATCGATCGGCAGGAAGTTTCTCGAGAGCGGTTAGTATCGCACTCTCGAGATCATCTCCCACACTGCTTCTCAGCTTCGAGAGCGGAGTTGGCTTTTCAGTTATAACCTTCGCGACGATCGCCTGCGCCGTCGGACCCGTGAACGGTGGCTGACCGGTCAGCATCTCGTACAGCACGCAGCCGAGCGCGTAGATATCGGTGCGCGCGTCGAGATCGCGTTCACCCATCGCTTGCTCGGGCGACATGTAGTGCGGTGTGCCGAGCGACATGCCAGTCTCAGTCATGCGTGAGCCGGCTGTGCTGGCGGCGAGCGCTATGCCGAAGTCCGCAACGAGCGCGTGGCCGTCCTGGAGGAGAATGTTCTCGGGCTTGATGTCCCGATGGATCACGCCGTGGGTATGCGCGTACTGAAGCGCGCCAGCTACCTCCGTTGCGATACGAACTGCAGCCGCCACAGGGAGCTGCTTCTCCCGCTCGAGACGATCACGGAGCGATTCGCCAGCGATAAACGGCATGACGTAGAAGACAGTGCCTGCTACCTCTCCCGAATCATGCAGCGGCAGGATGTGCGGATGCTGAAGATTCGCAGTTGTCCTGATCTCGGCCAGGAAGCGTCCGGCGCCGATAACGGCAGCGAGCTCCGGTTTCAGCACCTTGAGTGCGACCTTCCGGTCGTGACGCACATCGTGTGCGAGATGAACGGTGGCCATCCCGCCGGAACCGAGCTCGCGCTCTATCCGGTATCTGTCGGCAAGTGCGCTGGCGAGCTGGTCGAGAAGTTGAGTGGACACGTCGCAAAAGAAGCAGTGAGCCCGCTACCAAATGGCGCTTCAGGTCGAGGCAAAAGATATGACTGACTCCGCAGCCGCGCGAGCGAGAAGACCTATCGCAGATACCGCTGAACGAAAGCGCGGAGATTCGCCGCGTCGAATGGCTTCTCGATGTACTCCTTGGGAGGCTCCGTCAGGAATGCCCGGGCGCTGGCTGTGAATGCGCCGCCGGTCAGGAAGATCATCTTGTTCGCCTGATCCGGGGCGACGACCATCAGCTCGCGATACAGCTCCATCCCGGTCATCTCCGGCATCATCAGGTCGCAGAGGATGAGATCGAACTTCTCGCCGGCCGCGCACATGGCCAGCGCTTCCCTGGCGACGATCGCAGTCACGACGTCGTGCTCATTCGCGAGCACCCGCTGGACGACGCTCACCACGAGCGCCTCGTCGTCCACGATGAGAATCCGCCCTCGGCGAATGGCCCCCTGGATGTCGGCGCCGGCCGGAGTCAAGATGCGGGCTTCGCGTCGTGCGACCGGGAGCGCGACAGGGAGCGCGACCCGGAAGGTGGTGCCGTAGCCCACCTTGCTCTCGACCGTCAGCTTTCCCCCCATGTCGGTGACGATGCGTTGGGAGATCGCGAGACCGAGCCCCGTCCCGGCGCCCACGGCCTTGGTGGTGAAGAACGCATCGAAGATCCGGCCGATGATCTCAGGCGGTATCCCGGCGCCGGTGTCGCTGACCTCGATGATGACCTGCGCGCCGTCGAGCCGCGTGCGAATGCGAATCTCGCTGCGGTCCGCCTTCCCCTCGGGCAGCGCCTGCGCGGCGTTGACGAGCAGGTTGAGAAAGACCTGGCCGAGCCGGGCCTCGTTGGCCTCGACCGGTGGAACGGCGCCGTACTCCTTGATCAGGCGCGCGCGATGCCGAATCTCGTTCCAGGCCATTCCGACGGACGATTAGGACTACAAGAACATCTCCAGTATCGGCTGCTTGCAGGAAAACAGCTACCCGATGCGGTGCGTCAGAAATGCGTC
>JBBREF010000181.1:0-6231 GCA_038203205.1 Gemmatimonadales bacterium | reverse complement strand
CGACGGGGTCAACGTCGTTCGCGGGCGGGCCGACGGGCGGAGAGAATTCGGAAGCCCCTCTTCCAGCCAGAACATCTGACCACGCGTGCTCAGGCAGAAACCGAGTTCGGGGATGGTCGGGGATGCTTGAAACCACCCACCACTCGGGGTTGCCGAAATCATCATCCCGGTGTTATCTACAACGTCGACGTGACACGTATCGCCCTTGGACTCGCGGTTATAGGAAACCGTCGGCTCACCAATGCCGGCCGCGGTCACTGGAGCTTCCTCTACATCCGGATAGATAGGCAGTCTTGCCTTTCGTCCCCCCGGGTTCCCTGGGCGAAGCTCTATTGACGCAGTACCGGTGATCAGCTTCCGGCGCTCGTCGTTGTAGGCATCCCCCAGCAGATCAGCGATCGGAATTTCGGTGAATTTCGGATCCCCGTACCAGGCTTCGCGATCGGCATATGCGAGCTTGCTGCTCTCCAGGATCGTGTGCACCCAGTCGGCCGATCCCGGACCCATTCCCTGCAGGTCGAAACCCTTCAACAACGCCAGCTGCTGCAGCATCACCGGCCCCTGCCCCCATGGACCGGTCTTGCAAACTGTGTAATTTTCATAATCAAAGGTGAGGGGAGCTTCGATTGTCGGGCTCCAGTTCGCAAGGTCCTGAGTCGTCAACTGGCCCGAGTGGCGTTCACCGGAGGTGTCCATCACCTCATTGTTCTGACAGAAGTCTTCAATTGCCTCCGCGACGAATCCGCAATACCAGCTATTCCGTGCTGCCTGAAGCTGGTGCTCGCGGCTTCCGCCGGCAGTCTCGGACGCTTCCACTATCCGACGATACGTCCTCGCCATCACAGGATTGGCGTAGTTGTCACCGGCAGCAGGAACGACCCCGTGCGGAAGCCATGTTGCGGCCGAGGTGGGCCACTCAGATTCGAACATCAAGCGGACGGACTCTAGTGCTGAAGACACGGCCGCCAATATCGGATGACCCTTCTCCATGTAGTGGATGGCAGGCTCCAAGACCTCCCGGAGAGACATCGAACCGTGTTCCTCGAGCAGTAGAGTCCATGCCCCAAATGCACCCGGCACCACGGTGGGAAGCAGGCCAGTTCCCGGCATCAGGTCAAGGCCGAGGTTTGTCAGGCTTTCCACCGTTGCGGCAGCGGCGGAAACACCCTGCCCGCAGATGGTCGAGACCTTTTCATCGCGCTCGGACCACACCAAGATTGGCACTTCGCCACCCGGACCGTTCAGGTGCGGCTCGACTACCTGCAGGACGAATCCGGCCGCGGCCGCAGCATCCGCGGCGTTCCCTCCACGCTCCAGGATGCTCATTCCTGTAGCAGAGGCAAGCCAATGGGTGCTCGAGACCATTCCTACGTTGCCGAGGAGTTCTGGGCGAGTTGTGAACACTGTGATCCTCCGTATGTCGAGCAGTTAGGCGGTCTGGTCGGCCAGGCTCGCCTGGTCGGATGCAGTGACAGAGGCTCCAAGCGGCAGGAGTCCCTCCGGATACACGACGATCTTCACTGTGTCTCCCGGCTTGAACTGTCCTCCGCCCGCAGGCTGTTCGACTTGAACCGGTCGATCGGAAGTCTCCTTCACATTGCAGGTATACCGGTAGCTCGTGCCCAAATAGGCGCTGCCGGTCACGGTCGCCTCCAGAACCAGAGCAGAACCTGTCGGTTCCACCCCCGCTTCGGTGATTCGTGCGTTCGATGGCCGGAAACCCACATGCGTTTTGTTCGTACCTTGCAATGGGACCACAGCCCCGACGTTCCGGCCGCCATCGGCAACACGCAACTGCCCGCCCGCGGCAGACACTTCGAGGATATTCTCAACACCCATGAAATCGGCCACGTAGGTCGTTCGAGGTCGCTCCCAGAGCTCCTGCGGGGTGCCATGCTGTTCGAGCCAGCCCTTGTTGAGTACCGCTATGTAGTCAGAGATGACGAGCGCTTCTTCCTGGTCGTGCGTGACGAAGACTGCGGTCTGTTCCAACTCCTGCTGAAGCTTGCGGATCTCCAGACGAATCTCCTGTCTCAGTTTCGTGTCGAGATTGGAGAGCGGTTCGTCCAAGAGCAACAGCGACGGGTGGACTGCGATGGCGCGAGCGAGGGAAACCCTCTGCTGCTGGCCGCCAGACAATTCGCCAGGGTACCGTTTGCCCAGCGCCCCGATGTCGAGTAGCTCGAGCATCTTGCTTACCCGGTCTGTGATTTCTTTCCCCTGCATCTTGCGCGCCTTGAGCCCGTAGCCAACATTGTCGATAACGGTCATGTGGGGGAACAGAGCATAGTTCTGGAAAACGATGGCGGTGTCCCGGCGGTTCGGCGCCTCAGCTGTGATGTCTTTGCCGCCCAGGTGGATCTCGCCGGAAGTCATCCCGGCAAACCCTGCGATCAGGTTAAGAGTGGTCGTCTTACCACAGCCACTCGGCCCCAGCAGGCTCAGCAGCTTTCCGCGACCGACTTCCAGAGACAGGTCATGAAGCACCACATTGCCGTCGTATGACTTTCGGAGGTTCCGCAGGCTGAGACCCTCAGAACTGCGCTGTTCCGGATCAGTAGTTACGTGCTTCATTGCTTCAATCCTCCGGTGAATGTTCGGCCGAAACCGAATAACTTGTTGGCGAGAGCCAACAACACAACGATCAGGGCGAGTTGGACTACGGCCATGGCGGCCACTGTTGGGTCGAGTCTGGTTTCTACGTACTGCATCATCGCGACCGGCAGAGTCGTCTCGCCCGGCGCGACGAGAAACAGGCTGATCTCTAGGTTTCCAAACGAGAAGATAAACGCAAGCATTGCGGACGAGAACACCGCTGGCTTGAGCAACGGCAGCGAAACTCTGAAGAATGTCTGGAGACGACCGCGGCCGAGATTGAGCGATGCGCGCTCCAAATCCTCACTCAAGCCCAGAACTCCGGCAGAAGCCAGACGGAAGGTCCAAGGCAGTGTGATTAGCACGTGACCGGCGAGGAGGCTGTAAAAGTTGCCTATCAAGCTGATACCGACCATGTCGCCTAGCCGGAACAGGAAGATGTAGAGCGCCATGCTGAGCACAACGTTGGGAACGGTGAGCGGCAGAGTCAGCAAGTTCTCGACCAGGCCAGAACGCTTAATCGCACCCAACCTGACTCCGAAAGCCGCCAGCACGCCAAGGGTCGTTGCGATGACGGCAGTCCAGGCGGCGAGGGTCAAGCTATAGGTGAGCCCACCAAAGAGTTCCGTCTGCATCGGCAGTGCGATGTACCAGTCCAGTGTGTACCCCCCCACCGGCGGCACCACCAAGTAGGACTGGTTGAAAAGTGACATCCAGACCAGAACCGGCACCGGCAGGAGGGAGATGATGAAGACGAGGAGTGTGATGGATCCGAGTACTGGGCGTTGAATTCTCATGATGTCACCTTCTCCACTTATCGAACCGCTGCGACATCAACTTGGCGTACACGCCTGTGATCAAGAAACTGAGCACAACCACCATGAGGGCTAGCGCCGTTCCCTGAGTCCAGTCACCGTCTCTCGTCACAATAGAATAAATCTCCGGCGAGGCCATTCGCACTTGAGAGCCACCGATGAGCACTGGCGTCGGGTAAGCATTGACCGTCAATACAAAGGCCAACGACGTTCCAGCGACGATACCCGGCATGATCTGCGGCATGGTCACCGTCCAGAATGCCCGGAATCGCGAGGCGCCGAGTGATTGAGCAGCACGTTCGGTCGTGTCGCCCACTGAATCCATCGAGCTCTGAATTGCCAGCACGATCATCGGTAAATCGATCAACGCCATGATGACGATGATGGTCTGCGGCGTCTGCATTATTTCAAGCGGGCGGTCGATCATCCCAGCCGATTGGAGCCATTGACTGATAATTCCTGACGAGCTCAAGATTGCCACCCAGCCGATGGACTGGACCACTCCCCCTGCCAGCAGCGGGAACAGGATCAGGATCATGAGGACGCCCTTGAGCCGCGGCTTGCTCCGGGAAATGAAGTAGGTCATCGGCATCGCTAGGACTAGGGCCAAGAGGGTCGTTATTGCCGCAATCACGAACGTGCGAATGAGGACGCCCCGCAAGTATTCATCTGTAAAGATTCGAACATAGTTGTCGAACGAAAAGCCGCCACCCGAGAAGCCGGAAACAGTTCTCTCACCGAAGCTGAACGGCACCACGCCGATCATTGGGATGATCAGCATGATCGTCAATAGGAGCACTCCCGGCCCCAAGAGGACCCATGAATAGAGCCGGGAGTGCGATCTCGCCTGCGTCATTAACGCGTTGCCTCAGTCCACAGACGACCCATTTCGGGCATCGCTTCCGTTATGGCTGCCATGTCTGGCGTGTAGATTCTTGCGGCCTCTTCTTCGCTAAGCGAGATCGATGACTGGAGCTCCGGGTCAAGCTCGACGTTCGTCACGGTCGGCGCATAAAACATCTCCTCCGCGAAGCCCTTTTGGGCGGCAGGGTCAAGCTGGGCGTTCAGGTACTCGTACGCGGCGTCGATGTTCTGCGAATTGGCTGGAATGCAAGAGGAAGATACGTACTCTCGGGTTCCTTCGTCAGGCACGACAGACCTGAACTCCTGTCCGGATTCACTACTCCACTGCGCTGCGTTCGCCCTTGTGTTCACTAGCGCAGCAATCTCACCCGAGATGAGCCCGGCCTTGATCTGCGTCGAAGTTCCGTAGGATCGCATGAGCTTCGCAGCGTCGACGGCGGTGTCGTAGCCGGGCGAAAGGTCTATGCCCGGGTCGCCACCGGCAGCGTCAACCGCCGCACCGTAGAAAACGTAGTCGCTCCAACGCTCCCACTGACCGGCCTGACTGGCAACTTCGGGCTCGAAGAACTGGCCCCAATCCGTGACCTCATCGGTGATCATTTCGGGGTTGTATGTGATCCCAATAGCGGAATGGATGTGCGGGACGCAGTAGTCATCGACGAGACTCTCCTGAATATTCTCCCAGTTGCTGATCCTGCTTGGATCGAGCTTGAGCAAGGCGCCGGCTTCCTTCATCGCAGGCATGTCCTTGTCTGAGAGCTGGACGACGTCGAATGTACCGTTGTCGCTGTCGGTCTCTGCGAGCAGTTTCGTCTTGAGGGTGGCCGTATCGCCACTCGAGTAGAGGATCTCGGTCTCGGGCATCGCCTCGCGGAAGATTGGATCCACGAAGGACTTCAAAAACGTGTCATAGTCGCCTCCGAAGGAACCGACGACCAGGCGACCGTCATCACCACCGCCGCCATTATCAGCGTCGGCGGAACATCCGGAGAGAAACATGGTGCCCGCGACTGCCGCACCGAGGACGATTTGCGTAGTTTTCTTCATTGCCGTTCCTTATTGTTTGGAGTCATCGATCAACATTTCGAAAAATCACAAACCAAGGCCACCCGCGGCCTCATGGGCGTTGCGTGTTGGATTGCTGAGAACCCTGCCGGCTTCTGCGCCGTTGCAGTGAGTACTATATTACATATATATATTGGATACTGTATCCAAAAGGCAAAGGAAACCACGTCCTTTGGCGAAGCGTTGCAAACCTGTTACGAGCACCCGTAACCGGGGCGCATCATTATCGGCGATTCGAGGCAAATCACGACGGGGCGACGCTCGACAGCACGCTGACCGAGCGCGTAGGTTCGGGGCTCTGGCGTGGTCCACCGCGCTGCCACTGGAATGGTGAGCACACTCCCGTCGCCGATGTTGAACACTCGCCGCACTGACACAACCCGGCGCAACTTCCTCGACCTCGCCGCCCACACGGAGCTGTGCGCCTTCGCGAGCCCACGCGGGCAGCCGCAGGGACAGGCCCCATTCGCCATCGAGTTTCTCGAGAGCGTCTTCATAGCTTTCGCCGACAGCCTCGATCGAGGGCGTGCCGTCGATCTCAGCCAACCGTTCGTCGCGCGCAAGGCATGATTTTACGCTTCGGCTACTTGCCAGCGTTCGCTAGTTCCATGATCCACGACGGCGTCTCGCGCCCACCCTGCCTGTCGAGTTCGACATGAACTCGTGCGGCCGCGATTCGCACTCTGTGTGTCTGCTTGCGTCGGCCCATGTGGTCATCAGCGTTTGGGTCGAGGATTACGCCGATAGCCGCTCTGATGAGGTCCTGCTCAACCCGGGCACGGCTCCAAAGGGATTGAAGCATTGCTAGCCCGACAAGCTGCTCTGACTCATCCGTCGACAAAGTGCGGTCGAGCGCGTACTCGGCGCGCCTCCAGCCCATCTCCGTCCGCGT
>JBBREF010000180.1:0-6232 GCA_038203205.1 Gemmatimonadales bacterium | reverse complement strand
AGCTATTCAGGTCTCTAATGAAGCACGATAATCGCGGTACAATCGCAGGACTACTGGTTTCCATGACTCTCGTTTTCTCTGCCTGCGGCGACAAGCGGCCGGAGGGGGAGGGGCCATACGCCAGGCGGATTGCAGATGCAGTCCCGGCGATCGAGAAAGCGGTGGGGTTGACGTTCAAGACGCCCCCGAAAATCGAGGCCCGCTCGAAGGCGCAGGTCAGAGAATTCGTCACCGCTCAGATTACCGATTCGGTCGCGGCCCGCACATTCGCCGGAATGACGGCGGCGTACAAGCGACTTGGCATGATCCCCGATACGATGAATCTCCAGAGCTTCCTGATCGATCTTCTGGAAGAACAGATAGTCGGCTACTACGACCCGAAGACCAAGGTTCTCTATGTCGTCAGCGACGCGCCGGCCGAAGCGCTTGGCATCACGATCACACACGAGCTCGTCCATGCGCTGCAGGATCAGTACATAAGCCTCGATTCAACCCAGAAGGTGGAAGGCCAGAACGACAGGCAGTCGGCGGCGCAGGCCGTGTTCGAGGGACAGGCAGTTTACGAGCAGATCTCGGCGATGACACAGGGAAGCGGCATGGCCATGAACATGCCCGGCGGCTGGGACAGGATTCGCGACATGATTCGCGATAACCAGAGCTCGATGCCGGTCTTTGCGCGCGCGCCAACGGTGATTCAGGAGACGCTGATCTTCCCTTACCTGAGCGGAGCTGAGTTCGTCCGGAACTTCAAGGAGAGAAATCCGGGGAAATCGCTCTACGAAGACATGCCCGTCTCAACCGAGCAGGTGCTGCATCCGCGATCGTACTTCGGCGCATCACGCGACATGCCGACATCGCTGACACTCCCCGCGCTCAACGGCGTCACGAAGCGATACGAGAACACGCTTGGCGAATTCGAGACGCGGCTTTTTCTCTTCGAGCATCTGCGTGACCAGAACGAAGCCGTTCAGGGTGCGACAGGCTGGGACGGTGATCGGTACGCTCTGTTCGCCACCGGTTCCGGCGAGGGGATAGCGTGGGTCACGGTATGGGACTCGCCCGCTGAGGCCTCTGAGTTCTATGCCCTGCTCGGCAAGGTCGCATCGCGGCGGTATGTGGCATCGACATCGGCGGCCACCGGCGCAGTGACGAAAACGTACACCGGCCTTGGGCGTACGGTTCAGATCACCACGGAAGAGATTGGTGGTCGTCCTGTTGTGCTTTGGGTCGACGTGCCCGAGGGCGCAAGCACGTCAGTCCTTAGCCTGTCCGGTGTTCAGATGCAGCAGTAGTCTTGTCCTTCTTGCGGGGAGCAGCTTTTGGCTCCGGGGAATCGGCGAGCACGACATCGGCCTTGTGAAGCAGCATTACATGGAGCACCTCGTCCATCGTCGATACGAACGTGAACGCCATGTGGCTGCGTACTTCCTCGGGGATGTCGCGAAGGTCTTTTTCATTTGAAGCAGGCATCACGATCTGCCGCAAGCCGGCACGATAAGCCGCGAGCACCTTTTCTTTTACTCCGCCGATCTCGAGAACTTTGCCGCGGAGAGTTACCTCGCCGGTGATTGCTGCATCGCGCCTGATTGGACGCCTGCTGAGAATCGAAGCGATTGCAAGCGTGATTGCTGCGCCCGCGCTCGGTCCGTCCTTGGGAATCGCACCGGCAGGGAAGTGCACGTGTATGTCGGACTCGCGAAATTCCTCTGTCGGGATGTCGAGCATGTCGGCTCTCGAGCGGACGTATGAGTACGCCGCATCGACTGATTCGCGCATCACGCTTCCGAGCTGTCCCGTCACCGTGAGCTTGCCGGTACCCGGCATTCGCAGGGCTTCGATGAGCATGAGGTCGCCCCCCGTGGCAGTCCAGGCAAGCCCGGTGACCGCGCCGATTTCTGGCTCCTGATCAGCAGACTCGAGTGTGTAGCGCGGGTTGCCAAGCACTTCGACAACACGATCAGTATCGACGATCCACGCACCCTCTTCGCCATCCGCCTTGCGTCGTGCGCGGCGGCGCATGATGGCAGCGACGTCGCGCTCGAAGTTTCTGAGGCCTGCTTCGCGTGAGTATCTGCTCGATATGAAGCCGAGGACCTCGTCAGTGAACTGGAGATCCTTGTCGGTGATGCCATGCTCTTCGAACAGACGCGGCAGGATGTATCTCCACGCGATCTCGACTTTTTCTTCCACGGTGTAACCGGAGATGCGAATGACCTCCATGCGGTCGCGCAGCGGAGCGGGAATGTCGAAGATGTTGTTCGCGGTGCAGATGAACAGCACCTGCGAGAGATCGAACGGCACGTTCAGATAGTGGTCGACAAAACTCTGGTTCTGCGACGGGTCGAGTACCTCGAGCATTGCGGCCGTCGGATCACCAGATGGGCCGCCGCCCGACATTTTATCTATCTCGTCTATCATGAATACCGGGTCTTTCACCTGAACCCTGCGAAGCGCCTGGATCAGGAGACCGGGCATTGCTCCGACATACGTTCTTCGGTGTCCGCGCACCTCCGCTTCGTCGCGCACGCCGCCAACAGAGATGCGGTAGAACTCACGCCCGATGGCTGTCGCGATGGCCTCTCCGAGCGACGTCTTGCCCGTGCCCGGCGGTCCGGCGAAGCAGAGAATCGGACCGTGCGGATCGTTCCCGCGAAGTTTGCGCACGGCGAGAAACTCGATGATCCGGTCTTTCGCTTCCTGAAGCCCGTAATGCCGATCGTCGAGCGCCTTTTCGACGTTCTTAAGGTCGATGTCGTCCTTGCCCGAGCGCTTGTCCCATGGAAGCGACAGCAGCCAGTCGAGGTAGGTGCGAATCACCTGATATTCACTCGATGCAGGGGACAGCTGACGCATCCGCTCGGTTTCCCGCCGGGCTTCCTGTGCCGCGCGCTCCGAAAGTTGCGCCTCTTCGATCTTCTTCAATGTTTCGACGGCTTCTTTCTCACCCGGATCGGTTTCTCCCAGCTCCGACTGAATCGCGCGCAACTGTTGCCTGAGATAGAACTCACGCTGGTGCTGCTCGATCTTGATCTCCGTCTGCCGCTTCACGTCTTCGACAACGTGAGCGCGCGCTACTTCGCGCTCGAGCCGCGTAAGCAGGAATCTAAGCCTCTGCCCGATATCCAGGCGCTGTACGATCTCGTCCTTGTCAGAGATCTTGAAGTTCATGTTCGTCGCAGCGAGATCGGCGAAGCGGCCCGGATCCGAAACGTTCATCCGGAGTATCGCCGGCACTTCATCAGGTATGCGATCGACGAGCTGCGCAAGTGTTTCGGCCGCAGTCACGACGCGCGTCACGAGTTCGTCGGCCTCGTGTTCGTTCGGAGCGGTTTCCTTCGCGCATTTCACTGCAGCGATAGGATAGGGAGCGCGCTGTTCGACTTTGTCGATGACGATGCGACGCAGCCCCTGCAGGGTGATCTGAACCGTCTCGCCCGGCAGGTTGATACGCTCGTGCACGCGGGCTGCAACCCCGACCCTGCCTACGAACGTGTCCAGATCGACGGGCTCATCGTGATCGCCAGTTGCAACCACGAGCGCAACGACCGCGCCTGCACCCTGATTGTCGTTGAGAAGGGCGAGATTCTCCGGTGCACCCATCTGCACTGCGATGGTGCCCAGGGGATACACGATCGTGGAACGCAGCGCCATCAGTGGAAGCGACGGCGGGATGTCTGATTTGAGGATGTCGTCCTTACGCTGTGTCTTTGCCACCTGCCATCTCTCTTTTTCGGTATTCAGCGAGTCAGTTGCGCGCCGCCCTGCGTTTCACCCGCGGGTTTCCGTGCCACCGGGGACGCTACGACGTCGCTACGACGTCACTACGACGCCTCAGCTTCGCCCGGTTTTCTCGCGAGCAGCTCGACGAAGCGGGGATCCTCCCTGATGGGATCGAAATCAGCGTCGTTCTCGATCCAGCTCCAGTGCCCGAAACCCTGCTCAATCGCCTTGTCCAGGGCGGAGATTGCCTCGCCGACCTGCCCTTCCATCGAAAATGCGCACGCGATGTTATACAGCACTGACGGATCATCTGGATCCATCGCGAGCGCCCGGCGGTTCCAGTCACGTGCCTTTTCAGATTCGCCAAGCATTGTCAGTGACATCGCGCCCATGTAGAGAGCGCGCGGATCGTCAGGGTTGAGATCGAGATGCCTGCGTGCGCTGTCATACGCCCGCCGCGAGGACTGGATTGAATCGTCTTTGCGTCCGAGCGCCGAATAGACAGTCGCGAGAAGAGCGTGTGAAGCGTAATCCTCGGGCCTGATCGCGACGGCGCGCTCGAACCATTTCGCGGCCGACTCGTTGTCGCCCTGCGCGACGCACGCGCGTGCGTAGAAATATGCAGCCTCGAAGGACTTCGGGTCGAGCCGCACTGCCGTCTCGAATTCACGCTTCGCTTCTTCAAAGCCGCCGCTCAGCGAGACAGCAAGTCCGCGCGAAGCGTGCGCTTCGGCAAGCCCCGGAGCGAGCTCTACTGCACGCAGGCTTGCCGCGTCGGCGCGCTTGAGGTTCGACTGGGATGCGTCGAAGTATTGATAAAGGAAGGAGCAACAATCGGCCACGCCGGCGTATGCAAGTGCATAGCCCGGGTCGAGCTCGATCGCGCGCTCGAACATCTGTCGCGCGTACTCGTGATTCTTCCGCCGGTGCTGGTGGAAGTACTGTCGCCCGCGCAGATAGAATCCGTACGCTTCGACGTTTGCCGTTGGCACCTGCTCGATTGCGCGTTTTTCGTCATCACTCAGCACAACTCGCAGCGCTTCGACAATGCTCGCTGATATCTCGTCCTGGATTGCGAAGACATCCTCGAGCTCGCGGTCATATCTGTCGGCCCAGAGTTGTGAGTTGTCCTGCGCATTGACGAGCTGCGCGGTGAGCCGCAGACGCTTGCCGGCCTTGCGGATGCTCCCCTCGAGCACTGTGGATACCTGCAGACGCCGCCCGATTTCGCGGATGTCTTCGTTCTTTCCCTTGAAGGCAAATGACGATGTCCGCGACGACACCTTCAGCGAATTGATCTTGGACAGCGCGTTGATGATCTCCTCGGCGATTCCATCCGCGAAGAAATCTCCCTCGGGGTCGGCGCTGCTGTTGGTGAAGGGAAGTACGGCCACTGACTTCTGCGCACCCGGTCCGGACCCTGTGGCAGTCAGCCCATCTGGCGTCGATCCGGTCATCGTAAGAAGTGCTCGCGCGAAATCTCCCGTAGTCGAATAGCGGCCTGTCGCTTCCTTAGACAAGGCCTTACAGACTGCTGTTTCGATCTCCACCGTGACTTCGGGAAACACATCGCGGACAGACGGCACCGGATCGCTGAACCGCTTGCTCAGTACCATTTGCGGGCTGGTGCCAGTGAACGGCTTCCTGCCCGACAACATTTCATAGAGGACGCACGCAAGGCTGTACTGATCGCTCCTGCCGTCGATGAAGTTTTCACCCGCAGCTTGCTCAGGGCTTACGTACGCCGGGGTCCCGACCATCATCCCCGCCTGCGTAAGCGTGTCGCCTGATGCGAGGCTTACCGCCTTGGCAATGCCGAAGTCCATGACGACGGCCTCGCCATCCTGAAGCATGATGTTCTCGGGTTTGATGTCACGGTGCACGATGCCGTGGCGATGCGCGTAATCGAGCGCGGAAGCCACGCCGCGTGCCAGGTCGACAGCTTCTTCCGCCGGAATACGACCGTCGCGAAGGAGCCTGTCACGCAGTGACTCACCCTCGATCACCGGCATCACGTAATAGAGCGACCCACCCGCTTCGCCAGAATCAAAGAGGGGCACGATGTGGGGATGGTTGAGACGCGCCGCAAGCTTGATCTCGCGGAGGAATCTGTCAGCGCCGAGCGCCGAGCTGAGCTCGGGGTTGAGCACCTTGAGCGCGACGCGCCGCTCGTGGCGCACGTCGTCCGCGACATAAACGGTAGCCATTCCGCCGCGGCCGAGCTCGCGGTCGATCACGTAGCGGGATGAAAGCGCGGCCTGCAACTGCTGCGTCAAGTCCTGACTCCATTGCGGTGGGGAAGCGGGCGAAAGTTATGTCTCGGCGACGGCTTCAGCTACGGACTGAGAGCTAAATCGGATCAGATCCACACGGTAGTGGGTCAGTTTGAATAAAGAATCTTTTGAACGGGGTTGGGCCTGACGTTATTTTGCATACATGGCAAAACGTCCTGACACGAATGAACTGGCGACGATGATCGTGGGTATAGCTACGGGAGAAGTCGAGAAACCCG
>JBBREF010000179.1:0-6232 GCA_038203205.1 Gemmatimonadales bacterium | reverse complement strand
GTGCACCAGCAGGACGATCCGATGCGCGTTCCCACCGAGAGAGCAAAACCCGCTGTCCGGGAGCTCGACACCGCGGATACGCCTCAACCGCGCGTCGCCCTGCTGGGCAACGTTCCGTACACGATGATCGTGAGCAATTCCGGCAGCGGGGTGAGCCGGTTTGGTGACCTGGCGATCAACAGGTGGCGCAGCGACGGTACGCGCGACAACTACGGGCAGTGGTGTTACATCCGTGATGTGACGACGGGCACGGTGTGGTCGGCCGGGCATCAGCCCGTTCGTGCAAAAGCAGACTGGTACCAGGTGCTTTTCGCCAGCGACCGCGCGACTTTCCACAGGCGTGACGGCGACATCGAAACACTGATGGAAGTTGCAATCGTTCCAGGCGAGCCGGCTGGAGTCCGCAAGATCACTGTATTCAACCGATCCGACGAGCCGCGCGAGATCGAGCTCACCAGCTACATGGAAGTGGTGCTCGCAAAGCCGGAGTCAGATCGCGCGCACCCTGCATTCGGCAATCTCTTCGTTCAGACAGAATGGCTTCCTCAAAGCTCCGCGCTCCTCGCAATGCGCCGCCCCCGCTCGGCAACCGACAAGCCAGCGTGGTGCGGTCACGTTGTCGCAACGAAGTCGGGCTCGAGCGGCGCCACTTCCTGCGAGACTGACCGCGCGAAGTTCGTGGGTCGCGGACGGTCCAGTCAGGACCCTGTAGCGATGGACAACCCCGGAGACTTATCAGGCACTGTTGGCGCGGTACTCGATCCCATCTTCTCGCTGCGAACGCGACTCATCATCGGAGCCGGAAGGTCGGCTGAGGCGACGTTCACGACTTTTGTGGCCGAGGACAGGGATCAGGCGATGCAGCTGGCTGATCTGTATCACGATCCGTACAGCTCGCGCCGCGCGCTCGACCTGTCGTGGGCGCACGCTCAGGCTGAGCTCCGCGAGCTGGGCATAAGCCCGGCAGATGCGGCGTTGTATCAGGAGCTTGCAGGTCATCTGTTGTTCGAGAACCCGGGATTCAAGGGTCTTCCTTCGAATACGACAGGCAACACGCTTGGCCAGGAAGAGCTGTGGGGGCTGGGGATTTCCGGGGACTGGCCAATCCTGCTGGCAACGCTGGAAACTGCGGATGGGCTGCCGAGTGTCAGGCAACTGCTGAAGGTGCATCACTACTGGCGCACCAAGGGTGTCGTCTCCGATCTCGTGATCCTCAACCAGCATCCGCCGACGTATCTGCAGGAGCTCAACGACGAGCTTCTCGCGACGATAATGGCGTCGAGTGAATCAGGGCTGCTGGATCGTCCGGGTGGCGTGTTCATCAGAAGGACAGACATCCTCAAGCCTGAGGACATCAGGTTGTTGAGCTCGCTTGCTCGCATTCAGGTCGACTGTGACGGTCTCGGGCTCGGCAACTTCCTCGAGTTTCCGAACGAGGACAGAAAGGAAAGACTGCTCGAGGAACTCGCGGAGGAAGACAGTGCTCCGGCGCAGGTAAGGCTGAATCCAGTCAAGCCGGTTCCAGTCGTGGTTGAGCCGAATCCAACGATCGAGCGTTTACCGCTTTCGTACTTCAATGGAATTGGCGGCTTCAACGGCGAGCACGAGTACGAGATCCGGCTCGAAGGAGAGGAGCTGCCTCCTGCTCCGTGGATCAACGTCGTCGGAAATCCGGCCGCTGGATTTATCGCCAGTGAAACCGGTACGGGGGTAACGTGGGCAGAGAACAGCTACTTCTACCGGCTCACGCCGTGGAACAACGATCCGGTCAAGGATGCCGCAGGGGAATGTATTTATATCCGCGACGACGAGACTGGCGATGTCTGGACGGCAACGGCTGAGCCGATACGTCACACGACTCCGTACACGACAAAACACGGGACTGGCTACTCGATATTCGAGCATCAGCACGCGGGGATCAGCACGTCGCTCCGCATCGGGATGCCGGAGAGTGATCCGGTAAAGATTCAGGTGTTGGCGATAACCAACGACGGCCCGTCGCCGCGCCGCATCACTGTGACGAGTTATGTCGAGTGGGTGCTGGGAGTAAATCGCGAGCAGACGTCACCGCACGTCACAACGGAAATGGCGGCTGACAATCGCGTAATGCTTGCCCGGAATTATTTCGATCCTCTCTTTGCCAGGCGTACCGCCTTCTCGGGAACCAGCGGTGATGTTGACACGTGGACGGGGTCTCGTCGAGAGTTCATCGGACGGAATGGGGTGTTGTCGGCGCCCGCTGGATTGACGAAAAGATTGCTGAGCGGCGATGTCGGGGATGAGGTGGATCCGTGCGCTGTGCTAAGGTCGAAGGTCACGATCGCACCGGGCGAGACCCGCGAGATCGTGTTCCTGCTTGGTGCAGCCGAAGGTTCCGATGCAACACTCGCCCTGTACGAGAAGTACCGTGATCCGGCAGCGGCAAATGCGGCCATCGATCATGCGGCAGCGGTGTGGCGCAACCGCCTCACAACGATCTCCGTCAAGACTCCAGAGCCAACCTTCGACCTCGTCCTCAACCAGTGGGCCCTGTATCAGGCGCTCTCATGCCGCATGTGGGCGAGGTCTGCACTTTACCAATCAAGTGGAGCGTTCGGGTTCAGGGACCAGCTTCAGGACGTGATGGCATTCACGTACACCGAGCCGCAGGTTGCGCGAGAGCACATCATCCGCTGCGCTGCACGGCAGTTCGAGGAAGGCGATGTGCAGCATTGGTGGCATCCGCAAAGCGGTCGTGGAGTACGAACGCGATTCTCCGATGACCTCGTCTGGATGCCGTATGTGCTCAATCACTATATCACTCTGACTGGTGATGCTTCGGTGCTCGATGAGCCCGCGCCCTACATCACGATGCGTCCGCTCGAGGCGCATGAGCATGAGCTGTACGACCTGCCGCAGATATCAGAGCGTGTCGAACCGGTTTACGACCATTGTGTTCGTGCGCTGCGAAAAGCATGTACCGCGGGGGTGCACGGCCTGCCGCTGATTGGAATTGGTGACTGGAACGACGGAATGAATCGCGTCGGTGTCGATGGGAAAGGCGAGAGTGTCTGGCTTGCATGGTTCCTCATCGATACGCTTCGCGGATTCGCAGCGCATGCACGCGGGCGGGGCGATGCAGTGGCGGATGAATTCCTCGGGCAGGCGGACAGGTACAAGGAAGCAGTCGAGAAATCCGGATGGGACGGCGAGTGGTACCGTCGTGCGTACTACGACGATGGAGCGCCGCTTGGGTCGAGCGAGAGCGATGAATGCAAGATCGATTCGATCGCGCAAAGCTGGAGTATCATCTCTGGTGCGGGCGATCCGGATCGCAGCGTTCAGGCAATGGACTCGCTCATGAAACACCTCGTCCGCGAGGACGCCAGGCTCATCATGCTCCTAACTCCCCCGTTCGAGAAAGGCACGCATGATCCAGGGTACATTCAGGGTTATCTGCCAGGTGTGCGGGAGAACGGGGCTCAGTACACGCATGCAGCCCTGTGGGCCGCTCTTGCTACTGCGCGACTGGGGAACGGCGATCGTGCAATGCACATGTACCAGATGATCAACCCTGTAACTCATGGTCTCACGGCCGAAGACGTTGCGACGTACAAGGTCGAGCCATATGTGGTCGCGGCGGACGTTTATACGGCTGAAGGACGTCTAGGGCGCGGCGGATGGACGTGGTACACCGGTTCAGCAAGCTGGCTCTATCGTGTTGGCCTCGAGTCGATTCTCGGTTTCACCAAGCGCGGCGACACGCTCGAGATCAATCCCTGTATTCCGTCAACGTGGGAAGGGTTCAGCATAGACTATCGCTTTGGTAAAACCGACTACTCGATCGTTGTGAAGAATCCCGAGAGAGCGCAACGAGGAGTGATTTCGCTGACTGTCGATGGCAGGGACAGTGGTGAAAGGGTTCAACTCGTGGACGACGGCCGGAAGCACGATGTAATAGTTACCCTTGGGAATCCGCCTTCACATCCTCCAGCGGTGTGATAGCCGGGCCGTTGACGACCTTTCCATACGGATCGAAGCGCGATCCATGGCATGGACAATCCCACGTTCTCTCCATCGAATTCCACGACACGATGCAGTAGAGATGTGTACAAACAGCGGATCGTTCGTGAATCGTTCCACTGTCATCCTTGTAAACGGCAACCTTCGTTTTGCCGCGGCGGACCACTGCTCCGGATCCCGGCTCGATTTCATCGTACGAACCGACTTCGCTCTGTCTGGCCCAGTCCACATACTGCGCGGCGACGTTGATGTTTTCTTTCAGGAATTCGCCGGCAGTGCGCAGCGTCTTGCGTGAAGGGTCATAGAGTTTCCGCCACTGATTTTCCTTTCCGAGTATCATTTCGCTGAGGAGCATGCCGGCGATAGTCCCGTGCGTGATGCCGTTTCCGGAGTCACCAGTGGCGATGTAGATGTGGCGATCGACGCCGGGGTTCTTCCCGATGAATGCCAGGGAATCGACAGGCTCCATCACCTGGCCCGACCACTTGAAGTCAACTCCTTTCATCATCGGGAAACGCTCGCGTGTCCATTCCTCCAGACACTTGAAGCGCTCTTCCGCATCGTCCTCCTGTCCCGTCTTGTGATCCTCTCCGCCAACAATGAGGATGTCCTCGAGACGTGCAGGGTCGAGACTGGAATCGACTTCCTGGAGCCGGACGTAGTGGTAGGGGTCTGCGGTATCCCAGTAAAGTCCGCGCGGGACCGAGCCGCGTGGTACGCGAGCTCCAATCACGAAAGTGCGGTAAGCGGACTGCTTCGTATGAAGGATCACCCAGTCGTTGACTGGCGTGTTCGTAGCCACGACGACATGGTCCGCCGTAATGGCGAAGCCCTCGCTCGTCGTGACCTTGCACGGCTCGCCGTCTTCGATTTTTTCTGCATGCGTGTGAGTGAACACCTTGCCGCCGTCACGAAGAAACGCGCGTGTTACGCCACTCAGGTATTTGAGCGGATGGAACTGAGCCTGTCGCGGAAACCGTAAAGCGGGGCCGGTATCCCAGAAGTCGATCGGCGCGCGTTCGATAATTTCGGTATCGCGTAGACCGGCGCGATGCGTCGCCTCGAGCTCGCGCTCGAGCTTGTCCCGCTTTTCTCCTGGCGATAAAAAGAGGTAACCATCGACGCGCTCGAAGTCGCAGTCGATGTCCTCCTCCGTAGCGATCTTCTCGATCCGCGTTATCGCTGCGCTGTGGCTCTGGGCAGCGAGCCGCGCACCATCCTCACCATGCTGCTTCTCGATGTTGTAGTACCTGTCATCGAGAGCGACTGTGATGTGCGCAGTCGATCGTCCGGTTTCACCCCCGCCGACCTGGCCATCATCGATAACGACTACCGCTCTCCCGGCGCGTGCCAGCAGATACGCCGTCGACATGCCTGCGATTCCTGCCCCGACTATGCAGACGTTCGTCCGCATGTCCTGGGTGACACGCGGCAGGGAAGGCACCTCGGTCGTGTCCATCCACACCGATGTTGTATGGCCGGAGTCGCTTCGCATTCTTTGAGCTCAGTGTGTGAGTATTATTGGTGTCGCGTCGGGTGAAAGGCATAGCGTATGCCACTCGACGAACCGGACGGAGATGATAAATGGATTCAACAGTTCTCGAGGCCGCACGCGCGGCTTTCCCCCCTGCCCAGAACCAGGTGACACTCGGTGCGATCCTGCACGGAACGGAGTGCCACCCGGAGCCAATGGTGTCAATCCCCATCTCGATGATGAACCGCCACGGTCTGATTGCCGGCGCAACTGGAACTGGCAAGACGAGAACGCTTCAGTTGATAACCGAGCAGCTCTCAGCGGCGGGCGTTCCGGTATTCGTCGCCGACATCAAAGGTGATCTCTCCGGGCTCGGCGCACCGGGACCAGCCAATGATCGGATCAACACGCGTGCCGCGGAGACAGGTTACAAATGGCAGCCGTCGGCTTTTCCTGTCGAATTTCTGAGTCTTACGGGCAAAAAGGGTGCGCAGCTCCGGGCGACGGTCTCTTCGTTCGGGCCGATCCTCCTCGCCAAGGTTCTGGGGCTCAATTCGACACAGACGAGCGTGCTGTCACTGGTCTTCAAGTACTGCGACGACAAGGGGCTTCTGCTGCTCGACTTCGCGGACCTTCGCTCAGTGCTTCTGTACCTGACGGGGGATGGCGCAGACGAGCTCAAGGATTACGGCGGCATGTCGAAGGCGACAGTCGGCGTGCTGATGCGTGAGATGGTGGAACTAGAGCAGCAGGGGG
>JBBREF010000178.1:0-6252 GCA_038203205.1 Gemmatimonadales bacterium | reverse complement strand
CGAGAGAAGTGACTCGGTGCGCAACGGACTCGAAGACCTGTCTTACGATGCTGAGGTTGTGGCAATTCATGACGCCGCGCGTCCGTTCGCCACGCTGCAAATGTTCGACGACGTAGTTCGCGAAGCTCGACGCGGCCACGGCGCAGCACCCGGTATTCCGGTTATCGACTCGCTCAAGCGAGTCGATGCGGACGGATCCATCGTGGAGACTGTAGCGAGGGAAGGGTTGGTGCGAATACAGACGCCCCAGGCATTTCCGCGTGAGATGATCGAGCGAGCGCACACTGACGCGCAGCGCCACCGGATCACCGCAACCGACGATGCGGCACTTTGCGAGCGCCTCGGCATGAAGGTCGTCGTCGTTCCGGGGAGCGAGCGTGCGATGAAGATCACAACCGAAGCCGACTTCGCCCGCGCTGACGCGTTGAGTATCTTGCCGGAATGATCACGTCGCCGCTCGCAGTGCCGTTCTGGTCGCCAGACGAAATCGAAGCGGCGCTCCCGGGTGCAATCGCGCACCTCAACGCGCGCGGCGTGCTTGGCTATCCAACTGAGACCGTTTACGGATTCGGCGGCGCTGTTGACCGCGAGTCTGTCGCGAAGCTCATAGAGTTGAAGGGTCGTCCGCCCAACAAGCCTTTTCTTCTGATCGTCGCATCGAGTGAGATGATCACGCGGCTCGGACTTCATTTGACGAGCTACGCTTCACAGCTCGCTGCGAGATTCTGGCCCGGTCCGCTGACACTCGTCCTTCCCGGTGGCGAACGGCGAATCTCGGAACAACTGAGGGGTCCCGAGGGTGGAATCGCCGTGAGGTGGACACCACATCCTGGACTTGCGCGCCTCGTTCAGGCTTACGGGGAGCCTATCACGTCGACGAGCGCAAATCGCCCGCGGGTGCCTCCTGCGACAAACGCTCATGATATCGTCGACCAGTGGACTGAAGCGATTGTGAAGGGGAAGCTGCACGTCCTCGACGGAGGCCAGCTTTCTGAGTCGGAACCTTCGACAGTCGTTGACTGCACAGGCCGGCGGCCGCGCGTCATCCGACCCGGAGCAATCAGCGCGGCCGCTTTGCGCGAGAGTGTTCCCGACGTTGTCGGGGACAACTGAAGTGAAAGTCCTTTTCGTCTGCAGCGGGAATACGTGCCGCAGCCCCCTCGCGGAGGCAATTCTGAAGCGCATGGCGGAGGATGCGGGGAGAGCGGACATAGAGGTATCGAGCGCCGGCACTCAGGCATGGGATGGTTCACCAGCGAGTGACGGATCGCTGCTCGTGGGACTCGAACGCGGTCTGGAGCTTTCCGCGCACAGATCGCGTCACCTCTCGCCAGCGATAGTCGCTGACAGTGATCTCATCCTTGTGATGGCTCCGTCGCACCTCGCGCACATCAAAGATATGAGCGCTGCGGCAAACGTGTTCCTGCTCGGTGGTTACGTGAGCGGCGAGAACATGGGAACGACGGTACAGGATCCATTCGGCGGCGACCTGGCAGCTTACAGAGAAACGGCCGATGACCTCGAGCGCGAGCTCGCCGGAATTCTCGAACGGATTCCGGCGCGATGATCGCCCGGCGTAAGCTTGTGCTGATCGGTCATCCGGTCGCGCATTCGCTTTCGCCAGTAATGCACAACGCCGCACTCGAGGCCGCTGGATCTTCTGTCAGGTACGAAGCTATCGATGTTTTGCCGGACCGGCTCGAAGATACTCTTGCTGCGTTAAGAGCAGAGAATGTGGCCGGCAACTTTACGATCCCGCACAAAATGCGGGCGCCCAAGTTAATGCAGAAGCTCACCCGAATGGCTTCGCGTGTCGGCGCTGTAAACACGTTCTGGGTAGACACCGATGGTGACCTTGCCGGAGACAACACGGACGTCGCTGGATTCAACGGGCTGACAACTGACGTTCTCGGACGTATCCCCGAAAATGCGCGCGTGGCAGTACTTGGCGCGGGCGGCGCGGCATCGGCGGTAGTCACCGCGATCGAGGGCTGGCCCGGTGCAACCGCCACAGTTCACGCTCGCGACCTGTCGCGCGCGGTGGCGATGCGGATGCGGCATTCGGTTGTCGTGCGCGCTTGTTCGATGCGCGATCCGTGCCTCGAGGAGGCGAACATCGTTGTGAACACGACGCCTTTGGGGCTTAATCCTGATGACGCGATGCCGGTCGATGTGGACAGACTTTCACGAGATGCTATCGTCATCGATCTCGTGTACGCGCGAGGCGAGACTGCATGGGTCCGCCGCGCGAGATCAGAGGGCCACCTTGCAGCAGATGGCCTCAGGATGCTGCTCCATCAAGGCGTATCTGCGTTCGAACGGTGGTTCGGTCAGGAACCTGATGCGGCGGTAATGTGGCGGGCTTTGGCCGAGTCGACTGGGAGGGACGCGGGCTTTCCCAAGGCCTGATCAGCGCTGTTGCTTCTGCTGCACGCGCATTTGGCGATCTGATCCTGCCGGTCTGCTGCGCCGTGTGTGACAGGCTCATGCTTGCGACCGAACCGGGCATTATCTGTGGACACTGCTGGTCGCGAGTTCGCCAGCTTCCCAACCCGCGATGCGAGCGGTGCGGACACCCTTCTGACAAGTACGCCTGCCGATGGTGTCCCCTGCTGCCGCCATTTGTTCGCGCAGCGAGGTCATACTGCTGGATGGGTGCCGGAACCGGAGAGGATATCGTCTATGCCCTCAAGTATGACGGGTGGACCCGGGTGGGTGAGGCGATGGCACGACGCATGGCGCGGGTGCCCTGGGTGGCGGACGTGATCGAAGAGCGGACGGCGCTGATCCCCGTTCCGCTTTCCAGGTCGAGGCAACGCGACAGAGGCTTTAACCAGAGTGAAATAATCGCCACCGCACTTGGCCGGAACTGGCAAACGCCAGTGTGGAGCGAAACGCTGCTTCGGACGACCGGGTCGACGAGCCAGACGCAGTTGACTCCAGGGGAACGAAAGAGCAATGTTGCCGGAGCGTTCACGGTCCCCGATTCAGCGCGAGCGAGTCTCCGCGGAGCACACGTCATTCTTGTTGACGACGTGGTGACAACCGGCTCGACACTCCGCTCCGCAGCAAGTGCGCTCTTTGCATCCGGGGCCAGGACGATCAGTTACATGACATTCGGACGGGCGCCGTCATCAGGCGACCGACTGACACCATAAGGAAAGGAAGAATGGCAATCAGAGTCGGCATTAACGGCTTCGGAAGAATCGGCAGACAGGTTCTCCGCGCAGCCAAGGAACAGGGTGTCGCGGATCTCGACTTCGTCGCAATCAACGACCTGACCGACACACGGACGCTCGCGCATCTCTTCAAGTACGATTCGGTCCACGGTACGTATCAGGGTGACGTCGAAGCGGGGAAGGACTCGATCATCGTGGATGGTGACGAGATCAGGATTCTCTCCGAGAAAGATCCATCTGCCCTGCCATGGCGCGACCTCGGCGTCGACGTGGTGCTCGAGGCTACGGGCCGCTTCACGAATGCCCCCGATGCGCGCAAGCACATCGATGCCGGCGCAAAGAAAGTCGTCATCTCCGCTCCGGCGAAAGGCGAAGACATCACCATGGTGATGGGCATCAACAGCGACAAGTACGATCCCGCTAATCATCACATCATTTCGAACGCATCCTGCACGACTAACTGCCTCGTGCCGATGGTCAAGGTGATTCGGGACAATTTCGGCTTCCGCCACGGGTCGATGTTGACGGTTCACAGCTACACCAACGACCAGAACATTCTCGACCTGCCGCACAAGGATCTTCGCCGTGCGCGCGCTGCCGCTGTGTCGATGATTCCGACGACGACGGGCGCTGCAAAAGCAACGTCACTGGTGATTCCGGAAGTAAAGGGAAAGATCGACGGGACCGCGATCAGAGTTCCGACACCCGACGTCTCATTCACTGATCTCACAGTGGAAGTCGAGCGCGCGACGACCGTCGAGGAAGTGAACGCGGCATTCAAGGCTGCAGCAGATGGCGCGCTCGAGGGAATTCTCCAGTACACCGAGCTCGAGCTCGTATCCTGCGATTACATCGGCAATCCCCACTCGTGCATTCTCGACGCGAAGTCGACCAACGTCGTGGACGGAACGATGGTCAAGGTTTCCGGATGGTACGACAACGAATGGGGTTACTCGTCCCGCTGCGTCGACATGATGCGTTTCATCGGCTCGCGCCTTTAGCATAAAGTGCAGAAGCGGACGGTAAAAGATCTTTCGAGCGACGAGGTCAAGGGGAAACGCGCGCTTGTGCGCGCTGATTTCAATGTTCCGCTCGATGACGACTGCGAGATAACCGACGACACCCGAATACGCGCCGCGCTGCCGACGCTCAGGCTTCTGCTCGATCGCGGTGCGCGTCCGGTTGTGTTATCGCACCTGGGCAGGCCCAAAGGAAAGCCGACCCCGAAATACTCTCTGCAGCCCGTTGCAAAACGACTCGAGGAGTTGCTAGGCAAGAAGGTGAACTTCGTCGAAACCACTGACACCGATGAAGCAATGCATGCTTCAGCAACATCGGCAGACGGCGAAATCCTGCTGCTTGAAAACACGCGATTCCTGGGCGGCGAAGAAACGAATGACCCGCGCCTCGCACGTTCTCTTGCAACCCTTGGCGACTTTTTCGTGAACGACGCGTTCGGGGCAGCGCATCGCGCGCATGCATCCACCGCAGGCGTGTGCGAACATCTCAAGCCGGCTGTAGCCGGATTGCTGATGGAGCGCGAGCTCGATTACCTGGGGAAGGCTCTTACATCGGCTGAAAAGCTGTTCGTGGCGATCCTTGGCGGATCCAAGATCTCAGGAAAGATCGATGTCATCGAGCAGCTGCTTCCTAAGGTCGACGGATTGCTCGTTGGCGGCGCCATGGCCTGCACGTTCTATCGCGCAATGGGCCTGGAGACAGGGAAGTCGCTCGTCGAAGACGACAAGATCGGCCTGGCAGAAGCGCTTCTCGAGAAGTGGGGAACACGTATCACACTTCCGCACGATGCAATGGTTGCTCCGGGTATCGAGGGCGCCGAGGCCGCTCACGAAGTCCATCGCGACTCGATTCCCGTGAGCGAGGCAATGCTCGACATCGGTCCCCGCACGGCGGAATCTTACGCGCGAGCTATCGCCGCCGCGAAGACGGTCCTGTGGAATGGCCCAATGGGCGTCTTTGAGACTCCGCCATTCGATAAGGGAACACTCGCAATCGCACATGCTTTGGTCAGCGCGACAGAGCGAGGCGCAACTACAATCGTCGGTGGCGGCGACTCGGCGGCAGCGGTGACCCAGGCAGGCCTTGCAGGGAAGGTGAGCCACGTGTCGACAGGCGGTGGCGCGTCGCTCGAGTTTCTGGAAGGCAAGCCGCTGCCTGGCGTCGATGCGCTGGATGACAAGTAGATGAATCGTCCCGTGCTCGCCGCAAACTGGAAGATGAACAACGGTCCCACGATGGCCCGTGAGTTCATGCAGGCTTTCCTCGATCAGTATCCCAGGCAGAACGACAGGACGATCCTCTTCTTTCCGCCGGCCCTTTCGTTTGCCGCAGTTGCGGACGCAGTTGCCGACCGCCGCGACATCATTCTCGGCGTGCAGAATGTGTACTGGCAGGATCAGGGTGCGTTCACCGGAGAGCTCTCCGTTGGAATGGCTCGCGACGCCGGCGCCCGCGTGATTCTTGTCGGCCATTCCGAGCGCAGGCATGTATTCGGTGAGACCAACGACGAAACGGCAATGAAGTGCGCCGCTGTTGAGCGCGCAGGAATGACTCCGCTGCTTTGTATTGGAGAGATGCTCGACGAGCGCGAGGCCGGGAGCGCTGAGGAAATAGTCGTATCGCAGTTGCGGGCAGGTCTTTCGCAACTCAAGCAGCTAGCGACACGCGAGGTCGTGATTGCGTACGAGCCCGTGTGGGCGATTGGAACCGGCCGCACGGCAACGCCCGAGGATGCCGCTGCAATGCATGGCGTTATCCGTCAGGAGCTCAAGACGATTTGCGGCGATCGCGCGCGGGTGACGCCGATCCTGTACGGCGGAAGCGTAAACCCGGTGAACGCGCCGACGTTGCTGGCTACGCCAGATGTCGATGGGCTGCTTGTCGGAGGCGCCAGCCTTGATGCTGGATCCTGGCTGGCAATCGCCAAGGCATAATGCTGCGGATTGCGGACGATTGCGGACTGCGGACGATTTCGGACTGCGGACGAATTCGGACTGCGGAAAGAGGACTGAGCTGATGGCGGACTGCGGACGTATTTCGGAATGCGGATTTC
>JBBREF010000177.1:0-6487 GCA_038203205.1 Gemmatimonadales bacterium | reverse complement strand
GGCACGCGCCTTTGACCAGTTGCCAGGCGTGCTCTACCTGTCCAAACGAAAACGGGCGACGGAGAACGCGAAACAGGAAACGCAAGACGCGGCATTCTGCTGCATTGCACCGGGCGCGACTGTGAAATACAAAGGACCTGTTTTTTCGATGGTTTGAAGTTTCTGATACGGCGAAATGCCGGCGAGGTTACTCGCTCCATTGGTTGCTGCGGCGTTTTGCGTTGTGCGTTTCGCGCTATCTGTTTTGCGAAACAAGGGCGACGGTAGATGTCACTCGCGGAGCCGCTTTTTAAGGCCGCAGAGCATGCGGCGGGTGTCTACAGTCTGTTTGCTCAGACGTTTCCACTGCCGGTCGGTGATTATCTGATAGTCCAACGTGAGCTGCAACTGGTACTCCAGCTCGGTCGCCGACTTGATGCTGATGTCCAGGAATCTCGCAAATTCCTTGTTGCTGTCAGCCCCGCACCCCTCGGCAATATTGAACGGAACCGACTCCGCCGATCGAATGATCTGGTCCTTGAGCCTGCTGTATCCACGCTTGGGAAATTTGTCCGTCATCCTACGGACAGCGAGCACAAGCACGTGTGCCTTTGCCCAGACACGCAACTGCCGAAAGTTTTGCACGCTTCAAAATCGCGCGCCTTAGCCCCGATGCCCTCACCGCCCCTCGGCGCCCGTAATCAGTTTCGCGCTGGTGCTCTACCCGTCCAAACGAAAACGCGCGACAGAAAACGCAAAACGCGAAACGCAAGACGCCGCATTCTGCCCCATTGCCCCAGGCGCCACAATGTGAAATCCACGCTACCCGAGAGAACTACCTCCTGATCACCGATAATACTTTCCCATCAACATCCACCGGCGCCTGAATCCCCAGCAGCCTCGCCATACTCGGCGCAAAATCGACAGTCTCAGCCCGGGCCGTATCCCTCCCGGCACGTATCCCGGCACCAAAGAAAATCATCGGTACGTGCCTGTCGTACCACCATGCAGTTCCGTGACTGCTCCCTCTCGGGCCGCGCAGCATCCCCGGCCTGAAACGAATCTCGACGCCCTCCCGTGCGAACAAGCCCGACACCCGCCCAGGGTACATCGACCGCCGCTCCAGCACCTCGAAACTGTCGCGCGGCTGACCGCGGGAGAGCTCTTCGTGCGTGTACGCATCGACGACGAGCGGGTGCTTTTTCAGGTCCCGAGCGAGCTGCCGGGCGCCAGCAATTGCATCGGGATTCGAAGCGGCGGCAAGGCGAAGTGAATCGAGCATCGTGAGCTCAGCCGTGGTGGCCCGATGCCCGAACTCCCCGCGAGCGATCAGGTCTTCAGGACTGTCTGTGACGCCGTGATCAGCGCTCAGCATCATCGTCCACTTACCTGCCCCGACCGTGCGGTCCAGGAACGTGAAGAACTCACCGAGCTCCTTGTCGAGGCGAAGCAGGTTGTCGAGTTGCTCACGACTCAGCGGGCCAAAGGCGTGGCCGATGTAGTCGGCGGTTGAAAGCGACACGTTGAGGAAGTCGGGCGAAGCATCCCTTCCCAGTTCGAGCGACGTGACCATGGTACGCGCCATCGACAGCGTTGCAACGTCGAGCTGAGGTGTAGCGATCCACCACGACCAGAATGCGTTGGGCCGTCCCTCGACCGCGAAACGGTGCGGGAAAAACGTGTTGGTTCCATTCCCTTCCGTGGCAATCGTATCGCGATTGGCACGCGCCAGTGCGCCATAGGGAACGCGCGAATTCCAGACGGTGTCGGCCCGGTGCGCCCGCAATGTCGTTTCGTTGAATCTCGTGATCCATGCTGGATCGCTGTCACGATAGTATGTCGACGTTACGAATCGTCCGACCGAAGCATCGAACCAGTAGACGTAACCGCGAGTATGACCTGATGGCTGAACCGCACCGCGGTCCTTTCCTGACACCGACGCGATCTTCGACTTTCGATCTGCCGCGCTGATCCAGTCGGCCAGCCCGGGCCTCATCGAATGAACGGGTGAAATCCCGGCACCGGTCGGGTGCCCTACGATCTTCACTGTCGAGTCTGCCACGTTCGCGACAGAGACCCAGCTGCCACCAACGTTTTCGTACCACGCGTTCCCGACGATGCCGTGTTTGTTCGGATGCACGCCGGTGCCGAGTGAGGCATGACCCACGGCGGTCTCTGTCGCGGCGTGCGCCTGAGACCCGTTGACGTACGAGTAACCCTCGTCCTTCAACCTGCGAAACCCGCCGGTGAACAAGTCATCATACCGGTCGAGAAGGTCAGACCTCAGCTGGTCGACGACGACGAGCATGACCAGCGCGGGTCGACCCCCTGAGCCGGCAACTCCGGGCGTTGCACCTTGCGACGGCGAGCCCGCCGCACATGCTGAAAGCACCGCCACTGAAGCGGCAAATGTCGCAATTCCAACAAGCTTCATCGTTTGATTCCCGGCTCTGCGGCTGTCGGTGTGTATTGAATCCTGCGCCTGCGCAAGACGCGACTTTCTGCGCATCCCTGAATAAGCTTATACCCGATGCCACAGCTAGTCACCCAGCCACACGCAACGACCCGGAACCGCCGGCGAGTCGGCGTCATCGGAAGCTTCGTCTGGGATGTCATCCACGGCCGCGACCCGCGCGACGCTCCAGTCGAGGAATGGGGTGGCATCACTTACGCGCTAGGCGCATTCGAGGCCGCCCTGCCGGCATCGTGGGAGTTCGCGCCAATCGTGAAAGTCGGGTCGGATCTCGCGCCGCAGGCGCGTGAGTTCCTGAGGTCGTTCAGGGCTATCGCAGCCGACGCCGCGCCGATCGAAGTCGCCCAGCCGAACAATCGTGTGACGATCAGATATCAGAGCCTCGAGCGGAGAACGGAGCGGCTCTCGGGTGGTGTTCCGACCTGGAACTGGCTCGGACTCAAACCGCTGCTTGCGGACCTCGATGCTCTCTACATCAACCTCATCAGTGGCTTCGAGGTCGATCTGGAAACAGCGCAGCTGATCCGGGCCCACTTCGACGGACCGATTTATTGCGATGTCCACTCGCTTCTGCTTGCACGGCAGCCGGACGGACTTCGCACGCTGCAACCGCTCGAGAATCCCGCCGCGTGGTTTCGGTGCTTCGACTTCGTGCAGGTGAATGAGGATGAGATGTCAATGATGGCGACCGACCCGCTCGCGCTGGCCGCGATGGCCCTCAGCGCCGGGGTCACGGTCATCAATGTCACATTGGGCAAGCGCGGGGCAGCGTACATCGCGGCACCCGGGTTCGAACGCCTCGCGGATCTCGAGCGGGGGCATCTTGCACCCGCTACCGGCGCCCTCAGGACGGAGCTGATCCCGGCCGCGGCATCCCGCGATCTCGACGGCGGTGATCCTACAGGGTGCGGGGATGTGTGGGGGGCAACATATTTCTCACGACTGCTGGCAGGTGACGACATTCGCACTGCAATGCAGGCGGCAGCGATGGCTGCTGCACGCAACGTCGATCATCGCGGAGCCACCGGGCTCGCGCAGTACCTGAAAGGAGAACTAAGCGTCAAGTGACGACCGTCATCAACATGCCGCCATCACTCGACGACAAGTCGTTCGAGCAGATATTCGACCAACTGGCAGCGGTTCCCGCCGATGCAAAAGTTCTGCTCGATGCGCGGCACACGCGCTGGGCGTCACCGTATGGCCTGACGGCATTGCTTACTGTCGCTCAGACCCGCCTCGAGCGCCCGACGATTGCCGTGCCTGAAAACGAGGACACTGCTTCATACTGGGGACGCGCGAGTTTCTTCAAGCACGCCGACACTCTGTTCGAGATTTCCGGCAGGGTACCGAGGACGCGCCAGAGCGCGGAGTCGAGCGTATTGCTGGAGGTGACTCCGGTCGTCCATACTCAGGACATTCACACTGTCGTCGAGAACATCCAGCAGCGCGCACGAGCAATTCTCCAGGAGAAGCTGCATCTTCAGTCGCAGGTCACGATGCGTTTCACGATGGTGCTGTCGGAGATCTGCCAGAACGTGATAGAGCACGCCGGCGCAGGTGGGTGGGTAGCCGTGCAGTCGTACAAATGGCAGCAGCGTCTCGGAGGGCGTAACGTGGTGGTGATCGCGGTTTGCGATGCGGGAATGGGCTTCAGAAAATCACTCGAGTCGTCGCCGAGCCATCGGCCGGACGACAGGTGGGGCGATCGCATGGCTCTCGAGGAAACCGTGATGCGAGGCGTGACGAGATTTCGCGACCCGGGCCGCGGCCAGGGTCTGGCTGGCGTCAAGAAGTTCATTGGCACGTGGCAGGGCAAACTGAGCGTGCGCAGCGGAACCGCGCGAATCGCGGTGGTACCGTCGTGGGACAATGACGAGCCGATGTACGAGAACCTGGCGCCATTCCCGGGCTCGCAGGTGCAGATAACGATTCCCGAAAGGCTGCCCGATCCATGATCAGTCACATCGACGTGAGCAGCGTGCTCAAGCGCAGCGTGTGCGACCTGTACTCGAATCTCGTCACCCGGCCAACGGGCGCGGCAGTTCGAATCGGCATCGAACATCATCTTGATGAGATCGGTGACAAGGCACTTGCCGTTCTCGATTTCTCGCATGTTGGACTGCTCGATTTTTCGTGCGCAGACGAAATCGTGGCGAAGCTGCTGATGCAGTATGTGAGCGTCGACATTCCGCGGCGCGAGGTCTACTTCGTGTTCTACGGGATGAATGAATCGCACATGGATGCGATCGAGTCGGTCCTGGAGCGCCACGACCTCGCACTCGTGACGCAGCTTGCGGGCGGTGTCGCGCAGCTCATCGGCACTGTCGATGGCGAGCAGCGGCAAGCCTGGGAGAAGATCTGCGAGATGGGAAGCGCGCTTCCCGCGGACCTCGCTGCAGCGTGCGGCATGCCCACCGAAAAAGCGGCTCAGACTCTGGAAACCCTGTGGCGAAGGCGTCTCGTGATCAGACAGGAGAGTGGCTACTTCCCTCTCCGGAGTACGTTGCAGTAATGAAGCGCATGAAGCCTCCCGCGACGAACATCGATCTTGGCTCGCGATTTCAGCCGCAGCTGATGGTCTGGGAGTTTGTAGCGACCAAAAAAGGCGAGCCTGATCGCGGGCCGATGATACGGCTCCGCCGCTCGGAGGCCCGGATAAGACTTGTCGATGACGGAGAGCTCGTGTGGGTGCAGGGGCCTCGCCGAAAGGAGATCGCGGTTCTGGTGATCGACGAAACCGTCCCCGAAGGCAAAGTCGCACTCCGCGACATCGCGGGAGTGACGCTCACGGAAAAGGTGGTCGTCACGAAACCCGATCTCGACACACCGCCGAATTCACGGCAGGTTGGCTGATGACCGCGCCGAAGAAGCCTCGTCCAACTGGTCAGTCGACCATCGCAATTCATGGCGGTTCTGACACACGCCAATCGGGTACACCAATAGCGTCGCCGCTGACTCAGTCCGTGAATTTCGTCCAGGAATTCGGCACTGCTGACGGCCTCAAGTATACGCGCTACGGAAATACGCCAAACGCTGAAATCGTGCAGAAGCGAATCGCGATGCTCGAAGGGGCTGAGGAGAGTCTGGTCCTCTCGAGCGGAATGGGCGCAACCTCGTGCGCGCTCCTCGCTCTCCTGAGACCTGGCGACCATCTGCTGTCTGCATCGTGGATCTACGGCGGCACACGAAAGTTGTTTGACGAAGAATTCGTCTCGATGGGAATCGAGGTCAGCTACGCTAATCCCGATGAGCGCCGGGTGTGGCGCAACACGATCAGGCAGAACACGCGCGCAATTTTCATCGAGTCGCCGGCCAATCCGACGAGTCGCGTGATCGACATTCCCCAGCTGGCAATCCTCGCGCGAAACCAGGGCGTGGCACTGGTGGTGGATTCGACGCTCGCAAGCCCGATCAATTGCCGGCCGATATCCCTGGGCGCCGACGTCGTGATTCACTCAGCGACGAAATACCTGAACGGGCACCACGACATTCTCTGTGGCGTTGTCGCCGGAACTTCGTCTTATATCGAGGAAGTGCGACGCAAGATGATAGTGTGGGGCCAGGCTCCCGACCCGTTCGCCTGCTGGCTGCTCGAGCGGGGGCTAAAGACACTCGATGTTCGCGTGCAGCGCTCGAACGAGAACGCAATGCGCGTCGCCGAATGGTGCCAGGCGCGGCCGGAAATCAGCAAGGTTCATTATGTCGGGCTGCCGGATCACCCCGATCACTCGCTCGCGAAGAAACTTCTCGACGGGTTTGGGGGTCTCATGTCAATCGAGCTTGCCGGAGGCGTGGAAGCTGCAGACAGTTTTGCGCGCAAGCTGCGCATGATCTCGTACGCTTCCAGTCTGGGCGGGGTCGATACACTCGCGGTCGAACCGCGCTTCAGCTCGCATGCACACATGACGAGCGAACAGCGCGCTAAAATCGGAGTTCCTGACGGGTTTCTTCGTCTGAGCATTGGCATCGAGAATTTCGAGGACATCATCGCCGATATCGCCCAGGCGCTTCAGTAGCAAAGCATGATCCGACTTC
>JBBREF010000176.1:0-6536 GCA_038203205.1 Gemmatimonadales bacterium | reverse complement strand
GACATTCCGCGAATGTGAGTATGCGTCGCGAACGTCGGCAGCAGCTCGCGCCTGAACCCGGTAAGAAGATTCACCACACCACCGGGCAGGTCGGAAGTCGCGAGCATCTCGCCGAGCACGATTGCCGGATACGGCTGCGTCTCCGACACCAGCGCAATCACAGTATTCCCCGAAACAATCACTGGAGCGATCTGAGAAATCACACCGAGCAACGGCGCCGAATCACCAGCGATCACGCCGATGATTCCCATCGGCTCAGGAACCGTGAAGTTGAAGAATGGACCGGCAACAGGATTTGTATTTCCAACGACCTGCGCGTACTTGTCCGCCCAACCCGCGTAATAAATCAGCCGATCGACCGACGCGAGCACCTCCTTCTCAGCATCGTTCCGAGACGTACCGCCAACAGTAAGCGCCTCGATCATCTCCGGCGCACGCGCCTCGAGCATCTCGCCAAGGCGATACAATATCTGGCCGCGGTTATATGGCGTCCGCTTCGCCCAGTCAGGGCCCGCCTTTGCCGCAGCCTCTACGGCATTCCGCAGATCCTTCCGCGTGCATTGCGGAATGTTCGCGTAAAACTTCCCTTCCTTCTTTCCATCCTCGAAGATCGGGAACACGCGGCCACTCTCCGAACGAATGAACGCGCCGCCTACGTAAACCTTAGGCGTCTTCGTGATTGGCAGTCGTGATGGCGCCATCAGACGATTTTCCCATAGTCAAGAAGTCCCTGACGACCACCCTCACGCCCGAAGCCTGACTCCTTGTACCCGCCAAACGGCGACGACGGATCGAACTTGTTGAATGTATTCGCCCAGACGACACCTGCCTTCAACTCCGTCGACATCTTGAGAATCCGCGAACCCTTGTCGGTCCACACACCAGCCGACAATCCATAAGCAGTGTTGTTCGCCTTCTCGACAGCCTCTTCAAGCGTCCTGAACGTCAGCACCGACAACACCGGCCCGAAAATCTCTTCAGTGGCAATTCGATGCGACTGCGTCACACCAGTGAATACCGTCGGCTTGAACCAGAAGCCATTCCCGGGCAACCTGCACGCAGCAGACTGATATATCGTCGCGCCGCCAGTTGTACCCGATTCGACGAGCTCAGTAATTCGATCGAGTTGCGAGCGCGAATTGATCGCGCCGACATCAGTGTTCTTGTCGAGCGGATTTCCTACTCGCAACACGTCGATTCGATGCTTGAGCTTCGCCACGAACGTGTCGTAGATGGACTCCTGCACCAGCAGTCGCGATCCAGCGCAGCACACATGCCCCTGATTGAAGAAGATCCCGTTCACGACTCCTTCAACAGCCTGATCGATTGGAGCATCATCGAACACGATGTTCGCCGCCTTCCCGCCAAGCTCCATCGTCATCTTCTTGTCGGTGCCGGCAACCTGCCGCATGATCCGCTTTCCAACCGCGGTCGATCCCGTGAACGCGACCTTTGCCGCCAGGGGATGGCCCATCACCGCCGCGCCAGTCTCACCAGCGCCAGTGACAAAATTCACCACCCCTGGAGGCAATTCGGCCTCGTTCAACAACTCAGCAAACTTCATCGCCGTCACCGACGTCGTTTCGGCCGGCTTCAATACAATCGTGTTCCCCATCGTCAACGCCGGAGCAAGCTTCCACGCCAGCATCAGCAACGGAAAATTCCACGGAATCACCTGACCGACTACTCCCAGCGGCTCGACTTCAACGCCAGGAATCGCGTACTCGATCTTGTCAGCCCAGCCGGCATGATAGAAAAAGTGAGCAGCGGCCATCGGCACATCGAAGTCGCGGGACTCCTTGATCGGCTTGCCACCATCGATGGTCTCAGCCACAGCGAATTCACGTGCGCGATCCTGGAGAAGGCGCGCAATTCTATAGATGTACTTGCCGCGCTCCTTGCCCGACATCTTCCGCCAGACGGAGTCATACGCCTTGCGAGCAGCCTGATACGCTGCATCGACATCGTCGCTGTTCGCTAAAGCAATCCGCGACACGACCTTTTCCGTCGCAGGATTTATCGAGTCGAAGTATTTGCCACTTCGGGGTGCGACGAACTTGCCGCCGATGTAAAGCTCGTACTGCTCGCGGATCTTCGGATCAGCCGTCTCAGGCGCTGGATCGTACTCCCAAAGGTCGCCGAAAATGAGTTCCGGCATGGCAACCCGCGATCCGTGTCGCGACCCGTTCTTCGATACCTGACGCGCTCCCTTGATAGCAGGCTTGGGCACGACCTTCGTGTTTGCCATCAGTAACTCTCCGCCGCTTCAGTGAAATAGTATGGCGCCTGATACGCTCCAGTCTTTTCCTTCTCGATCTGCCGCAGGAGGTCATTGAGAAGCGAGCTAGCTCCAAAGCGATAGCGACTGGAATTCAGCCAGGCGTCGCCGAGCGTTTCCTTCACCGCGACGAGGTAATGCAAGGCCTGCTTCGCGTTCTTGATTCCACCCGCCGGTTTCATCCCGATAGCCGTGCCCGTCGCAAGATAGAAATCGCGAATCGCCTCGAGCATCACTTGCGTATTGCCGAGCGTCGCTGATCCCGATGCCTTTCCTGTCGATGTCTTGATGAAATCACCTTCACGAATCACCTGCATAGCAATGAACGACGCCGCGCGAATCTTGTCGTAGCTCTCGAGCTCCGCTGTCTCGAGAATGACTTTCAGCGTGGCATCGCCGCAGGCTTCGACGACCGCCGCGATCTCATCCTGCACCTTTCCGAAATCGCCGGAGAGGAATGCACCGCGGTTGATCACCATGTCGATCTCGTCGGCACCGACAGCGACAGCCTGCTTCACCTCGACTATGCTCACCTTCATCGGAGTCTGGCCCGCTGGAAATCCAGTCGCGACAGACGCAATCCTGATTGCAGTGTCAGAGAGAAGTTTCGCCGCGGTCTTCACGTGCGCTGAGTAGATACACACAGCGGCGACGGGGGGCACATCGGGATCATCAGATGGACGGCGGGCCTTCGCGCAAAGCGACGCAACCTTGCCGGGCGTGTCCTTGCCCTCGAGCGTCGTAAGGTCGACCATCGATACCGCAGTTGTGAGGCCCCAGAGCTTCGACTTCTTCTTGATGCTGCGCGTCTGAAACTTCGCGACGCGCTCCTCTATCCCCACCTGGTCGACGGGGCCGAGATCATTGAACAGGCGCCTGAAGGCAGCCTTGTTTGTGGTAGACATCCTGTCCGAAATATCATGGACGGGAGGGTAGGACGCCACCGCACCTGCTGGATGTCGAGGTGGCACAGGTCGTCAGGAGATATTGGCGATCGGGCGACTTGTCCGCTGCGCGAGGAGAGGAAGCGCTGCGCGACCTTGCCGACCTTCCAATACACCGTCACTCGCACGAACCGTTATTGAGCCGAATCTGGCAGCTCAGGAACAACCTCACGGCGTACGACGCCGCTGACATCTCCCTTGCCGAAGGGCTCGATGCCGGGCTTCTCACACTCGATAAAGCCCTCGCTCGAATCCCCGGAGTCAGAGTGTCGATCGAGGTCATCCAGTGATCTCACTCGGGGTCAGTTAACTCCCGGGTCAGGCCAGACCTTTCCTGCGTGGCAACCAACCAGCCGCGCATTCCGTCACATATCGGATGTCAGACGCAATATCCTGCACCCGAACTCATCCTTTGGTGGAACATGCGAAGATGAAGCGGATTCTCGTTCTCGCGATGTTTTGTCTCACAGAACGCGCGAGCGCTCAGGCATCACCCATAGATATCGCGACCGCGCGAGCCTATTTCGAGGAAGTCCGTCGTCTCGGCGCTGCAGATGGCGGCAACCTGTGGGGCAAAGCTGTAGCGGGCCCAATGCTTTTCGTCGATCCCGCGACGGGATCGGTCGTCGCGAATAGTGCCGACACGCGCGGACTCTTCGAGCCAGCCGACGGTGTGTGGACCGGAAAGCTGCCGGATGGAGTGGCACCCGCGAATACCGGTATTGAGATAGGCGGAACTCGCTGGGCGATGATCATGTGGCCTGTGCCTGACAATCGCTACGCGCGTCGCAGGCTCCTACTTCACGAAAGTTTTCACCGTGTCCAGGATTCGCTCGGCGTTCCCGCCACCAACCCGCAGAACGCGCATCTCGCCGGTGCGGACGCTCGGACATGGCTTCGTCTCGAATTCAGGGCACTGACCGAAGCGCTGCTCCGAAGCGGCGATGAGCGGCGCAACGCTGTCGGGCATGCGCTGACATTTCGCGCTAAACGTCATTCGATATTTCCATCAGCGGCCGAAGATGAGCGACTGCTCGAAATCAATGAGGGCCTCGCCGAATACACCGGCCTCGTGCTCAGCGGTCTTCCGCGCGCCGTACTCGGAGACCGCGTGGCGATTCAGCTTGCGCAGCAGGAACAGCAGGAAAGCCAGTCGCGCAGTTTTGCGTACGCGTCGGGACCCGCGTATGCATTGCTCGTCGACGCGGCAGGAGCCCAGTGGCGGCGCATGATCATGGCCTCGAGCGATCTTGCATCTATTGCGCGAGCTGCTTTTCGAATTGGAAACATCACCCCGGATGCCGCCGAAAGCCTCATCGCGACCTACGACGGTGCGCGAATGATCGCTGCGGAAAAAACCCGCGAGACTAGCCGAGTTGCAGCCGAAGCGCGACTGCGTGCGCAATTCGTCGAGGGACCTACGCTCACGTTGCCGGTCGGAAGCAAGTTCAGCTATTCGTTCGACCCCAATGGCGCCGTTCCTCTTGACGGGCTGGGCACAGTCTACGAGGCATCGCGCATCAGCGATGAGTGGGGTTCACTGGTGGTTTCATCCGGGGGAGCGCTGCTGCTGCGAAACGCCGAAGGTCTGATCACCGGAGTAGTGATCGCGTCGCCGACCGTCAGGCCCGATGGTGCCGACGGGGAGGGTTGGAAGCTCACAATGTCGCCCGGTTGGATCGCGACCGAATCGGCAACGAGAAAGGGAAGCTTTTCACTGACTGGAAAACCGAGGTGAGATTCATTTCGCAATCCCTCATGGTGCGTTGCTGACCGGCCGGGTATGCGCGATTAGTTTTTCCGGATGGCCAAACGACCCTTTGCCGTATTGTTCGATCTCGACGGGACACTGATCGACTCGATCGGTCTCCTTCTTACATGTGTGCATCACGCCTTCGAGGGCCGGACGCCGGCGCCCACTGACGCGGAGTGGATCGCAACTCTTGGCACGCCGCTTCGAACTCAGCTCTCGGCGTACATCGATACGGATGAAGAGATCGAAGCAGTAACCGACAGATACAGGAAGTTTCAACGCACGCAGCACGATGCACTGACCGCTTCGTATCCAGGGGTAATGGAGACGCTGAGTGAGCTCGAACGCCGCGGCAATCCAATGGGTGTCGTCACGAGCAAGAGCAACGAGATGATGGACCGCGGCCTTGAATGGCTTGGAGCACTCGAGATGATGCAGACGCGCATCGGTGCCAACTCATGCGAGCTTCACAAGCCTGATCCGTTCCCTGTGCGGCTCGCGCTCGAGGAACTTGGATACGAGCCATACGAAGCGTTGTTCGTCGGGGACTCGCCGCACGACATCAAGTCTGGCAACGCCGCCGGGGTTTTTTCTGTCGCCGCGTTGTGGGGACCGTTCACGCGCGAGCAGCTGGTACCGCATAATCCGAGCTTCTTTCTCGAGAGCATGAGCGAGCTTCCCGCCCTCCTCGATTCACTGGAGAAGGCTGGGTAAGACCGGTGCGCATCGCCCGGCACTACTCGATGTAAGACGAAGCGCACAAATAGCTGCGTCCCGGTGTATTATCGAGTCTGGCCCCCACCACCCGGAGACATTGATGGGCATTTCACTACCTGCCGGAACTATCGTCAGGACTGGCGCCGAGCGTGCGACGCTCGTGCGGCGGACGTATTCACTGGTCTTTGTGAGCGTTCTCGTCACGATTGCGGGATCGATGTTCGCGTTGTCGCAGCCACGGATTCTTGGTGCTGTCGCAGCGCACCCGATAATCTCGATGCTCGCGATGTTCGCGCCGCTGTTTCTCGCTCTGCGCGCGCGTGACGCGTTCCCGGCGAACATCGGGCTTGTGCTGCTGTTCACGTTCGGCATGGGAATCGTCATCTCTCCCGCGCTTTACGTATACGGGCAGCAGCAGCCGGGACTCATCACGCAGGCCGCGTTTCTGACGATCGGAACGTTCGCTGTCCTTACCGGTTACGCGTTCGTCTCCCGGCGCGATTTCAGCGCGTGGGGCAGTTTCTTCGTCGTCGGCCTGTGGGTTCTTATCGCAGTGTCCCTGCTCAACATGTTCTTCCGCAATCCGGCGATGGATCTCTGGCTTGCCGGCGTTACGGTGCTCGTCTTCAGCGGGCTTCTGGTTTTCGATACATGGCGCATTCGCAACACCTACGGGCCGGATGAATACGTGAGTGCAGCGGTCGCGATTTATCTCGACCTGCTCAATCTTTTCATGGCCTTCCTGCGAATTTTCGGCGGGCGGCGCTAGAGATCACTTCGGGCTGCGGAAGCACTGCGGATTTCGGAATTCGGACTGAGCTGATTTCGGACTGCGGACGTATTG
>JBBREF010000175.1:0-6553 GCA_038203205.1 Gemmatimonadales bacterium | reverse complement strand
CGCGTCGCTCATCACGCGGGAGTCGAAGAAACCAACGCATGGGACGACATCAGGCTTGGTACGACGAGCATCGAGCACTGGTACGGCGTTCCGGACGCGGCGCTCGAAGACGGCGTGCAGAGCTTCCCAGCGAGCTACAACTACAACAATGAAGTCGACCGCTTCCGATACGCGGGCAGGCTCTGGCGCGAAGCGGATCCGAAAAAACTTGAAGCGGTGTTGGACAGTCTCGTCGCAGCGAAGGTCGCGTGGGTACCGACACTCGATATCTATGAGGCGAGCCGGGACCTGCAGCGCGCGCAGGGTCAGCCCTGGTTCGCCGACTATCTCCATCCGACGCTCGAGGAATACTTTCGTCCGAATCCGAAGAACCACGGATCATATTTCCTTGGCTGGACTTCGACAGACGAGGCCTTCTGGAAGGAGAACTATCGCATCTGGATGAATGCGCTTCGCGGCTTTGGCCGTCGCGGTGGGATCATAGGTGTGGGGGACGATGCAGGGTTCATTTATCAGATGTATGGCTTTGGTCTCGTCCGCGAGATGGAGCTGCACCAGGAAGCCGGATTCAGTCCCATCAAGGTCATCCAGCATGCGACCTCCAACAACGCAAGAATCCTGGGCGAAGAATCCAGGCTGGGCCGTGTGAAGGTCGGATACACCGCGGACCTGATCGTCGTTGACGGCAACCCGCTCGAGAACCTGAAGGTGCTCTATCCGACCGGTGTCGAGCAGATAGTCGACGGCAAGGCGGTGCGTACCGGTGGTGTGAAATGGACAATCAAGGATGGAATTCCGTACGACGCGGTGCAGATGCTTGCGGATGTAAAGGCGATCGTCGCCCAGGCTCGGGCAGCCAGTGCGACGCGCAGGCAGCCTTAGCGAGTGACGAACGATGGCGGAGGAGCGGACACGGTTAGTGAGCGGTGACCATTCGCGCCTACTGATCGCACACCCGCCCACAGGTCATCGAGCTGCTCGCTGAGCAGGTATGAAGTCCCCGATGTAACGCGGATCAGCCGTTCGTACGTCGGGGACGTCGTGCGCCGAAGGAGAATCTCATATGACACTGCTCCCTCGACAGGCTTCCACGAGACGTTCCACTTCTGTCCGCCGGATGAAAGGTCGCGTCGCGCTGAAACGCTGTCGGGACGCGATGGCGCGGACGCCAGCGAGCCGAACACAGCTGTGTTAAGGCGTGCGACCTTTGCGACATAGTTGAAGTTCACGTCAGCGAGAAGATCTGCCGGCAGATGCTGGCGCTTGTAGTTCTCGAGTCGTTCGGTAAAGCGGATCGCCGGGTCCCTCAACGCGTGGAATGGCGCATGATCACCGCCTCGCGAAATGCGATCGAGCCTGAAAACGGGAACGACAGCGAAACCCGGCATGTACAGCAGGCTCGTCGCCCACGCATACCTGGCAAGTTCACGGCTCGGTCCGTTGTCAGGATCGGCAGCAAACACACGAACGCTGGTTGAATCGACTCGGCCGTCGTCAGCGATAACGTTCCCGACGATATCGTTTGTCACAGCTGCCACAACGCGATAACCGGCGGCATGCAGTCGCGCAGCAAGGTGAGTAGAGCCGAGGAGCCCCTGCTCCTCGCCGGAATAAAGCGCGAAGATGACAGTCGATTCGAGACCGCGCGGATATCGTAACGAAAACACACGCGCCATCTCCATCACTGCGGCGGTGCCCGATCCGTCATCATCAGCGCCCGGCGCGTCTGACGTGAAGTCCCAACGATCGATGTTGCACACGCACGAATCGTAATGCCCTCCGATGACTACCACGCTCGAAGTGTCACGGCCGGGCAGCCATGCCAGAACGTTCACGACGTTCACCCTCGGCTTACCGGGATGGCGCGTGACCTCGATCTCCGCTGCATCGAATTCCACTCTCAGGCAACCGTCGCAGGCACGCGAGTACTCGCTCAGGCGCTGGTGGAGAAACCGCCGCGCGGCGCCGATACCTCGCGTTGAGCTCGCCGTGTCGGACATTGTGTGACGGGTACCAAACGATACGAGTACTGAATCCACACTTCTTATTCCCGCGGGCGAGATCTCGCCCAGCATCGCGCCGAGTATCGGGTCACGGCGCAGGCCGATGGTCGGATCGATCGCTTCGTGCACCATCGGGCCGCCGGCAACGGAGGTCGAGACGCGCACGCCGGTCGTGGGAGCGCAAGCCATGCTCAGGCCGGCGAAAAGTGTCGTCCATCGGGGAAGGTTCATTCGGCAATCTTACGACTTCACCAAGGGCAGGCGCCAGCGTGCCATCGCTTCGTATATTGCGGCTTACTCCGATGACGATATCGACGATGCCAGAGACCACAACTGCCGACCCGGAAATTGCATGGCAGTGCACCCCGTTCGACGAGCTGAATCCCGCTGACCTCTACGCAGCAATGCAGTTGAGGCAGATAGTGTTCGTAGTCGAGCAGAACTGCGTCTATCTGGATGCCGATGGCATCGACCGTATCGCTGAGCACCTGCTTGGCTGGCAAGCGGTTGACGGAAGGCGGATGCTCGTCGCGTACGCAAGACTTCTCCCTCCCCGCGCTAAATACGCCGAGCCGTCTGTCGGGCGCGTCACCACGCACCCCGATGTCCGCGGCTCAGGACTTGGGCGTCAGTTGATGCAGAAGGCGATCGAACGTGTCGAACAGGCGGGCTGGGGCAGCGAGATCAGAATCGCGGCACAGATGTACCTTGAGCGTTTCTACGAAGGCTACGGATTCAGGCGCGTGACAGATCCATACACCGAAGACGACATCTGGCACGTGGACATGCTGCGTGGATGATATTCGTGAAAGGTTCTTCGATGGATCGACATTCGCCGATCTGCTTGCGCGTCCAAAGGACAACGGTGAGTTGTGGGATGCGATCTACAAGCGCGCCAGGCTGAGTGCGGCCGCTGAAGAACGCGCGTCAAGGCTCTCCGGCCACTGGCATCTGCTGGTCATCAACGAAGACTGGTGTGGCGATTCGGTCAACCTGCTCCCGTACATCGCGCGCCTCGGAGAATGCTGTCCAACTATCGACATGCGGATTCTCGGCAGGGAAGCGAACCGTGATCTGATGGATGAACACCTGACAGGTACGTCGCGCTCGATTCCAGTCGTGATCGTATATGACGTTGATTTTGTTGAACGAGGATGGTGGGGACCGCGTCCATCGCCGTTGCAGGACTGGGTGATGTCTGAGGGGCTCGCACTCCCGAAGCCCGACAGGTATCGTCATATAAGGACCTGGTATGCGCGGGACCGCGGAGAGACCGTGGTATCCGAGCTGCTGGAGATCATGGAGCACCTCGATGACTGAGACACGCCCGCAGCTTGCCGAGCTGCTCGACTATATGGATGAAACGAGGGCTCGTCTCCTCGAGACCGCGGCGCAGGTTAATCCTGCGTTTGCCGCAATAAGGCCCCGCGACGGTGCGTGGTCTGCCGCGGAAACGCTGTCACACCTGGTGAAAGTCGAGACGGGCGTAGCGTCGATGATGGAGAAGTCAGTCCAGTGGGCAAGAGCGCACGGAATCGGCACGCCTCTGTCCGACGAGTCACTGACTGCCAGCCTGGACAAGTATCGGATCATCGAATCCGAAAGGAAGCGAGTGTCCCCGGAGATCGTTGCGCCAGGGGATGATACCCCGATCGAGGCTTCGCTCGAGGCACTCGCGCTTGCCCGGAATCGCCTTCGCGCCGCCCTCGCCGGCTCTAACGACATCGACCTCAGCCTTGTAAAGCGGTCTCACCAGGCGATCGGAGAGCTCGATATGTACCAGTGGGCGCTATTCGTAGCGCAGCATGAAGAACGGCATCGTCGCCAGATCGACCGGACGATGGGGGAAGTGACGGGTCTTGCGGCCGAGTCCGCGCCGATTGTGTAAGTGCTGGCCACGGCTGCAGTTGACGGGCTGCTGAATTCCGGCGCGGTTAATGCAATTTCCGGTTCGAATGGTATCTTAAGTGTGCGGCCATACACCGCGGCCTTGACCGATTAACTCAAGCACTGACAGAACGTGACAGTAAACACCGCCGACCAGGAAATGCTCTCTAAGATCGAGGTGCTGGCAGACCTCGAGGACGTTGTCGCTGGCCTGATGAAGGCGCACGAGGCGAAGCGAGTGCTGTGGTTTCCGAGTGAGATACTCGACCCTCCGCGCGACACCGACCCCGATCACCATATCCGGGACCTGCGCAAGCGAGCTGAAGGAATTTCGGCGCCGGCGCGCGTCGCGCTTGCCCTCAATCTGCTGACTGAAGAAGGGCTCCCGCATTTTCACAGGATCCTCGCCGTCTACCTCGGCAACGAGAGTCACTGGCAGCATTGGACGAACCTGTGGACTGCCGAAGAGGACAGGCACGGGCTGATTCTTCACGACTACACGCGTGATGCCCAGGTCTTCGACCGGCTCGTAGTTGAAAAGATGCAGTTCGACTACCTGCGCTCAGGCTTCGCTCCTGACTGGGACCGCGATCCATACCGCGTGTTCGTCTATACGTCATTACAGGAACGCGCCACGCAGATATCACACGCCAATACCGGCAAGCTGGCGTCGGAGCATGAGCCGTTAATCGGGGAAGTGCTGGCAAACGTCGCCAAGGAAGAGGCGCGGCATTACACGTTCTATCGCCAGGTGTTCAAGGAAGTACTGCAGCGCGATCCGAACCAGGCGCTCGAGTCAGCTGCCAAGGTAATGCCCGCGATCGATATGCCCGGCGTGAGCATGCCACATTTCCGGGAGCTCGCCGACGTGATTCGCCGCGCGGGGATTTATGGACCGCGGGATTATCTCAAGATCGTCGAGGAGCAGATCAAGTTCTGGGCGATTGACAAGCTCGACGGGCTCAACGATGCGGGTCGCAAGGCGCAGGAAAAAATCATGGAAATACCTGCTCGCCTCGAGCGGATTGCCGGCGTCATGGAAGCGAAGACCAAGCCTAAGACCTTCTCATTCGACGTCGCGTTTCGTCGCGAATTCGTGATGGATTAAGGCGCTCGATCCCGGCCTGCAGTCAGGATCCTGCCAGGCCGAGATCGTCAGCGATGCCCTGCATCGCCGTAATGACGAAGGTGATGTGCTCGTCGAGATCGACGCCAAGGTCTCCCGCGCCATTGATGACATCGTCGCGGTTGACTCCACGCGCGAACGCCTTGTCCTTCATCTTTTTCCGGACTGATCTGGCTTCCACCTCATGAAGGTTGCGTGTTGGGCGCACGAGCGCCGTCGCGGTGATCAGGCCGGTCAGCTCATCGACTGCGAATAAGGTCTTCGCCATTCTCGATTCCCGCGGCACTCCGCTGTAGTTGGCGTGACCAAGTATCGCTTGAAGGACGTCCTCCGGATAACCGCGGCCCCGCAGGATCCTCACCCCCTCGGCGGGATGCTCCTCGGTCGGCGAGTGAGCCGCATTCGGGAATTTCTCGTAATCGAAATCGTGGACGAGCCCGGCGATTCCCCAGCGCTCGACGTCCTCACCGAATCGTTCGGCGTAAGCCCGCATGGCAGCTTCAACGGAAAGCATGTGCTTCCGGAGAGAGTCGCTCGCTGTGTACTCGTGCATGATCACAAGCGCGTCAGCACGCGATGGGGTCCCCGAATTATCTGTCATGTATTTGGTGTTGAAGGTCTTGTCGCGTGAATGCACGAAGCGCGGTCAGCATTTCTTCAGGCCCGGCGACATTGCAAGTATGATGTCAGCTGCGCCCTGAATTAGGATCAGGGCGACGATGAGCATCAATACAGGGCGTGAGTCGCGTCTTTCCGGGGGAAACGATCGTCGATAGAGAAGCCAGCCGGCAGCGATCACCGCGCTCTCGAACAGAAAATCGAGCATTGGTTTCGAGTATAGCTGCAATCCGATCATGGGCCCTCCCGGCCACGTCGGTTTCGTGCCGGTAACGTAGTCCCCCAGTGCGTGAGTGATCATCACGGCAGCAACAACCACACTACCGGCAGCACTTCCGGACTTTCCGAACCACGCGATACCCGCGGTGGCAGCAAGCACCCCGATCGGCAGGAAGCCGTGCGAGTATGCTCCGGGCACCCCTGACCTCAGCCCCGCCGTGCAAAATGCCGCGTCCGCCCAGTCCGGAAGCTGGCTTGCGAGAACGAGGAGCCACAGCGGGATGCTGCTGCGAAGTCCGTGAGCGCCCATCGCTATGGCAACGTGACCGGTCAGCATGGCAACCCAGTCGCGGTGGGAAACGACGGAAGCGTGGAAGTCACTTGCGCGCGCGGGAGTCAAGCCACAGCGTGATCAGCGCAATTGCGCTCATGGCGACGACAAGTCTCAGGGATGCCAGCAGGATCCAGCTCGGTGCGCGGTTTGTCCGGGGGCTACGTTGAGCATGAAGCGCGTTAACTTAGCGCTCCACGAATATCCGCGTCACCACCGATAATGGCTTCACGGGAGAATCGACTGTCATACGTATCTCATCTGGAGTGCGCAGCCTGCTCAAAACAGTACGAAGCGCGCCAGCTCTGGAACCTGTGTATCGACTGCGGCAAGCCATTGCTCGTTCGCTACGACCTCGCCACCGCGGCC
>JBBREF010000174.1:0-6701 GCA_038203205.1 Gemmatimonadales bacterium | reverse complement strand
CTGCTTGCCAATAGCGACGGGCTCTCGTGGAAAACGAGACTGGACGAGGCGGCTCTCGAAAGATCTCCGTTCGCCAGCGCATTCATTTCCGCGTTTCAGATAACGCAATAGCGACAGAGCTGGCCAAACGGCAACCTCTCAGTTACCTGGGAATTCGATGGCCTGGCCGGGAAGAAATCAGCGTTCAGTAAGTCCGCACGCCGCGAATCTGCCGGGCCCTGTCGCGGCTCACCGGAACCTGCACGCCGTTTTTCATTTCAGCGACGAGTCCACGCCCCGTTCGTCGGAAACCGCGGACATGCTCGAGGTTGGCGATGTTGGTCCTGTGCAGGCGGATGAACTTTGCCGGATCGAGGCGCGCTTCGAGCCTGTTGAGTGAGACGTGCATCAAGTGTCTGCTGCCGTTGAGATGCGCGGTTACGTAATCGCCAGAAGCCTCGAACCAGATCACACTCTCGACGGGAATCGTGACGATGCCGTTTCCCGTTCGAACGAACAGGCGCGACATCGGACCCGCGCTGAGCGCTTCCTGAAGCCGATCGATAGCAGGAGCAGCGTGAGGTTCGCCGAGCGCGGCCCGCACACGCTCGAGACTTCGCGACAGGCGCTGAAAGCCAAAGGGCTTGAGCAGATAATCAACAGCGCCGAGCTCAAACGCCGTCGCCGCGTGTTGTGCGAATGCAGTCGTGAACACGACGAACGGCTGATGAGCGAGCTTGCCAAGGACTTCCGTGCCCAGGAGACCCGGCATCTGGATATCGAGAAATGCGAGATCGGGGCGAACCCGGTTGATGATCTCCACGGCAGTGAGTCCGTTCGCTGCTTCTCCAGCGACGTTGATCCAGTCAACTCCTGACAGCATGTCGCGAAGGCCCGCTCGCGCAAAAGGCTCGTCGTCAGCTATGACAACAGTGACCCTGCCCGCATCGCTCATTCGGCTGAGTCATCAGGTACTACCAGCGTCGCGTGAACGCCGCCGGAAGGACCTTGGGTCACAGTGAGCTTTGCCGCGCCCGCATAGAGCGCCTCGAGTCTTTCCCGCAGGCGCCGCAACCCGGTTCCATTTCCGTCGAGCGCCTCATGAGTGCTGCCGACGCCAGTGTCGCTCACCGTCAGAGTTATCACCCGATCATCGCGCGTCCCCGCGATGGTGACATTCGTCGCTTCGACGTTCGGGGCGGCTCCATGTCTCACTGCATTCTCGACAAGTGTTTGAATCGAAAACGACGGTATGGTTGCGGAGCGTACGTTCGCAGGGACGTTGACCGCAATGTCGAGGCGGTCGCCGAATCGAAGACGTTCGAGGTCGAGGTACCTGTCGACGAAAGCAAGCTCTGTCTCCACAGAAACGAGATCGCGATCCTCCTCCATCGTCGTGCGGAGCAGCGCGGCCACCTGCTCCGCTGCCTGGGTCGCCTTATCAGGGTTGCGTGGTATCAGCTGAACGACGGTATGCAGTGCGTTGAACAGGAAATGCGGATTCAGCTGCGACCTGAGCGCGGACAACTGCGCGCGTGCGGCGGCCGCTTCGGCTCTGGCAGCCCGCTCGGCAGACTGAATAGTGTACGACACTCCGGCGATCATCACGTAGAGCCACACACCCAGCATGAGAAAAGGACCAATCCCGACCCCGACGACGATTACCAGCGACCGCTCGGAGACACTTTCGATGACGCTGTTGAACAGCACCAATCCGATCGAGTAAAGGAATGCTGCGAGCAGATGAATCCCGGCAAAACCGATACTGATCGGGCTCGGCCATGGGTGCCTTTCAGTAAGCCGCTGCACGGCGACGGCGAGGATCGCCGCAGCGATGATCATGCGGAGCGATATCAGCGCTGCTGGCCTGAATGTCGATCCGTGAGCGCCTGCGATGAGCATCGTCAGCAACGCCCATACAGGCAGCCATCCAATAAGCAGCTGGAGCCAGAAGTGGCGACGCGACATGCCGGAACGTTTACTCGATCAGCCACACTGGCAAGTCCCGCGTTCTATCGTGCCGCCGATGCGGCGACACGTTTCGCGTCGATCGACAGAGTTTCCTTCCAGGACTTGCCGTTGTCGGTTGACCTTTCCTGCACGAACCTGAATCGATCTCCGGTAGCATTCGAGAAGCGGCTGCGCACCAGGTACGCCTGTCCATCAGGGCTCCTCCCGCTCGCGGACACTGTCATCACTCCGCCACGCAACTGCGCGGCGGTCGAGCTGAATGAACCGCGATAAACATCGATCGTAGACGATTTCCACGTCCTCGACGACGCATCGTAATAGCGCACGGCGTGCGTGAGGTTGACGGGGTTACCGGATGCGTCGATGATCCGAAGCTCATCTTCGATTCCCCAGCCATCGAGCGCGCGCCAGGCCTTCCAGACACCAGTCATTTTGGGCACACCATGAATCCGCTGGCCGAGTCCGGCTGGAGCGGGGCGGACGTCGAGCTCCCACTGTCCAATCAGGAAATTGAATTGTGAGGCCTCGGCCGGCGCCGTCCTTGTTTGTGCGGACCCTGTGCCGTGCTGGCCCGCGGCCGGTGTAGAGCCGGCAATCATTGCGATCACGACCAACAGCATTCGTTTGAGCATGTTTTCTCCGCGAAGGATCGGTTGTTATGCTCACAATCGTACGCACCGGCACGCCTGCGAAGTGGCAGCTTTCGCCCAACGGTGCAACCAATAGGGTGAGCGGGCTCGACCCCTGTCGCGAATGCGGCACAGTGGTGCCTATCGTGTCCTGCATGACAACTCCACTCATTGCCCTTACAGCTGTGACCAGGACGTACGACGTCGCCGGGAGATCCTTTGCGGCGCTCGATGACGTCTCCCTTGTTATCGACAAGGGGGAGTTCGCAGTAATTGTCGGACAATCGGGAAGCGGAAAGTCGACTCTCCTTGGCCTTCTTTCCGGTATCGACCGTGCAACCTCCGGCCAGGTGCGCGTCGGCACAACACACGTGCACGCGTTGTCAGAGCGCGAGATGTCGCCATGGCGGGGAAAAACGATCGGAATTGTTTTTCAGTTCTTCCAGCTGCTGCCGACGCTGACAGCCGCGGAGAACGTGATGCTTCCAATGGACTTCTGCAGAATGTGGCCTGCATCGGAGCGCCGTGACCGGGCCATCGCACTTCTCGAACGACTTGGTGTTGCCGACCAGGCTGACAAACTTCCGTTGACTATGTCCGGCGGGCAGCAGCAGCGCGTTGCAGTTGCGAGGGCACTCGCGAATGATCCAGCGGTCATTCTTGCGGACGAGCCTACCGGCAATCTCGATTCAGCTACCGCAGCCGCGATGCTCGAGATGCTCGCCAGTCTTGCTGCCGATGGGCAAACCGTTGTGATGGTGACGCATGACCGTGAAGCGCGACGATTGGCGTCGAGAACCATCACTCTTGCAGATGGCCGAATCGTATTGGATGAGTGCGCCAATGCCTGACCCGCGGTGGCTGAAGGTCATCAGGGACGTCTGGCTTCATAAGTCACGAACGGCACTCGTCGTAGCGGCGATAAGTGTTGGAATTATCGGCGCAGGTTCGGTTCTCAACACGTGGGCGTTGCTGCGCCACGTAACCCGGGAGCAGTTCGATTCGAGCAATCCGGCTTCGGCTGTAATTCGCACCGACTCCATCGACGATGCGTTACTGGAGCGAGTCCGCGCGATACAGTCTATTGCGCTCGCTGAGGCAAGACGAACGGTGACCGGCAGTGTGCTGACGACTTCCGGATGGAAGACCGCCGTCCTCATGAGCACAGCCGACTTCGGCACAAGCAGGATAGGGGTCATCAAGCACGAAAGCGGCACATGGCCACCGTCTGCAAACTCGCTTGTCGTCGAGAGCTCGTCAGTTGAGTTCAGCGGCGCAGCCGTCGGAGAAACGTTCGCGGTACAGGTGAAGGATGGTAAGCCGCGCGAGCTTCGCATTGCAGGTGTCGCGAGAGATGTAGGGCTCGCGCCTGGCTGGATGGAGCACATTGTCTATGCGTTCGTAACGCCCGCGACTCTTGATTATCTGGGTGCGCCATCCACGCTGAATCAGCTGCGTATTGTCATGCGCGACCGGAGTCTTACACGCGACCAGATTCGCGCGGTGACGACAGAGATCTCAGCCGTCATCGAGAGCACCGGTCGCCGGGTATACGACGTCGACGTGCCCGTCCCCGGGCGACACATCCACGCAGCGCAGATGGACTCATTGCTCTTTACGCAGGGGGCCTTCGGTGCGCTCGCCCTGCTACTGAGTGCGTTCCTCGTGGTGAATCTCGTATCTGCGATGCTGGCGGGGCAGCTGCGTGAGATCGGCATCATGAAGACGCTCGGGGCGCGAACGGACCAGATAGCCGGAATGTATCTCGTGCTGGCATTCGGACTGGGATTCGTCGCGAGCGTCATCGCGATTCCAGCGGCGATCGTCATCGGCCGGCTGTATGCTCGATTCAGCGCAGATCTTCTGAATTTTGACATCACCGGCGCAACAATTCCTGCGTGGGTCATCGTTGTCCAGATTGCGGTCGGTATGGTGCTTCCGGTTGTGGCATCTGCCATACCTGTCGTGCGTGGAAGCAGGATACCCGTCAGTGAAGCGCTGCGCGACTTCGGGATTGCCGGGAATGCAGGCAACGCGGGGACGCTTCTTCAGAGGGCGCCGGGAGTCACGCGTCCTTTGCTTCTCTCATTGCGCAATGCGTTCCGGAAACGACAGCGCATGGTGCTCACGTTGATCACTCTTGCAACCGGCGGCGCCGTTTACCTTGGCGCGGTGAACCTGAGAGCATCGGTCATCGCCTCCGTAGATACGCTCTTCGGGACGCAGCGGTTCGACATGGTTGTCAGGCTCGTCGGTCGACACGAGCCGGACTCAATCCGTCGAATCGCGGGAGCCGTCAGCGGCGTGCTCAACGTGGAAGCATGGTCAGGCGCGCAGGCCGTTCCAACAGACGCGTCTGGCACGATGGGAAGCGCATTCGCGATCACCGCACCACCGGGCGCCACGAGGATGCTCTCAGTACCAGTAGTGCGCGGGCGCTGGATGCGCGCGGACGACACTAACGCTCTCATAGTCAACAAGCGACTCGCCGAAGATGAACCCGGTATGGATCTCGGACGCACTGTCACTCTTACCATCGCGGGCAGGCAATCGGCATGGGAAGTTGTCGGTGTCGTGGACGCGGGTCCGGCACCTGCCGCTTACGCCGCGCGTGAAACTCTGGCGCCACATACCGGTGGAGGGGCAACAGCTGTCGTAGTCGCATCATCGGTCGCCGGCCCGGCGTCCCAGCTTGATCTCGTTCAGCGCATTCGTGCGGCGATGACTGAAGCCGGTCTCGAAGTGCAGTCGACCCAGCTCATGAGCGAGCAGAGGCGCGTCGTCGAAGATCACCTGCTGATGGTTGCCGGTTTTCTCGGTATCATGGGTCAGCTGATGATTATCGTTGGAGGTCTGGGGCTTGCCTCCACGATGAGCCTCTCCGTACTCGAACGGACGCGTGAGATCGGTGTGATGCGCGCCATCGGTGCACGCCACAGCGCGATAATCGGCATCGTGCAGGTCGAAGGGCTGGTCGTTGCATTGCTCAGCTGGCTCATCGCAATACCACTTTCGGTCCCGATGAGCGTAATCCTCGGCAAAGCATTCGGGCGAATCATGTTCACCGTCCCAGTCACTTACATCCCTGAAGTGGGCGGAGCCGTCGCATGGTTGGCTGTTGTGGTCACGGTGTCAGTCGTCGCCTGCGCATGGCCGGCCTGGCGGGCCGTGCGGGTGCCGACAGCGGCGGCACTTTCGTACGAGTAGCGTCAGGCCCCGTCCCGATACAGTTCGTCCCACCAAACCCGCGTTTCACGGATAAGTCGTTTCGTCCTGTGACGCCCGTCGCTTCCTTGGTCGATGACATATCAAGGGAGTTGCATGCTGTTTCGCCAATTGATACTGCCCATTGCCGCTGCGACCGCGCTGGTCACGTGGGCGCTGACAGTAGATTTGCCACCTTCGGCGGCGTTGCCTCCCGGTACTCTGATCGACTGGGAAGTATCCGAGGTCAGCGACGCTATCGGGCTGACTCCGGGCACGCTCCCGTCGATGATGGGCCGGCGTGGCAGCGCGTTCATCGGGAAAGGAAACGAATGCAGTGCGGAAGCCACTGTGCACCTTCCGCGGAAGACCGCCGAGAATGAGATTGTGCTTGCAGTGACCGGGCAGATACTGATCTCCAACGCGGGCATTCACGATGGCAAAGTATCGCACCTCATTGCCACAGCTGAGCGACAGGCTCTGGCTCTCTGACGGAGGGATCGAGACGACCCTGATCTTCAACGAAGGGCTCGAGCTTCCGGATTTCGCGGCATTTCTACTTCTGCGCAACGAAGATGGCCGCAGAAAGCTTCGAAAATACTTCGGCACTTACGTTGAACTCGCGAGCCGATTCGGGACCGGGCTCATTCTCGAAAGCGCGACCTGGCGCGCCAACGCTGATTGGGGAGACCGACTCGCTTACTCCCGCGCAGCGCTGGCGGAGGCGAACATGGAAGCGATCAGAATGCTTCACGTGCTTCGCAGTACACATGAGACTGCAGAATGTCCGATGGTAATCAGCGGATGCATCGGCCCGCGCGGCGACGGATACATTGTCGACAATGCAATGTCGGCAGAGGTTGCCGCCGCGTATCACAAGGTGCAGATCAAGACGTTTGCCGATGCCGACGCCGACAT
>JBBREF010000173.1:0-6777 GCA_038203205.1 Gemmatimonadales bacterium | reverse complement strand
GGTCGCGACGCGGGACGGGCGCAACCGAATCGCTCCTGTTGGCAGCGCCGCCTGATGTGCATCAGTTGGGTCGCCATCGCGAGCCCCGCCTGCAAGGCGGATGATCAACTCGACCGCGTACGCGAGCCTGTCGGGTATTGCTGCAACGTCGACACCGCGCTCGAATCTGTAGCTCGCGTCTGTAGAGATACCAAGTGTGCGTCGCGTTGTACGCACCGCCGCAGGATCGAAAGCCGCAACCTCCAGAAGGATATCTGCTGTCGTCTCGCTGACTTCACTCCCCTTTCCGCCAATCACTCCGGCAACTGCCTGAGCTTTATCAGCATCGGCGATCACCGTCATCGTTTCGTCGAGTGTCCTGTCGACTCCATCGAGAGTGCTGAGCTTTTCGCCTTTCGTCGCCCGCCTTACAATGATCTTTCCGCCACTGAGCTTCGCGAGGTCGAAGGCGTGCATCGGCTGACCAAAGCCGTGCAGCATATAGTTGGTGACGTCGACAACGTTACTGATCGAACGGGATCCGACAGCTTCGATGCGCGACACGAGCCATTCCGGGGAGGGGCCAACCTTCACTCCCCGAATGATCGCAGTCATGTAGCGCGGAGTGCCGTGCAGATCTTCGACGATTACCTCAACGCCTGACGCCGCCGTCGGCTCCGGGGCTCGCTGCAGCGCGGCGGGAGGATGCTGTGGCCGGTGCAGCGGCTTGCCTGTCGCGGCTGAGATCTCGCGGGCGAGGCCCTCGTGGGACAACAAGTCAGGGCGGTTGGGAAGCACGTCGACTACGATCCTTGTGTCTCCCACCGGCATTACATCAAGAAAGCCCGCGCCCGGCTGAGCATCGACATCGAGTGCAAGGATACCCTCATGATCGGTGCCGAGTCCGAGCTCGCGCGCCGAACACAACATGCCTTCGGAGACTGCACCGCGGATCTTGCGCTTCTCGATCTTCAGGCGGCCGGGCAGCGTCGCGCCAACCGGCGCGAATGGGTACAGCGCACCGGCAACCACGTTCGGCGCGCCGCATACAACGTCGTGAAGCACGCCTGCACCCGCGTCAACCTTAGTAACCCACAGATGATCCGAATTCGGGTGCCTGCCGGCTTCGACGACACGCCCAACGAGAATCCCGCTCAGGTCGTTGCGGAGCGGGAGCACATCGTCAACCGTCGCGCACCGCATAGTGAGCAGATCACGCAGCTCGGCCGGCGACATCTCGATGTCGACGAAATCACGCAGCCACTGAAATGACGCGTTCATTCAGCCAGCTGTCCGAGAAAGCGCATGTCGGAATCGTAGAGCAGCCGAATGTCGGGCAGCGCATACCGCAGCATTGCGATACGCGCCGGTCCCATACCGAACGCCCATCCAGTGTACTTCTCAGGATCGACGCCGGTTGCAAGAAGAACGTTCGGATGCACCATCCCCGAGCCGAGGATTTCCATCCAGCCGGTGTTCTTGCATCCCGCGCATCCTGAGCCGTGGCAGATCTGGCACTCGACATCCATCTCCGCCGAAGGTTCGGTGAACGGGAAATAGCTCGGACGGAAACGTGTGCGCGTCTTTCCGAAGAACAGATTGGCGAAGCGGACCAGCGTTGCCTTGAGGTCGACGAAACTCACCCCTTCATCCACTGAAAGCCCTTCGATCTGCGCAAACATCGGCGCGTGCGAGGCGTCGAAGAAATCGCGCCGATAAACGTTGCCGGGAGCAAGAATTCTTATCGGAGGCTTGAAGTTCTGGAGCGTGCGAATCTGTACCGGCGATGTATGAGTGCGCAGGAGCACATCGTCAGTGAGATACAATGTGTCGTGCATATCCATCGCCGGGTGATCGGCAGGAAAATTCAGCGCGCCGAAGTTGTACCATTCGGATTCCGCTTCCGGGCCGAGGGCGATGGTAAAACCGATCTCGCGGAAGATGTCCTGGATCTCCTCGATGACTATCGTCACCGGATGCCGCCCGCCTTTCCACCGGTGACGGGCGGGCATGGTGAGATCCTCAGCGCGTGATGTGTCAGCCGAGGTCGTGACGGCAAGCGCCTTGGCCTGGAGCGCAGCTTCGATCGTGCCCTTCACGCGATTGACCGCTGCACCTGCTGCCCTTCTGTCGTCAGGCGATAGGGAAGGCAGCGCTTTCATCAATGCAACGAGCTCGCCGCTCTTTCTCCCGAGAAGCTGATTCCGCGCCGATTCGAGGTCGGCGGCGCCTGCGGCGTCGGAAACGAGCGCCGAGGCTCTCGCCTCGAGCGCTTCTGCTGCCTGGACGAACTCTTCTATCGTCATGCGGTTGGCGTGGCGCAGGAGCGATATCGCCCTGCGCCCGACGCTGTTACGCGGCCGCTTTGTTCAGTGCTTCGCGAGCCTTGTCGGCAAGAGCGCCGAAAGCTGCAGGATCGTTGATCGCGAGATCGGAAAGAACCTTGCGGTCGATTTCGATTCCCGCCTGCTTGAGCCCGTTCATGAAGACGCTGTAGCTCATGTCGTGCTGGTGCGCGCCGGCGTTGATGCGCACGATCCAGAGGCGGCGAAAGTCCCGCTTCTTGTTCTTGCGATCACGGTACGCGTACTTCCAGCCGCGCTCGACGTTTTCCTTCGCGGCCTTCCACAGCTTGCTGCGGGCGCCGAATGCACCACGAGCAGCTTTCATCACCTGCTTTTTGCGCTTGAGGCGCACGACGTTTGATCTTACGCGAGGCATTGTATTTCTCCCTTATGCCTGCAAGAGGCGCTTGATGTTCTTCTCTTCACCACGCACTGTCATCGTCGTGGACTGACGCAGGCGGCGCTTCCGCTTCGACGTCTTCTTGGTGAGGATGTGGCTCTTCCCCGCCTTCGACCGCTTCACTTTTCCTGTGCCTGTGATCGAGAAGCGCTTACGCGCGCCACGATGGCTTTTCATCTTCGGCATGTTCTGTCTCTATTTGATTGTAGCGACTCTGATTCCGGCCTATTTGGGCGCGAGAATCATCGTCATGAACTTTCCTTCGAACTTCGGCTCGGTCTCGATCTTCGCGACGTCGGCGAGCTCGGTTGCAACTCTGTTTACCACCACGCGCCCCAGCTCGGGGTGCGCGATCTGACGCCCTCTGAACATCAGCGTCACCTTCACCTTGTTGCCTTCGCCAAGGAAGGTGCGAGCGTGCCGCACTTTCGTTGCGAAGTCGTGCTCTTCGATACCAGGACGGAACTTCACTTCCTTGAGATGGATCACGTGCTGCTTCTTCTTGGCCTGTCGCGCCATCTTGGCCTGCTCGAACTTGAATTTGCCGTAATCCATGATCCGGACGACGGGCGGACGAGCGAGAGGAGCAACTTCGACCAGATCCAGTCCCTGTTCCACCGCGGCGGCAAGTGCGGTTTCCACATCCATGATTCCGAGCTGCGCGCCGTCGGCTGCGATAACGCGGAGCGGGCTGATGCGAATCTGCCGGTTCACGCGCACGCGTTTTGTCGTGTCCTGAATACTCGTCTACCTCGTTTTAGAGATGTCTGCAACAAAAAAAGCGGACCCTCGAAAGAGTCCGCGCACAAAGGGGGCCGAATACACCTTCGGCACCGACTGGCTTGAACTCCTGTAGCACGCCTCGTTGTGAAACCGAGGGCCAGAGGGTGAGCCGTCCCGCCTGGGATGGCTGCTTCATGTATTGTAACTCAATAAGAGTAAACGACTTGGGGGGGGGATGCAACTACAACTGCTTAATGCCATGGGGCGTTTAGCAGTTAGCAGCACTAGCCATCAGCGCTTAGCTGCTAAAGGCTGAGCAGCTGGTGCTGCTAACTGCTAACAGCAGGCGCAGCCCGCGGCGCCGTTCAGCCCGCTATTCCTACGATTCAACAAAGCGATACCCTTTCCCATCATGTTCAACGTGCCCCCAAGGGACGGTGGCATCGTGCTCGAATACCATGAGCCAGCCCTCGGCCTCAGCCTGATGGAAAATCCGCCGCTTGGTCTCCAGCGTGACCAGGGGCTCTACGTCATAGCCCATGATCCACGGCAGCGGAACGTGCGCGCTGGTAGGGCACATGTCAGCGAGAAAAAACGCGCGCTCGCCACCGGACTCGATCATCACGCTCTGGTGAAACGGCGTGTGACCGGGAGTCGGCACAACCCGAATCCCCTTCACTATCTCCTTCTCACGAATCACAAACTCGAATTTGTGAGCTTTCACTATGGGCGCGAAGTTGCGCTCGAAGTAACTCGCAGCTGTACGCTCGTTGGGGTGCATCGCGTAGTCGTATTCGCCCCGCTTCACGATGTATCGCGCCTTCGGAAATGAGATCTTCAGCTGCCCCCGCTCATCACGGTAGGTGTTGCCGCCAGCGTGGTCGAAATGGAGATGTGTGTTGATCACTATGGCGATGTCATCCGGCGTAGCGCCGACCTGCGACAGCGCATCCTCGAGGGAAGTGCGCCCGTTCGCACCCTCGTTCTCGAGCCCGTAGATCTGCTTGAACTTCGGTTCTTCCTTATTGCCGGCTCCGGTGTCGATGAGGATGAGCCCTGACGGATGCTCAACCAGAAGGCAGCGCATTCCAAGCTGAATGCGATTCTTCTCGTCAGCGGGGATTCGCTTTTCCCACAATGGCTTCGGGACAACGCCGAACATCGCTCCGCCATCGAGCTTCTGACCGCCGGCCTGAAGTGCGTGGATGTTGAGGTTGCCGAGCTTGCGTGTCTGTACGAGTGGTAGCGGGTTCAAGCGGTCGTGTCCCTCGTCACTGGTGATGGCAGCGCGCTTCTCCGTTTCTTCTTCTTCGGCTTTCGCTTCCGCATCAGGTTGTCGATATCGTCGAGCGTCGTGCAGCCACGTTGAGCTGCATCATCAAGAAGTCTGATGAGGCAATGCGCAGTCGCAAGTGCGTCCCCGCCCGCCCGGTGACGGCGCGTCATCTCGACGCCATAGTAGTCCGCCACGTAGTCCAGCGATCGCCGTTGGAGGTGGGGCAGTAGCTGTTTCGCAAGTTTTACGGTGCACAGCTGCCGGCCAACGAGCTCCGCGCCAGTCGCGCGGCGTATCTCGTCTGAGACAAAGCTGAAATCGAAGGCGGCATTATGTGCGACGAATACGTTGCCTTCCAGCACTTCGAGAACCCGCTCAGCGATTCCTCTGAACGTTGGCTTGTCGCGCACCATGTCCCACGAGATTCTCGTGAGCCGCGACACGAATGGCGGGATCGGCCGCTGCGGATTCACGAGCGTCTCATACACATCGGCGATCTGTCCGTTACGAACCGTGACGGCGGCAAACTCCGTGATCCTGTGCATCGGGAACCGACCGCCGGTTGTCTCGACATCCACGACAGCAAACGACAACGAACCAAGACTTGCCGCCGTGACAACCGGAGCCTTCGCGGCCGCGCGTGAAATGAATGACCACTGTCCACCAGGGTCGAGCACGAATTCCGGCCGGCCCGAGAAGATCACCTGCGCCATGTGCTCGGCGACGATGCGCGGTGCCCCCGGAAGATTGCAGACGTGGCCCACGAGGTCGACGACATCCTTCGGACCTGTCGCGAGGTAATGCGCAGCCTTCTCCGTCAGCAACGTCGACTGTTCCTTTCTGCTGATCCCGCCGTAAGTCACGTCCAGGGATCGTCCCGCGAAATGGGACAGGTCATGCAGCGAGGGCCGCCACCGCCGCGGACGAGTTCCGATCCGTCGAACGTGATGACAGCGCGATCGTTATCGCCAATCACCGATTCATCCTCGAGGAAGGTGGACGCCGCGACGACAGAGAATCCGACCTTCTCCATTTCACGCAGCGTTGCTTCATTGCGAGCGTAGGAGAGAACGACACCGGGACGCATCGCAACGAAGTTGCAGCCTGACGACCACTGTTCCCGCTCCTGGACGATGCGCTTTTCTCCACCACACGGTATCGGCTGCATCGGAGTGCCGCACGCTTCGAGCGCGTGGAATATGCCGGGCATTTCTTTCATGGAGCTCGTGCTTTTCTTCCAGTGAAGGATCGGCAACCGCTCGGGTCCCATGAAATGGGGAGGGTGCACGACACAAAGCTCGCGATCGACTTGCGTGAAGATCATATCGAGATGAATCGCGCTTTCCTCACCGGGCATGATCACAATGATGAGGTCGGTCACCGTCGTCCTGTCGAACATGACGCTCGCGAGGTGATCGATGGCAGCAGGGCTCGACCGCTCGCTGAAGCCGATCATGACCACGTCGTTCCTGATCGGATGCACGTCGCCGCCCTCGAGCGTGTAGTTCATCCTGTGCTCTCGTGATCCGTCGTAGAGAATCCCCTTGTTCCGGACGCGAGGGTTGTACCTGAAGATCGCCTTCATGATCAGCTCTTCGGTCCACCTCACTCCATAACGCATCGAGCCGATCATCATGTGATCGTTGATACCCATCGCCACGTCGCGCGTGAAGAAAAGATTCGGCAGCGGCGGCAGTGTATAACCACACTCATTGAGCGTGCGGGTCAGCTGTCCGGGCTGCTCTTCTTTTCCCTCGACGAGAGTCCTTACGAGGTCGTGCGGGTTCATCTCGTTCAGCTCACGGGACAGCGGCTCCGACGGAATGATGTCGAGGGTCTCCTTGATGAAGATCTTCCTGGTCTCGTCGTCAGCGAGCACTTCAGCGAGTAGGTCCCGGACATGATGAACCTTCGCGAACCGCTCGAGAACCGCGACGAACCGGCGGTGCTCCTTCTGCGCCCGACCCACTTCCATGATGTCGTCATAGAGATAATCGGCGCGCGTAGAAGGGGTTACTGCGAGCAGCTCGGCGCCCGGCGGGTGAACGAGGACC
>JBBREF010000172.1:0-6844 GCA_038203205.1 Gemmatimonadales bacterium | reverse complement strand
GTCGCCCCGCAGGTCCCGCTCCCCGCTTCTTTCAGCAACTCGCTCACGCTCATCACTTTGCGGTTTGCTCGGGTCGTTGCGATCAACTCCCCAGAGGACTTTCACCTCCAAGCCAGTGCCCATGCTGGGCACACCAAAAAGGCCCGTGAAGAAATTCACGGACCCGGAAAAACAGAGATTGGTCTGCGCTAGTCGCGCATACGCCTCCGCGGGCCCGTGTCTGGGGTCCGGTAGTAATAGGAGGCGGAGCTGCGGAGGCGCATGATCATGTGATGGTTTTCTAAATTGACTCACTGCCTTCGCGCGCGCAACGGTTTGTCAATGACGCCGGCTCTTGCGAACCCGGATGAAGAGCGCGTACGCGACGAGGTTGATGACGAGAACAAAAATCCCAAGCACATACTGAACATTTCGGGTGAGGCCCATCGGGTAGAGGACTGGCAGGATATAGTTGTCGACGAATCCGCCTTCATATCCCGCCTGTCCTCCGCGGTGGCGAAGGGAGTTCTCGAGAGGCGTGAGCGGGCAGACCCACCCTGCAAATTCGATGAGCACTCCCCATATCGCGACTGGCACATGGGCGTACACCAGCCTTGGCCACCGGCGGAGGAGGAATCCGCCGAGTATTACGAAGGCGACAAACGAGATGTGGATTGCGACGACGGCGTCTGCGAGAAGGCTGTAGAGCATAGGACGAAGAGACGGTGCCTATAGCGGCTCAGTTCCTTAGCTATTTAACCTCTGGAATTAACGGTTGGCTTTACTTAAGGATGTGGGCTTATGCTTAATTAAGGAATACTGGATGCGTGGCAGGATGGTGTCGCCATTCAGTTCGTGGGCTCGAAGAAGCTCGAAATCGCTAAACAAGGATCTACACATCAGAAATTCGACCGCCATCTTGCTAACATCATTCTTGTCTATCGCCAGTAGCTGAGTAAGGCCCCGGTGACTCCGCCGAGCAGCGCACCGTAAAATGCACCGGCGCCGGTTTTCCGGTGAGGTCCACCCGAGCAGTCTTTGTCAGGGCCGAACGGGCACGTCACGTACGTTTTTTGAAGATAGCCCGCGACGCCACCTACGATTCCGCCTGCGAGGCCACCCGCGAACACCGCCCTTGCAGAAAATGTTCTTGATTGATCAGCAAGTCTCGCCTGATGATCAGATGTCGAAGTTAACAACGGAAAGAGCGCGGTAGCGTCACCGAGGGCGGGGCCGGTACGGATGGACGCCTTGTAAAGCCGCTGGTCGTCCAATTGCTGACCTGAAGCGGACGATATAGGCACGAGACAGGCAGACACGAGCATGCAGGCGGCCACAAATGTTCGCTTGCCAGGTCGGTTTTCGAATGATCGTCTTTGCATTCTGCTCTCCGGCGACGAGGACATGGTTATCGATTACCAGCGATCAAGAAACAGATTGGGGTCTCCTGCCATCAGACCAGTCATGACCCCAGACGTCGAGTTTGCCTTTATCCAATAGTCAACTTCAGCTGGTGTCAGATAGGAGTATGCCTCCAAAATCTGGGCAACAGCTCCGGTGACAAACGGAGTTGCTCCAGAGGTCGCACCAAACGTTCCATATGATGTACTAGATACGCTGGTGCCCGCATAAGTGAAGTTTCCGGGCGCGTAGATGTCAACAAGTGAACCAAAATTGGAATCGGCCCGTCGATACAAGTAGCTACCAGACCAGCCCGCGGCGGCAACAATAAATGCCGGATTGACCCGGTTTGGGCGGTATTGGAATGCGTCACGATTTGCATTACCTGCACTTCTGGAGACAACAATGCCGATGTCGATTATTCGTTGGATTGCGGCTTGTAATGCAAAAGTGCCATCGTGCTCTCCAGTGTCCCCATAACTGATGTTCACGACAGCTGGTCGCACGTTATTGTAAACGATCCATTCCAGGCCGGCTATGATGTCACTGTCGGGAGCGCCTTGGGGCCCTTGGTCAATTCGAACCGAGTGAATGGTCGCGCCTTTGGCGACGCCAGCTACTGTTCCCGCAGCTTGAGATGCAACGCTTGTTCCATGGCCGATGTCATCAGCGTACGGCGTACAGGCCGGGTTCCACCAAGGACCAGCGAGACAAAATCCGTTGCCCATGCGCCCGGTAAACTCGACGTGATCCCCTCTTATGCCTGAGTCGACGATGTAGACATGAACTCCTGCCCCCGAATAAGGATACGTATACTGATTATTAAGAGGTGGGGAGCGCTGATCAATCCAGTCGAGGCCCCATTGACTTGAAAGGGTTAGCGTTTGGGTACCCGTCGGAAAAGTCATCACATCCTTTTCCACGGAAATAACGAGTGGGTTGCCTCTCAGATTTTCAGCTGCCGACGCCGATATCCCCTCGATGACGAACCCTTTGAATACTCTCTCAAAAGTGTGGGACACCAGCCCGCCATGGATTTGAGAAATCTCAGATGCCCGCTCTGCGGCGCGCCCGGGGCCCTCTTTGAGACGGACGATATAACCCGTCGCTTGCTCGGTCTCCGCGAGTCCAGCCCTATCGAAGCGAAGGCTTTCCTGTCCTGAAGTCGCCGTCGGCAATTCTCCACCGGCACAGCCAACGATGAACGAAGCGATGCAGCATTGAATTATTGCGAAACCGCGTCTGAATGTCGCCATCACTTCGTCACAATGAAAGTTATGGGGGTTGCATCGACTCGCACACGGTATTCGTTCGGAAGGACTGCGCGAGGGCGGATCTTGTACGTGCCCGGCGGTACGGGGATCCCCGCGCCATTTGTCATGTCCCACTGACGCGTAACCCGGAACGTTTCACCCGGAGCCACCCTTATGATGTGCAATTCCGCCGTCACGACGGGACCGGGCAGTGAATAAACTTGCACATCCGTGTCTGCGCGGAGGAAATCGGTCGCTATCTCCTTGCCTCCGGCTTCCATCACGATCGTTTTGTCGCCAAGGTTTGTGAGAAACGCATCGACCGTCATCCACTCCCCGGCCTTAACTGTTGGGGGAGCCGAGACACTCAAGGTTGCAGACATCTCCTTGTCGGGTATGAGCGCCCGTTCTTGCGCGCCGCATCCGAGTGCAGCAACTAGAAAAGCACTGACGATTCTGATTTCCACTTTTTCTCCTTGGGACGTCGTTGATTGTTCACGGCCAGCCTACCGATGCGTCAGAAAACCCCAGTTCCTGCCGGATCGCCCACCAAGCGCTCATGTAAAACGCGTTGCCAGGATTTGCAAGATCTTCGTAACCAGGCGCAGGACAGGAGCCGTCGTCAAGATTGGGAAATGTGTTTCGGCATTTATCCCGACCCCACAGAATCCCAGTGGGCCTCGCGTAGTCGCCATACATAAAAAATACCGGCGCTCCGCTGTCTCCAAAATGCGCCGAGGCAACCACCCGCACTGAACACAAATGCCGATAGTTGTCGACCCTAATGTCGAAGCAGCTTCCCTCAACCCACCCACGTGACCACCCAGTCCTTTGACCCACCTTGTCTACGATTTCTCCATCCACTGGATAGTCTACAACCCAACTATTGATACGGTTCGGTGCGATAGCCGTCGTTGGACCATAGCAGGCAAATCCGCACGGGGACCCCGAGATCCGCGCTATCGTCTTTTCGCTTGAGCTTTCGCTATAGACGAAGGCGGCAGCGTCGGAATAGCGACATCCCAAAGTGCCGCTGATACACTGAGGATGACGCTCCCGCACGTTCCAAGGGGGGTCGATAGCCTCCACTCCGATGGTTCCCCCACCTTGCACGACTGTGCTAGGGGTGACACTGCCCTTTACCGCGGTGCAATGCGACGCAGTGATTCCGTAGCGGACTCCGTCCCGAACTGCATTGCCCCAAAGAGTACAATCCCCGGGCGATCCCGCATTGATGCGTATCCCGCCCGTCGTCGGACGGAAATAACCTGTCTGAATACTCTGGGCGGGGTGAGTTTGCGTGCGCGCAACTACAAAGGCGTTATCGGGTATTCCTATTGCCCGTGCATTCTGGCGGATCAATGATATCGAGCGAGGATCGCGGACTAACACGAGAATGCGATTCTTACTTTCAATAACGCCAATGCCGTCGATTATCCCGGATGCGTCGCTCATTGACAAAGCGTTTTTCCAGGAAAGCAAAGACCGATAGGTGAACTGTGCGTGAGTGACACGCATTGGCCGAGCACGGCCCGCAGGCGTTCTGGCAGTTGAGTTTGAAACTACGACGCGCGCCTGAACGACCTCACGCAGGGCATCTGCGCGCCCCAAGTCGGTAGTCAGCGTAACCAAGCCACCGCTCGAGTCCGCGTACACTCCGCCAAATCCTTCGATCTGTTTTCCAATCTCCCACTGAAAACGTTCGGGCGGCGGAAGCAAGGCTGCATCCACGAGAACGTTTCCCCGCACTACAGGGGATAGCGGAGGGGCAGCATCGTCAGCGCACCCAACCAAAGCAAATGAGAATGCGAGCGACAGCCAAAATCTTGCGGAACGCATGAGCCTCCAAGTCCGGACGTTCGTAGTTGACCGAACGCTCGCATCTTGTCTGGTATTCAACAACGCCTGTTCCTTATCACCGAAGTGCCAATTTCTTTTCAAAGTAAAGGTGTATGAGTTGGCGCTTTCGACACACTCGCGACTGGAACTGAACTGCTCGCGACGACAGTGTCGACGCATTGCGATAAACGTGGCCGAAACAAAGACACCAAGCCTCACATCGCGCGACTTGAACCAGTGGAGGCAAGACAGCGAGATACTGTCAACAGCGATTGAAATTGCACACTTTCAACGATTGAAATTGCTCACTTTTGGGTGACGGGCCGTTAAGGCGTCAGGGCCTCCTGGCGCGTGCGGCGCCGAGTGCGTTGTGGAGCTTCTTCCAGGTCTCGCTGGAGCGCAGCCGAGATATCTGAGTGGTGACGCATCCGGTAGCTGTTGCCCCTGATATTGACGATGTGGCAGTGATGTACCAGCCGGTCGATGAGGGCGCTGGCCATCACCTCGTCACCGAAGATCTCGCCCCATTCTTCGAAGCCCTTGTTTGACGTCAGCACCGTTGACGCGTGCTCGTAGCGACGACTCATCAGCTGAAAGAAGAGCATTGCTCCGGTGCGGCTGATCGGCAGATAGCCGATCTCGTCCACGACAAGGAGGCTCGGGAAAACAAGCGTCCGAAGCCGGTAGCTCAAGCGAGCTGACTGCTGAGCTTCTTCCAGTGAAGTGATAAGATCGGCAAGTGTGCCGTAGTACACGCGCCGCCCGCTCTGAGCCGTAGCGATCGCGAGCGAAATTGCCAGGTGACTCTTGCCGACACCGGGCGGACCGAGGAGTATCACATTCTCCTTCCGTTCGACAAAGCCGAGTGTGTGAAGGCTCTCGACCTGGTCCCGTTTGAGCGAGGGCTGGAAGCTGAAGTCGAAATCGGAGAGCATTTTGACCGCGGGAAGACGGGATGAGCGCATCGCTGCCACAAGCCGTCGGTTGTTCCTGAGCGATATCTGAGCGCCCAGCAGCTGCTCGATCGCCTGCGGAGCCTGAAGCTTGCCGCTGTCCACTTCACTGAGCAGGGTGTCGAGCGCTTCAAGTGCGCCGGGCATCTTGAGATCGGCCAATTGAGCGCGGAGCCGGTCACGAAGCGACTGAGCTGTTGGTTTGATTACCGGTTGTCTCATGAGCGGACTACCTCACTGACTACTTCGCTCAGGCGAGCGTACGCTGCGAGTGGACGGCGCTCCACCGAGATATTTGGAATCACCGGCTTCGGCTCCTGTCGAGCAGTCAGCCGCTCGGGCATCAGGACGAGTGATTGATATGGACGTGAAGCGAGTTGAAGAAGTGCCATCCGCTCATCGCGCTCGAAGCGCTCCCGTGGCACCTCATGCGTGGTGCCGTGCAATCGCACATTGGCTGTGCGTGCGAGCCACGTGTGTGCCTGATCATTGAGATCGGCGTCGCCGAGGAAATCCCGGCCATAAGCGAAATTGTGACGGACGTAATGGATCGGCCGCTCGACTTTGCCCTTCGTCTTCGCCCTGTACGGCCGGCATGCCCTGATCCGAAATCCCCAGTGATTCGCAAACCGGAGGAACTCCGGATTCTCGAAAAGTTTTCCTCCTCCGGCTCGCTTGTCGTCGATGATCACTGCCTTCATCTGATCGAACAACAATTCAGCTGGCACTCCGCCGAAATAACTGAAAGCCTCCTCGAGGCCACGCATCACCACCTGCATGGTCTGCCTTGGATAGAACTGAAGCCAGAGAAGGCGAGAGTAACCAAGGACGACGAGGAGAGCGTAGCGCTTACCCCAGGGAAATTTGAATTCACCGAAATCCACTTGACCCTGCAAACCCGCGGGCGTCTCGAAACGGACGACCTCATCAACGGGTGGCTTGGGCCTAACCTCTCGCACGAAGCGACGCAGCTGACTCTGACCGCCTGGGTACCCAGCCAAGCGGCATTCATCAAAGAGCCGGATCGCCGAGAGCTCGGGGTAGCTCTCGAGGCGGGTGCGAATTATCTCCTTGTAGGGCTCGAGTTTTGAGGGGCCTTCGAACCGCTGCCGGGCCGACGGTGCACCGTTACTGAGATCGAGATCGAGCTGGCCGGTTTTTATCCAGTGATGCACGAGCCGTCGGCTCACTCCCAGTCGCTCGGCGATGGCTGTCTTTTTAAGTCCTTCTTCCAGCAGGTGTTTGAGTAGCACAAGCTTCTCCCATCCGTACACAGGCGCCTCCGCCATACCGGGAGACGCAACGTGGCTGATTGGCCGGACGGACGTGGGATGAACCTTTCCAACCCCCGCCGGCGGAACAAGAGAAAGTGAGCAATTTCAATCGCCCCTTCTGTGCAATTTCATTTCACCGATGACA
>JBBREF010000171.1:0-6867 GCA_038203205.1 Gemmatimonadales bacterium | reverse complement strand
CATCACGATGACACTGATGGCGGCAGACCCTGCATTGCTGGGTCCGTGGGGGACGATCGGACCGGTCGCCGCGCTCTCCCTGTTCTTCGTGTTCGGCATGGGATCACTCGGCCAGCCGCATGTGATTCACAAGTTCTACATGATCAAGGATCCGCGTAAGCTGAAGTGGCTGCCGCTCATGGTTACGAGCGCGATCATGCTCACCGTGCTCCTGTATTACGGCGTCGGTGTGTCGATGCGGGCGCTGACCGCGACAGGCGGGATGGCAGACCTGAGCGCAACGCCCGACAGCGTCACGCCGACATTCCTGCTCGAACGCGCACCGCTGCTGCTCGCGGGCGTCGTCTTTTCCGGTGTTGCCGCAGCGATCATGAGCACAGTCAACTCCTTCATGAACATCGGCGCGGCAGTAATGACGTACGACCTGCCGAAAGCACTCGGCAGGACGCCGCCGAATGCGCTGTACTGGGGTCGCGTCTGGACGGTCGCGATCTCACTTGCGGCTGCGGTACTCGCGCAAGTGTCCGGCGCGCTTGTCGTCTTCCTCGGTCTTTTCGGGTGGGGCCTGTTCGCGTCGACGATCGTGCCGTCGCTCGCGATCGGAATGAACTGGAAGGGTGCGACGCGGGAAGGTGCCGTCGCATCCATCACAACCGGCCTCATCGCGACACTCACACTCGAGACGCTCAACTACGGACGCATCGGCATCATCAAGTTGCCGGGCGGTGTGTCGGCCGCCGGCCTCGCGTTCGTGCTCTCACTGCTCGTGTTCTTCGCGGTCTCATGGCTGACGCGGAAACGGGATGGATCGTACGACCTCGATCCGATCGTGCGTCTGGTCATGGATGCATAGAGAGATTCGTCGTAACACAGCCCCCGCGTCCGATGCCGGGCGCAATCCGTGGCCTGCGGGCCACCGTGGAGCTTGCGGGTGGCGAGGCGGGGGTCGTAAAGCACGTTCGGTGTACGGAGGAGGGGGACGCGTTCTGCGAGTGGGAAGTGACGTGGGACGAGCCGCCGTGATCTCGGTGGCCCGGGAGGCGTGAGGGTCGGGTTGATCGAAGGCGGTGCGGGAGTTACGTTTGACGGCTCGAACAGGGCCAGTAGCTCAGGTGGTTAGAGCGCACGCCTGATAAGCGTGAGGTCGGAGGTTCAACTCCTCCCTGGCCCATGGATAACTTGAGGCCCTGCAGGCATTTTACATGCTTACGGGGCTTTTCGTTTTCGTACCGTGCGCGCCGATTGTGCGCCATGTCAGAGCGTGCTGACGCCGCACACTGGCAACAATCAGCTTCCGGCTGCCCGCAACCGCGTTTGAACCATCTGCAAAATCAGCTTTTCCAGACGCCCCGTAGTGTTGCAAATCACCGCGTCGCCGCTGGTGCCCTGCTGAACTGCTTTTGCGTCCACCTGCGTTTGGATCTTGCTCGCTGTGTCCGACGTAGGCGACACGGAGGTAAGCAGCGACATCGTGATCCGGTACCGGTCGGCGAGAGGTAGGCCGAGACCGTCCACACCGCAGTCCAGAAAGGCAGAGGGCCGTTCCCCAGCGAGGCGGCGTACCACGGCTGCCTGCTTGTTGCCCAGGAGCCGGTCGCGATCGACCATGGTCGTCACCGGGATACCGAGTTCCTCGTACACCGCGGGAAGAACGCTCCACACGCGGCCTGCCGCAGCCGCCACCGGGGCGATTGCTGCGCGGGTGTCGTGGTAGACCGTCACCATCTCCGTTCCAGAGCCCATGGTGCTGCGGGCCGCGGGTGTTACCGTGGCGCGCTCGCCGGAGCCAGCGCAGCCCGCGGCCAACACGATCAGGAGTGGCACAGCGAGCGCAAGGCTAAAGTTACGCATGGAATTCACCTCGTTGTTGAAAAATTCCCTCCCAAAACAGGGAAGGGGCAGCGCGTTCGCTGCCCCTTCCCCACCTCAGGTGCCCCAAGGGGCAACTAAGCCTGCTTGGTGTTACAGGTTCCCGGATCGAACAGGGTGTTGTTCGCTTCGTCAAACGGAACCGGGAAGTTCACGTCGGTGCCGTAGACGCCGCCCTTGAAGTACGGCCCGCTCGGGAACACGTTCTGCTGCTGACGGTTGTACTGCCGGATCAACCGCCGCAGGTCGCCCAGGCGATGCCCCGTAGTCAGAAGCCAGAAGCCGCGCTCCTGGAACAGCAGGTCCACGCGCGCGGCCTGCGTGCCCGGGTCGGTCAGCGGTGTCAACGCAGTGCCGAAGGTGGCAGGAGACTCGGGGAAAAGACGCGTGAACCGCACTCGGACATCGGCACGCAGTGTATTCAGAATCCGCAGGAACTCCGCGGTCTGGTTGGCGTTCAGGGCTGCCTCGGCAAGGATCAGTTGCGCCTCCACACCGCTCGCCAGCGGTACGTCCGTACCAAGGCCCGGGTACCGCAGGTTTGTGAACTTCGGGACACTCGCGTCGAAGCCGGGCACCGGTCCGCTAAACGGAGCGCGCGGGTCCAATGCCGCGCGGAACGGAAGCCCATTGCCGCCTTCACTATTGGAAAGCGAGTAGCGCCCATTCGCCTGCAGCGCAAAGATCGGGTTCTGCTGTCGGCCCGAGTTAGCGGAGTGCTCGATGAAACGAACAAAGGTCACTGGCACACTGCTCACCGCCGCGGCCGCCTCCTGGTACCGGCCCAGGCTCAGGAGCGCGCGTCCCTTACCTACTTTGGCGAAATTGTCGTTCGCGTCGATAGCAAGCGCCGCATTGAAGCGTTCGATTGCCTGCTCGAACAGTTGTGTCGTCGAGAGTGCTGCGCCCTCTTGCCGCACGCCGGCCACCACGTTGCTGATGGGAACACTGGAGCAGAAGTTCTCACCCAGCGCTACAAAGGTGTACCCCTCGAGGGCACGCAGCTCCGTGAGACGCGGATCGCTCGCGTTGGCCACGCTAGTGACGGCGTCCGCCGCGGCGCTGAGCGAGCGGCGGGCGCGCTGTAGCCCACTGAAAAAGCCATCCGACGTGTTGCCGGTAGCAAGCGGGAGCAGATCGCGCTGGTCCAATGCAATGCGGGTGGTGAAGGTGCCGGACGCGTAATGCTCATCCGTAAAGACCGCCACGCTGCTCAGCAGCGCATCGCCACCCGCCCCGCTGTAGGAGACCTGGAAGTCGCCGATTGCGCCCGCGATCAACGTCGGCAGCGCTGCCGGGTTGTTCAACGAGATCGGGGTGGCGAACTCCGGATCTTCAACCGTCAGCAGGGACTCCGTATCGCACCCGGCCAGTCCGAAAGCGGCAATCGCGCCAAGAGCGACCAGGCGGGGGAGGGGCCGGCGGCCCCTCCCGTTCGTCATTGGTTGTAATTTCATAATAATTTGTAGTTCCTGGTTAGAAGGAGAAGTCTACACGGAGCGTGAAGTACCGCACCGGAGGCTGCGTGTTGAACTCGGATTGGGTGAAGTTCGCGCCGCCGCCACCCGTGTTGATCTCCGGGTCGAGGCCGTTGTAGTCCGTCCAGGTGGCAAGGTTGCGGCCGGCCAGCGTTATGCTCGCGCCTTCCAGCGTCGGGAACTGGCGCGCCAGGAAGGTCGGTGTGCCGAGCCGAACCGCGAGTTCACGAAACTTGATGAAATCCCCATCCTCGACGTAAAGGGCAGCCGTACCCATGAAGCGCGCTCCGATAAAGGCCGCCTGCTCTTCCAGCGAAGCGTTCGGATTGGATACGCCGGAGCAGGCACCCTGCGATGCCCGGTTGAAACCGGTGGTGCAGCGGAAGCTCTCCGTGAAATTTAACTGCTTGTTCCCAGCACGCCGCTCGAACAGCGCGGAAATGTTGAGGAACCGGAAAAGGGTGAGTTCTCCCGAAACCGACTGCGTATTGGTCGGCAGTGCCGGCCCAAGATATTCGAACGGAATGGTTTCCAACACACCCTTCGAGTTGCGCACCTCCGTAAAGCGTGTCGAATCAACGAACACCTCGTCGCGTCCCAGTTTGCCGTCGCCGTTGGCGTCAGCGAACCGAATCGGCCTCTGGAAGAAGCTGCCCGCGGCGAAGCCTTCCTGGTGCCGCTGCGTGCCGGAGAACCCGAAGATGATCGGCTCTACGCCTCTGCCGAGCTGCTCGATCTTATTGCTCAGCGTGGTGGCGTTGAAGCGCAGATTCAGCTTCGTCTGATCGCGCTCCAGCACCAGCGCGTTCAGGGTCAGCTCGATGCCGGAGTTGCGGATGGTGCCCAGGTTATCCACCACAGAGCCGGTCAGCCCGAATGAGGGCGGCAGGCGCCGGGAAATGATTGCGTCATCGGAACTCTTGTTGTAGTACGTGAATTCCGTAGACAGCCGCTCATTCAGGAACCCCGTGTCGAAGCCACCCTCGAATTCGCGGCTACGCTCCGGCTTCAGCTCGTCGTTACCCGTGCTGGAGAGCGTCACTGCGGACTGCTCCTGCCCACCCACGGTCACAGAAACAGGCCCGAACAGCGTTTCCGCCTGGCGGAAGTCGGGACGCAGGCCCGATTCGCCGTATCCGCCACGCAGGCGCAGGTTGCTAACGAAGCCCTTCGCCCCGGCGAAGAACGGCTCTTCGGAGATGACCCAGGAAACGTTCGCCGACGGGTAATAGATGAAGCCGAAGTTGCGGCCGAACGCGCTGTTGTCGTCGCCACGGACGCTGGCGGCCATGAAGATGCGATCGTTGTACGCTAACTGCTGCTGAAAGAACCCACCGACCGTGATGATCTCGCTGAAGCTCTCGTTCACGGCAAACTGCGAGCTGGTCGCGCCGCAGGAGCGTGTTCCCTCCACAATGCCTACGCCAAAGCAACTCGTGCCCTCGAACAGGTTGCGGTTGTAGCTCGCGCCCAGCGTCGAGGTGGCAACCATGTTGCTCCTCGGGTCGAACGTCGCTGTAGCGGAACTGTTGGCAGTGTACTGATAGCTGTTGTTCCGTACCGACGTCCGGTTCCCCGGCGTGAACGACGCCGCGATGGGCAACCGGCCCGGCTGCAGCGTTGAAAAGTCGTTGCGCGCGAAAAAGTCCAGGCCCACGTTCGCGTTCGCGCTGAGCCACGAGCGCGGGGTGTACGTCCCGTTGACGCCGCCGATGAACCGATCGACCTCCTGGAACGTCACCAGGTTTGAAATGTCATCAGTCGAAAAGCCAAAGCCCAGGCCCGGCCGCCCGCCTGGCGTACGCAGTGTGTCCTGCCCTGCGATAAAGACCGGGGTTGCCAGCAGCCCATTAATCAGAGGGCTGAAAATGTTGTTGTCGTTCGCGTTGAGCGCCACGCGGCTGTCGACGTAGCCGGTCGTAACGTTCACGTTCGCCTTGCCGCCGATGCGCGCGCTCAGGTTTGCGCGGAAATTCGATTTATCGAGGGTGTTGAAGCTGATGATCCCTCCTTCGTCTTCCCTGTCGGCAGACAGGTAGTAGGTCACCCCTTCGCCGCCGCCGGAAACGTTCATGCCGAACTTCCGCCGATTGCCGGTCTCGAAGGGGCTGGTACGGGAATCTTCCAGCAGGTTAAACGACTCCGTGCGGTCCTGGCGGCAAAGGCCGGCCGCGAAGTCCAGATTCGGGCAGGGCACGAACGGGCCGGTGCGAGCCGCAAGCTGCGCCGAGGTACCCACGTTCAGGCGCCCGGTCGCAGTCAGCAACTCCGCGTTCGGGTCATTCACCTGAAATGTGAGAAAATTATTCGGGAAGTCCGTGTTCTCCTCTAACGTGCCGAACTCCGTGTATACCCGCCACTGCGCGCTTCCTCCACGCCCCTTCTTGGTGGTGATCAGCAGCACGCCGTTGGCGGCCGCGGTGCCGTACAGCGCCGATGCGGCCGGCCCCTTCAGCACTTCGATGCTGGCAATGTCCTCGGAATTGAGGTCGTTGAGCCGGGAAAAGTCCTGGCCGCCGACACCGAGACCACCTTTGCTGTTGTTGAATTGCACGCCGTCCACGTAGATCAGTGGCTCGTTGGACAGCGAAAGGCTGTTGGCGCCGCGGATCCGGATCCGCTGCGAGGTGCCCGTTGTACCGGCAACACCCTGCAGGTTCACGCCCGCGGTACGGCCGGTCAGCACGTCGGCAAGTTTGGTGATCGGCCCTTTGTTGATGCTGGCCACCTCGATCGAGGCCACATTGGTACCCACCTCGCGCTTACGCTCGCTGCGGCCCGTCACTGCATTGATTACGAGAGCTTCCAACTCCACCGCGGAAGGTTGCAGCACAAAATTCGCAACCACCGTCTGGCCGTCAACAACCACAACCTCCCGATTCGCCGCCTGCCGACCGATCACGGATGCGTCGAGGGTTTGACGTCCGACCGGCACTCCGACGATCCGGAACTCACCATTCTGCCCCGTCACCGCAGTCAGCGTCGTTCCTCGCACGGCAACCTGTACGGCCAAAAGCGGCGATCCGGTTTCGCTTGCGGTGATCCGTCCGGTTACGGTCCCTCGGGCTTGCGCCAGGAGGGCGTCCGGCGCGGCGGCTACCAACAGCAGCCCCGCCATGAGCCAACGAAATCTACTCATCAATAATCTCCTTGTATGGACCAGCCTGTTCCAGGCGGCCCAAAGTGAATACATCCGCCCCGACAGGGACGAGACCAACACCAGCACGTACGTACAGCTCAGGCAGGTTGATTATCGTGACACAGATCCCACAACCAGCGACTCGGCCCGCGGAATGGCACCTCCAAGTAGTGGCGAGCAAGAAACACGTGGTGAGGGAACCTTGCGAAACACCACGTGGTACTCCTGGTTTATTTCGTCCAGTCAGCAGACGGGGACCAACGTACAAAACAACGAGACGGGGTACATACAATGTCCCCACGAATAATGTATTGTCAGTCAGCGAGCAGGTCAGGATTCCTCTTGGAATCAGAAGCGAGGATAAAATGTCACGACCGATTC
>JBBREF010000170.1:0-6912 GCA_038203205.1 Gemmatimonadales bacterium | reverse complement strand
TCGCTTTGCGGCAAGGCGTTCGCGGGGCGGCTCGTCGAAAGTAATGCGAGCGACTCGATGTTCGCCCGCTCAGCCGTCGTGATGCACGTGCGACAGTGTTCGCCGTCGGAAATTCGCGTTCCGCTACATGTCGGCGAGGATCGTTCGCGGACTTGGGTATTTACACCAACATCGACAGGCCTTCGTCTCAAGCACGATCATCGTCATGCCGATGGCAGTGAAGACGCTGTGACTCAATACGGCGGTGACACCAGAGGTGCGGGTAGCGCGACGAAGCAGGAGTTCTGGGCGGATTCGCTTACCGCAACACTTATCCCGGCAGCAAGAACCAATGTGTGGACGGTCGAGATCAATCCCGGGGCGACGTTCTATTACGGGTTGAGACGTGAGGGGACCGAGCGGCGATTCAAGGTCGAGTTCGACCTGACGAAGCCCGTCGCCGAGCCACCGCCGCCGTGGGGCTCAAGCCCTTAGCACGAGTCGCATGATAGGCCTCGTCGGTGCGTGCCTGCCGGCTTCATGAAATCCCGCGCGCGTGAAAGCGCTGGCGAGGCCCGTCCACGCAAACACATCGGGCATCGATTCGGCCTTTGGTGTTACGGGATATCCTTCGATAATTTCTGCCCCATTGACGCGTGCGTGATCCGCCGCAGCACGAATGAGAGCGACTGAAACTCCGCGTTTCCGCCACGCCTTGTCGACAAGAAGGCAGCTGATCGACCAGACCGGGCGATCATCGAGCGGACGCAACACCCTGGAGCGAGCGAGCCCGGGGAAATGCTCACGGGGTGCGACTGAACACCACCCAATCGGCTTGTTTTCCGCGTAGGCCAGGATGCCCGGTACGCTCCCTGAGCGAACGAGCGCATGCATCGCGAGTCTGTTCCCTTCGCCCTTGCCATTCCGATATTCGGCGGGCGTTCCTCGCCAGAGCATGCACCAGCATCCTGCGCAGCCGCCGCGAGGCCCAAAGAGTTGCTCGAGGTCGGCGAGCCGGCCGGCATCGAGTGGAGCAAAATCGACAACGATGGAATCGCGGCTCTTGCTCACTGTGTCGCCTCCGCAATACAAACGGCGCCCTGGGGCGCCGTAAGTCCAACAGTGAATCGAGTTGCCCCTCCTGGGATCGAACCAGGACTCTTCTGCTCCAGAGGCAGACGTGTTGCCAGTTACACCAAGGGGCAAGAACCGCCTGTAAGGTTACAGAGGCGATCCTGAATACTAACCCCGGATCAACGCTCTTTCAATTCCCGCCGAGCCAGATCCGGCTAATGCGAGGCTGCTGTCATAACGTGCAGCATCGTCGCCGCTATCTCCGCCGCCGAAAACGGCTTTTGAAGGAATGCATGCCGGGACCCGTCCATTCCCTCGCGGATCTTAGCGTTGTCGGAGTAGCCCGACATGAAGATCACCGGACCCGCTGGCTGCCGCCGCTCCAGGTTGCGAATGAAATCACGACCGTTCATCACCGGCATCATGATGTCGGTGATCACAAGGTCTATGAGTCCCTCATTCGACAGCGCCACGTCGAGCCCCGCCTGGCCGTGTCCCGCCTCGAGCACCCGGTGCCCGAGACGCTGCAGTCCGCGCCTGATCACGGTCCGCACTGTCGGCTCATCTTCAACGAGCAGGACAGTCAACGGCTCGACCGTCGTCACAGCGTCAGCAATGGTGGACTCGGACTTCTCGGGATTGTCGTTGCTGGCCTGCAGATAAACACGGAACGAAGACCCAAATCCCGGCCTGCTCGAAACCCTGATGTGGCCGCCGATCCGCGACATCACCGCAAACGACGTCGCGAGTCCAAGGCCCGTGCCCATTCCAAGATCCTTAGTTGTGAAGAACGGCTCGAATATCTTCTCGAGCGTCGCCTCGTCCATCCCGCAGCCGTCATCGGTCACGGTCATCTGGGCATAGCGGCCCGGAGGGACTTCCGCCGCGGCATTTGTCGGGATCGTCACATCTGACGTAGCCACCCTGATCGTGCCCCCATTCGGCAGCGCATCCGACGCATTCACCACGAGATTCATCAGCACCTGCTCAAGCTGACCAGGATCGATCACGGCCAGCGGAACGTCCGCGACCTGCAGGTCGATCCTGACATTGTCGAGAACGACCCGCCGAAGCATTGGTTCCATCTTGCGCACCACCTCGCCGATCTTCACGAGCCGGGGTTGCTCGATCTGCTGTCGACTGAACGTCAGCAGCTGTCGCGTGAGACGCGACGCACGATGAGCAGCAGTCGATATCTGAACCGCTTCTTCGCGATCAACATCGGCAAGCGGCGCTGCTTCCAGCGCGCTCGCACATCCAAGAATAACGGTAAGAATGTTGTTGAAGTCGTGCGCAACACCGCCGGCAAGCCTGCCGATCGCCTCCATCTTCTGCGCATGAAGCAGCTGGTTTTCGAGCGACTTCCTTTCTCTCATGTCCGTCGCGAACACGAGATAGCCAGCTGGCTCTTTCGTATTGTCCCGAATTACACCCATCGCAAGCAGGACAGGAACGCGAGTGCCGTCCTTGCAAACGTAGACAGCTTCCGTCGAACGCGGTGCTTCACCCATCTCCAGCCGCCGCTGGCGTGTGATGAATTGCGAGCGCTGATCCTCGGGAATGACCGGAACCGGTCCGCCCAGCACCTCTTGGAAAGTCCAGCCGAACAGTTCTTCCGCTGCGCGATTCCACCGTGTGACCCGCCAATCGAGATTGACGGCGACGATCGGCTGAGGCGCAAGGTCGATGAGGGATCGCATCATCTCGCTGGTCGCGCGGGCGTTGCTTTCGCTCGCGGAAAGTGCGTGACGCGCATTCCGCTGCGTTCTGAACGCCTTGCGCAGCTTCACAGTCCTTCTGTCGACGAGCGCTTCGAGCTCGTGATTGTTTCTCGACAACGCCGCCTGCGCGGTCGCGAGATTTTCAACCATGCCGTTGAAAGCCCGAACCAGCTGCGCAATCTCGACATCACGTGGAACCTCCGCGCGAAGACTCATGTCGCCGGCCGCAATTCTTTCGACTGTCCTCGAAATTGCAATCAGCGGCCTCGTTACGAGAGAGCTGATCGCGAAAACCAGCAGAAGTCCGACTGCGAAAATCAGGGTTCCGACGGACCACACGAGTTTCCTCGTAGCTACGACCTCCTCTTTGAGCTCCGAGAGCGAGAGGCCAACAGTGAGCGACCCAACCTGGGACCCAGGCCGGCCGACGGTAACGGTGGTCAGGTACGTGTGCCCGTCGGGGCTGACGCCATTGAGGCTTCCGCCGAGCGAGCTCCAGGCGCGCTCGCTCAGGCCGCTCACCGCAACGCGCCCTCCGGTTTCGTCCCTTGCGAGCGCAAATTTGAGCCGCTGCCTTCGTGCAACCTCGGCAATTACTGACCGCACGGATGCGGTATCACGAAACAGAAGCGCGGCTTCGAGACTGTATGCGGTCATGTCGCTTACGGATTCCGCTCTCGCGATCGCCGCACGCATGGCCTGTTTCTCGAAGCGGGCCGGGAAGAACGTTACGAAGAACACCGCGACACTCATAACGAGAATCGAGAAAGACGCGACTAGCTTGTCGTGGATTCCCCTCAGCCTGGGCATTTGCATCAGATCAGCTGCGCAAGCTTTAGCAGCTCCGACGTGAAGTCGCAGCTCTGCCGCCTCGCAGCGTCGAGGTTGATCATGATGCGGGGCCTGTCCCGCTCGAGTCTCACACCGACGGCGATTCCCTGCGACATGTAATCCGCAACTCCCGTCCACGTCGATGCTCCCGCGGCTTGCGCAGCGGAAACAATATTGCGCACATCCGCTGATCGAAGTGGGGTCACGTAAACCACGTCAGTCGACTGATACTTGAGGCGCGCTTCGAGATCTCCCCGTGCATCGAGGTCGACCGCAACCCCGCGCCGGACAACCCCGAATGCAGGCGGCGTAGCTGCGATTGACAGCAGCGCTTCGTCCTTCGCTATAGTTGACGCGCGGTTCCCTCGCTGATAAACCACAGCGATGACCAGCGACGAACCGGTTCGTCCAGCGAATCTGCGATCGAAGCTCATCACCTTCAGGAACAAGGGGATCTGGAGCGCCACCGGAACTACAACGTCCTGCGCGTAGACAGGCGGCGGCGCCAGGCTGCCGAGCAGCCCCAGAGATATGAGGGCAGTGGCGAGCGTCTTCCTCATGAAAAACGTCTCTCGCCGTTAGTCACTCCCATCACAGCCGCCACTCGATGCGCACCGATGCCACCCGCCCCGCCTGAAGAATCGACGCCTGGCGATGTTCCATTCCCGCAGGCAATGAATAGTGCGCGGCGAACAGGTTGCTTATCCCAAGGGAGATGCGCGCGCCCTTCGTTCCTGTCGCGGGACCCCCTGCCATCGGAGAGAACGCCGCGTGAAAGTCCAGTCGAGTGAATGGCCGAGTCGCGGATCCAGCTTGCGTTGGTCTGCCCGACTCGCTCCTGAAGCGGATTGACGACCGCAGTCCGCGCGCACCCCGGGCAACGATTTCGGCGGTGCCGATGTGTGCGGGTGAGTTGGTGAGACTTTCGCCGGATATCGGGTCGTCGGCATGCTGAAATCCATATCCGGCACGCGCGCTCAACGGCCCGCCAAGTCCGACGTCCGCCTGGACATCAACGCCCAATGCGTGCGCTTTGTCGACGTTCACGAAGCGAATAGAATTACCGCCCTCGGTATCGACGGGGTTGATGAGATCGCTCAGGTGGTACCTGTAGGCGGACGCCTCGACGATCGCACGCTTGCCTATCCTCTCGCGAAACTCGACCTCGATCGTTTCAATCCACTCCGGCGTTAGTGCCGGATTCGACGCATAGAAATCGGTGTCGAGCTCGGCCTCGGCCGGACTTGGAGCGCGAAATGCCCTGCCGTACAGCAGCTTGACAGTGGTAGCCTCGCGCGGCTGTGCGACGATCGCGATCCGCGGGGCGGCAGCAGCGTCAAATCGCTGCCTGACTTCCAGCCTGCCACCTGCGACGAGTTTAAGACCACGCTTCAGTTGCAGCTCATTCTCGGCAAACACCGCGGCTGTGGAGAACGGCGCTTTGTCGGAAACTCTAATCGGACTGAATTGGATCTCAGTGTACTCCACCTCGACCGCTCGGCTCACTTCGGCGCCGGTCGTCAGGCGGTACCAGGAGAGTGGCTCGATCGTGACGAGCAGTTCCGCTCCGCCGGAAGTGCTCGATCCTCTGTCTGAAAACGGCTCCGCCGCGGCGGCGGCGTAGAAGCCCGAATAACGGTAGCTGTCAGCGTAAGTACGGCCAACAAAGTGAATCTGCGGCGACAGCTGCGTGTGAAATCCAGCCTCTAACCAGAAGTTCCTGTCGATCGTCCTATTGCGTGAATCGGAGGGATCGCTGTCATAGGCACCGGTCACCACCGCTGTCTCACTGCTCCGGAATCCCGCACGAACTGATGCCCCGCCCCACAGCAGAGATGACAGGATTCCACCACGCTTCTCAAAATCAGGGGCGCTGACGATTCCCGGGTATTCAGCCAGCGTATTGCGACGCCCCTCGGAGGCAGAGGCCAGCATCGAGATCATCGCTGACGCGCGTCCTCCGGCGAAACTGAACCCGGATGTGATTTCCCCTTGCCGATCCAGCCCTGACGCGATTCCCGCGCTGACCACAGTACCACCAAGATCCTGCCCACGCCGTGTGACGATGTTGATCACAGCGAACATGGCGCTCGATCCGTACATCGCTGAGCCCGGGCCACGCACGATCTCGATCCGCTCGATTGCCTCAAACGATATCGGCAGATCAGCGCCGACTGGTGCGCCGCCCCAGATCTGCTCGTTCAGCGTGTGACCATCCACCAGGAGAAGAATCCTGTTGTTGTAGTCACTCGGCCGACTGAACCCACGCGAGCCCAGATACGGGTAGTTGCCGTCGTCAGTGGAATAGAAGCCACGGACACTCTCGAGTGCGTCCTGGAGATTTCGAAATCCCCCGTTTCGCAGGTCATCAGACGTGAGAATCGTGATCGAAGCGGCGGCATCGGCCGAGGGCTGCGAATACTTGGAGGCTGCGCTGATGCGCGTGTTGAGAAGCGAGTCCAGCGACAGGTCCGTCGCAGGATTCCCCTGTGCTGTCGATACCGAGGCGGACCCCAGGGAGAGCATGGAAAAGAGGATGATCGTTTTCATCCCCTATCCATACATGTCGCTCCATGACCGGGCGGTGATTCCTCTATGACGGCTTCGTCATGATTGGCGGATCCCGGGTTCGGCGGTCATTCGGGGTTCCCCAGACCTTCTCCGGTGTAGAACTTTGAAAGCTGTCCGTCCAACGAATTCAAACGGCAATGCCGCCCATACATACATATAGAGTGAGACTCCCTGCGCGCAGCGCAGGGACGAGGATTTTTGCAATCCTGATTGTCGCCGCGTTCTCGACTGCATGCAGCGAAGTCGGGCCAGCATTTGGTCCGACGCTTCCGGCAGCTCGTGCAAATGCAGAGGGCCTGTTCGGAGGCATCGCGCAGCGGTTCACCAACGTCCAGCGAAACCCGAAGTTCGCTCACGCGCGCGGTCGCCTTGGCAAGAATGCGCTTACGCCGTCTGCGATCTACAACGACACATCGGTATGGACGTCGATGGGCGCCGACGGAACCCGCACTGTGAACGTTGAAGGAGAATTTGGTGCAAACCGGTATCTCTTCTCCGCTAAGCCGTCTGTCGCGATGGCGAATGCGCCAGGCGACTCGCGGCACCTCATGGTGCTTCGCAAAGTCGACGCTGATGAATTCGAGTGGTACACCAACGTCGACATCGCTGCCGGGGCGATCACTGGCAACGATATCGCCAATGTGATCTCAGCTCTGATGAGATCGGCAGAGGGACGCACGCCTGCCGCCATGAGGACGGACTACCGTCAGAGCTTCCCCCGCACTACAGCGTCGCT
>JBBREF010000169.1:0-6931 GCA_038203205.1 Gemmatimonadales bacterium | reverse complement strand
TTCCGACGAGGAGCAATGTCACGCGGCTGCCTGCAACCACATCGACAGTCGCGTCGAGGAGCGGGACCTGCGTGACGGCGATGTTACGACTGGTGGCGAAGACGCGGAACTTCCGCGACTTTGCCTCGATCGGCTGGTGGTTGGTACCGCCCCTGAAACGCAGGTCACTGACAACAGGGGAGAACTCGACCTGGTCGATCGCCCTGATATCCACTGCGAGCGTATCTGATACGGCATTGATGAACCGAACGAAGCCCAGAGGAGGCAGGGTCGGCGTAGTCACTTCGTCGCTGTCGCACGCCCCGACACCAGCGAGCACAGCAGCGAGCATTACGATTCTTGTTAAACGCATTAGCGAACTCCGAAAGAAAGCGTTGAAAGCCTGATTGTTGAGTTAACGGTTATCTGGATCATTGCTCGGTTCCCTCTCCCGGTCTGTTTTCCCTTTCGGGTGAGCCGATACCAAGCAGACTTCTTGTTGCAATGAAAGCGACGATGGTTCCGACGGATCCGGCCGCGAAGAGTGCACTACGGGAGCGTGAAAATTTTCGTTCCCTCAACTCTCTTACGAGATCGGTCTGAATGGTCAACGGTTCATCCGTCCACCTTTGACTCGTGCCATTCATGTAAACCACCGACTGCACCTTTACGACATAAGTCGAGTCGGTGCGCGAATCGAGAAGTCCCTCGACCTTCGTTGCTGAAGAGCCGATACTCGGTCCAAGCGCCACCCTGCCCTTGTCGTTGAGGTCCACAACCAGCACCTGCCCTGGTATTGGAGCAGTCGCCGCCGGAACGGTCGAGTAGCAACCGGATGCCATCACTGACACCGCCATCAGCGCCGCAATTCTCATCAACTTGTTTAGAATCCGTAGGTCCCGCGCACCGCGCGTTCCTGCGTTGAATAGCTGGTAAGCAGTCGAGCGAACAGCTCCTGATAGGGAACCGGCCAGTGAAGCGCAGTTCCTTCAGTCAGGTCTCCCCAACCGCGCGAATCGACATACCACTGTGCGTATCCGGTAAAGCTCGTCTCGACCCGCTTTTCCCACTTCATTGCTTCGAAAATTGTCCCGCATGCAGTGCTGGTGAAGCTTGGCGCCTGTGGGACACGCGGGACACATGAATTGCCACCCGGGACCTGCTGCGTGAGCGACGTGATGCCTGCAACCGACGGGAGACCAGCGCGAAGGCGCGTCTTGTCGATAAGAGTTGCAGCAGCGGGGATATTTCCTGTGCGTAGATACGCTTCAGCGGCTAGCATGTCAGTTTCGGCAACACTATGAGCGACGAACGGACCATTGCCACCACCGGAGCCAATCGACCAAAAGCGCCAGTTGTCGTAGTACCAGGTGCCCCATGGCTCAGCCGGTGTGTCCTCACCCCCGGGACGGTTGCGGAAATAGAGTATGCTTCCTGCGGCTGGACCTGCCTTCACCGTTCCAGTGATGGCGGTCTGAATTGCTCGCGTTTCCCCGGACGGGAATCGCTGATCTGACGTGCGCAAGAGGAAAGGCGTGCGCTGCAGCAGTGGCGTCGCAAGCCACGCGTCGTAGGCGCCGGTGCTATCCGCCATTCCGAGCAGCATGGGCGTCATCTGGCTCCAGTTGCTTCCTACACGCAGCTGCGTCATCGCACTGGTTGCGCCGACAACCACGCCCCAACCGTTGGCTGCGCTGTGATTAACGACAAAGTCGGCGGTGATTCCATTCGCGGCGTCTCCTGCAACTGCTTGCCAGTTGACCGCGGTCCGTTCAGCGGCCGTGCGAGCGACGCCGGCGCGGAACTTCGCCCTGTATGAGCGAAGCATCCTGATCCATGTTGGTCTGTCGATCGTTGTTGCAGTCGACATCCAGTCTGTCGGAATGGGCCAGCCACCGGTACCGGCGGCCGCAGCGGTGTTCGCAATTGCCAGCGCGGAGTCGAGCGCCTCGATCGCCGCGGCATTTACTGCCGCGTAGCCGGAAAACGGCGGGATCTCATCGCTTGCCTGGCTCGGCAGGATGATGGCTGCCGAATCGTAGAGGAGCGAAAGGGAACCAAGACCGTATCCGAGCGAGAAATATGCAAAGGATTTCGCGCGGGCATCTCGCGCGGGGCCACCAATCGACCTCGCGGTCGCAGCGAAGTTATTGATCGCCGCAATCGTATTCGCCGCACTCTTAGAATTGCGACTCAGGTGATCGAAATCACGGAAATTGCCACGCTCCTGTCCGTTTCCAATCGAGTTGTCGATCGGGTTGCGGGGAATCGCAGCACGTGTTCCCATGCCGAAGTTTCCCTGCTGAGAATGGCTTTCGAAAGACATCGAGAGTGTTTGCGTCCACAGGTTTTCCGCGTCGGCGTATTGGCCGTTGTACATGTTCTTGAACAACTGCGAAACTGTGGTCTCGACATTGGCCGGCGACGCGTAGACGCGATCGACGTCGGGGTTGTTCCTGTTGTCGACCTCCAGCGGATTCTCGACGCATGCGCTCAGCAGCGCAAGCATCGACACAGCCGCGAGATACCTTACCGAAGTTCGGTGAAACATCAATTACCTCTCTAACAGAAAGTTGGAAGGTCGGGCGGAACCGTTCATGGCGAACGGCCCGCCCTTCCTGATCGTTTGTCGCTTAGAAGGAAGTCGAGATCTGAACCGTGTACGTGCGGAGGTTCGGGAAGCGGAATCCGGCAACAGGCGTCAGTGCTGACGAGTTGAGGAAACCTGTGCTGTTGCCAGCTTCCGGATCGAAGCCGCGGAAATCGCTCCACGTCTTCAGGTTCCGACCCACCACTCCGACTTTCCAGTCACCACGCCCACCGATCGAGCCGAGGCGGTACGCGACGTTCATCTCGCGCAGCTTCACATAACTGGCGTCTTCGACCGAATAGCTACTTGGTCCAAGTGCATCATAGAACCCGCCGATGCCTGCGTTTCCGCCCGGCGATGCCGAGGGTCCGCGACGCCAGAAGTACCCTATCGGCTTGGCTTCCTCAACCGACTTTCCTGCCTGATTGACTTCACCGCTCTGCAGGTCTCCGAGCGACCAGTGGTATGCGATGTTCCAGAGCTTCTGGCCGACTGATGCGTCGAGGAGACCGTAGAGACTGAAACGGCCGAACTCTACGTTGTGCGACATACCCCAGTGATACTTGGGCATACCGTTTCCGAGCGGAACGAAGGCGACATTGCTCGTAGAATCACGCAGTGTGATCGGCATGCCCCAGTTCGTGTTGTTGCCCCACGGACCAGCGCCGAGGCCGGTCTGTGCGGTCCACAGATTCTTCGTGATGCCTTCGGTTTCCTGGTTGCCCGTGCCGAGCCAGACGATGTAGCCGTCCTTGTTCGGCCGGTACTGCGCTGCGGCATCGGTGCGATTCATCGAGCACTGGCCGGCGAAGCTGCCCGGCAGCTGGCTGCAGCTCTTCACGTAGTCAGTGCCATACATTGTTCCGATACGCTCGCCCTGACGGAACTTGAAGAGCGGGTACTCGCTGCCAGCGATGACTGTGCCGATGTAATCCGGAACATCAAGGCGCGTTACCACTGACCGAGTCTGATCCCAGATGATGCGCGAAGACCAGTTGAAGTTCCGGCGCTGAAGGACAGGTACGCTCAGCGTAGCTTCCCACGTCTGGTTGGTGATCTCGCCAGCGTTCTGCCACTGGAACTGGAAGCCCGATGCTGTCGGCGGCTTCACCGGCAGGATCTGGCCATCGATGATCGCCTTGGCGTACGAAACGTTCAGGCCGATACGATTGAAGAACTCGAGATCTGCACCAACTTCTGTTTCCGTATTGATCTCGGGTCTCAGATTCCTGTTACCGAGAGTGTTCGGGGTGAGAGTTCCACCGGCGCCGATAGTGAAGGTCTGATACTGGGCGCTGAAGCGCGGACGCTGGCCCGTCGAGCCATGCGATGCACGGAGCTTGAAGAGGCTCAATGCGTCTGGCGTGGGCCACCATGGCTCGCGTGATGCAATCCAGGCAGCCGATGCACGACCGAATGTCTGCCAGCGGTTGCCTTCTCCGAAGAGCGAGCTTCCGTCACGGCGAACGAGTCCGCCGAGGATGTAGCGATCCTTGTAGTCGAGATCGATGCCAGCAAACATTCCCATGTCGCGGATTGTCTGGCTGGTCGACGAGACCGTGTAGTTTGTCGTCGCAGCATCGGCACTCTCGAGCCCCGGAACGATGAGCGCGACACCGCTCAAATCCTGGTCCCGGATTGTCTGATCGCCGTATTGGAAGCGCGTCGTCACGGTTGCTGCGAGATCGCCGAAGAACGTGCGGTTTGCAGCGGCGCTGACCATCGTTGTGAGTGACTCATCATCGTCGTTGCCGTTTCCGATGAAACCGGCAGATGTGGTCGGAGCAGAGGCAGTCGTTCTCCATCCGCGATCACGCTGCTGAGTGTAGATAAGCGTCGATCTGTCATAGCCCAGTGCACCCTCGAGATTGAGCCAGTCGAGCGGTGTATAACGAACGGAGCCACCCCCGACGAAACGTGTTGTCTTGTCGGTGCGCTTGTTGTAGACAATCGGGTACAGCGGATTGTAGTTCTGCTGGCCTTGCGAAAGCGGATTATGCCGAACGTAAACGCGGCCCAGGTCATCCTTCGCCGTCATGTCCGCCATCCACGGCGCGCGTGTGATCGTGAACCACGGTCCGCCTGAGCCTGTTTCGTCGAGCTGGGAGGCGTGATCAGTTGTCTCACTGTAGTACGAATTGATGCTGCTGCTGATCCTGTCGCCGAAACGCTGGTCGATGTTGATGCGGCCGGAGTTGCGGGTGAATCCCTCGAGCTGAGTGATAGCACCCTGCTGCTGCGAATTGGCGATACTGGCGTAGAAGCCGGTATTGCCAGTCTTACCCCGCATATCGACGGTCGAGTTCGAGTAACCCGACGGCGTTATGAGCTGCGAGACGGGATCCCGGTACTTCGGCCACGGCGACACGTTGAACTGGCCGGTCAGCGACTGATACGACGGAGCGCTGGCGATGCCGAAGTCACCAAGGAATAATTGCGGGGCCAGCGAAAAGTCCTCGCCGGAATTGTTGACCCGCGCGGCCTCCGCGTCCCAGTCGATATAGCGCGCACAAGGAGACCCGCCGGCAACTTCCCGTGAGCAGAATCGGCCCATGTCCGGGCTCAGTTGCAGAGTGCTCCGTTGTGTAAGCGGGAAAGCTCCCTCGACGTCGCCAGCCCCAATCTCGGTCCGTACGCCGAACTTCACGCCGGCAGCCGCGTTCTTACCGGACTTGGTCGTGATGTTGATAACACCCGCGCCCGCGCGTGCTCCATAGAGCGACGCCGCGGCGGCTCCCTTCACGACTTCGACATTTTCGATGTCGCCAGGGTTGATGTCAGGCAATCCTCCCTGAAGCGGTACGCCGTCGAGGAGATAGAGCGGTTCCTGACTGCGTCCCTGCGCGTTCAGCGAAACCGGGCCGCGCAGGACGATTTCGGGAGCGGTACCCGGACGGCCAGACGCGCTGACTATCATGGCGCCGGGGATCTTTCCCTGTATCTGCGCGAGTGGATTCGCGCCAGCGACAGGCATCTGATCCTCGCCAATCTGATTCACTGTGAACGGAAGCTTGATCGACTCCGTCGCCGACGTAACACCGGTCACGACGACATCGCTCAGCTGAGCGACATCACGCTTCAAATTGAAGTTGAGCGTCTGGTTGCCCGCCGTCAGCGATATCTGCCTCGTCTGCGGCTGGTAACCGATTGCCCTCACGCGCAAAGTCACAGGCGCCGTGCGCATGCGAGCCTGCGGAACCAGGATCGTGTACACGCCGGCTGCATTTGTGCCGACGGAAATGTTCAACTCACTTATCAGGACATTGACACCTTCGAGAGGCTGTCCCTGCTCGGACTGAACCCGACCCGTGAGGACTGTCTCCTGAGCCTGCGCACTCGCAGGCACTAATGCGACGAACACCGCGAGTGCGAGAAGTTTCCGCAGCAGGGGCGTTTTGAGACTGACCGATCTGATCATACCTGTTCTCCCAGAAATGTTGTGTTCATTCCGCTGCCCGGGGAATCAGAGCGGCGGGTCAACGGCAAGGACGACGGTGATCTCCTCCATTGATGGGTTCGCGCCAAGCCGAAGAGAACCACGGCAGCGTCGCGTGAGTCTCTCCGGAACGGGTATTTTGTGAACGCGAGGTTAGCACCGTATCGGGACGAGTCAAAGCGAGGTGGGACGAACGGATTCCGAGAGGGACAAGACGTTCGTAGCAGGGATTGCCGACCCTTTGACTTGATCGGCACCTCCGCAGACAATGACACAGCCACCCTCGTGGTAAATGCCGAAACGCAAAAGACCGCCCCTCCGATCATCTGGAAGAGCGGTCTTTGCGAGTCAGCTTCAGATCAGTCTTCGACCCACTCGCCCATGAGCCGATAGCCAAATTTTCTGACTGTGAGCAGGTATTCGGGCTCGGACGGAACGCGCTCGAGCTTTCCACGAACTTCGGCGACATGCTGTGCGATCGTTCGTGACTCAGGCGCGATGTGTCCTTTCCATACCGTCCGGACAAGGTGTTCAATGCTCACAGGCGCGCCCGCTCCTCTGGCCAGTTCCACAAGCAGGTCATACTCGCGAGGAGTGAGATTTACCTCACGACCGCTCCGCGTAACGCGACGATAGTGAAGATCAACCTCGACGTCGCCGAAGCAGAAGCGGGCAGCCCGCGACGGCAGGGATATGGAACCCTGCGAGCGCGAGGCCAGTATAAGCGCGTCGATCAGCGCGCGCGCATCGTGCAAAGAGCTTGAGAGTTGTGCTTCTGTCATTTCGCTTCCTTCTGCATCTGGTGACGGGGGCGTTTTCAATGTCTGGCCGGGTGGGCCAGGACGGACCGCAGAGTGCGGCCCGCCCGGGCTTTGTTAACTATTTCTCAGGGAACACCGGGTTCGGCGCGTCTCCGCCGTACGTGT
>JBBREF010000168.1:0-6938 GCA_038203205.1 Gemmatimonadales bacterium | reverse complement strand
TCCCGTTGCCCGTCTATCCTTCCTACGATTTTGTAGATGTTCTTTCAAGCGAGCAGCTCGCGGTGGCAGCATGAATGTTCCAGTAATCGCCCTCATCGGTCGTCCGAATGTGGGCAAATCGGCTTTGTTCAACCGGATCGTCGGTGATCACGCCGCTATCGTAAGCGACGAGGCGGGCACTACGCGTGACCGTCATTTCTCGCGCGCTGAGTGGAATGGGCGCACTTTCTGGCTCGTCGACACCGGCGGACTGGCTGACGATCCACACCTTCCGATGGACCTCGAGATCAGAAGGCAGGTACTCGAGGCAATTGCCGAGGCTGACCTGATGCTCCTCGTCGTCGACGCAAAGGCAGGCCTGCATCCGAGTGATTCCAAGGTCGTCGACCTGCTGCGGGAGTCGTCAAAGCCATGGGTCCTTGTTGCGAACAAGGTAGACGATCCAGCATCTACCGACTTCTACGAATTCTATGCGCTGGGAGCCGGTGATCCGGTTCCAGTGTCGGCGCAGAACGGAAAAAATTCAGGCGATCTGCTCGATGTGATCGTAGAGAAGATTCCGGAGATGATCGAGGAAGCTGGGGAAGCCCTTCGCGTCGCAGTTATCGGCAGACCCAACGTCGGCAAGTCATCGATCGTCAATCGGCTGCTGGGCGAGGAACGGCTGGTAGTATCGGACGTCGCTGGCACCACGCGCGATGCGATCGATACTCCGATGATGTACCACGATCGCGAGATCGTATTCGTTGACACCGCCGGCCTGAGACGCCAGTCACGTGTCGATGACGGGATCGAGTTCTACTCTTCGCTCAGGTCGCGCCGCGCAATCGAGCGCTCCGAGATATCCATCCTCGTTATCGATGCTGTCGAGGGTCTGCACAATCAGGATCTGAAGATAGCCGCCCTCGCATGGGAGACCGGTCGAGGTCTCATTGTTGTCGTCAACAAGTGGGACCTCGCCGAAAAGGAGACGAACTCGGCGTACAAGTTCCAGACTGAGGCTGCAGAAAAGGCTCCTTTCTTCAGATTCGTACCGTTCATCTTTACCTCAGCTCTTACCGGACAGCGTGTTTCAAGGCTTCTGGATACCATCCTTGCCGTGGAAGGCGAGCGCAGCAAGCGCATATCAACTTCGCAGGTGAACTCCAAGCTCGAGGAACTGCTCGCGCGCAGGCAGCCGCCGCAGGCTGCGGGCCGTGAAGTGAAGCTCAACTATGCTACTCAGGTGGAAACGACACCGCCGATGATCGCGGTGTTCGGTAACAACCCGGACCTGGTTCAGGAACACTACATTCGCTACCTGCACAACGGTTTCAGGGAAGCGTGGGGATTTACGGGCAGTCCACTGCGCGTAGTGATGCGGCGGAAGTCGGCGTAGGTGCACCCGATTGCCGGGTTGGTCATTGCATACCTCGCAGGCTCAATTCCGTTTGCGTATCTCGCGGGGAAGGCGAAAGGTATTGACCTCCGAGAGCATGGATCAGGCAACCTTGGTGCAACGAACGCGATGCGGGTGCTCGGCACCCGGATCGGCGCGATGGTATATCTTGCCGACACCTTGAAGGGCATGTTGCCCGCGCTGCTCCTGCCGCTTGTAACCAGCGCATCGAGGCCGGACCTTTGGGCGATTGCGTTTGGTGTCGCCGCGATCATTGGTCACGTGAAGCCGGTATTTCTGATGGGGCAGGGAGGCGGGAAGGGCGTCGCGACAGCCGGGGGCGTGTTTTTCGGGCTGGCGTGGCTTCCCGCGCTCATCGCTCTCGTCGCGTTTGCGATCGTCCTTGCGACTACCCGTTATGTGAGCCTGGGGTCGCTCACGGCGGCAGTCGTGCTTCCGATTTCTCTCCTGGTCGTGAGCGGCCCCCATCTTCTGTTTTTCATCAGCGCCGCAGTCGGTGTGTTCGTGATCTGGATGCATCGCGGCAATATCACGCGGCTCGCCAGTGGTACCGAGCCCAGGATCGGACAACGTGGCGCCGAGGGGAAACGAGCGTGACCCGGTGCGCGGTGATCGGAGCTGGCGCTTGGGGAACAGCCCTCGCCGATCTGCTCGCTCGCAACGGACACGAGACGCGCATCTGGGCGTATGAGTGGGACGTCGTCGAGACAATCAACAGGCTGCATCAGAACCGCCGTTTTCTCCCCGGACACGGTCTCGCGGATACGCTCACCGCGTTCAACCAGATCGAAGCTACGCTTGAAGGTGCTGAGCTGATTACGCTCGCTACTCCGTCGCATGTGCTTCGCACAATTGCGAAGAGCGCGCGCGAATTTGTGAAGCCCGGCACACCCGTCGTCGTTGCTTCAAAGGGAATCGAGCAGGGTTCGCTCTCGCTGATGACCGACGTCGCTTCCGAAGAGCTTGCCGGCTCGACTGTAGTTGCGCTGTCCGGGCCGAGCTTCGCCGTCGAAGTCGTGGCGCAGCAGCCGACCGCTGTGGTTGTTGCGTCTACATCGGTTGATGCTGCGCTGTTTGCGCAGCAGGCGTTCAGCTCGATCCACTTCCGCGCTTACACGCATACTGATGTTACGGGCGTGGAAGTCGGCGGGTCGCTGAAGAACGTCATGGCCGTCGCTACGGGGATCGCCGAGGGCCTCGGCTTGGGGTTCAATGCGCGCGCCGCCCTCATCACTCGAGGCCTCGCGGAAATGACGCGGCTCGGTGTGAAGCTCGGCGCTGAGCCGGCAACACTTGCCGGGCTCGCCGGACTTGGCGACCTGGTGCTTACGTGTACGGGATCACTGAGCCGGAATAGAGCGGTTGGCGTTGAGGTAGGAAGAGGGAGAACGGTGGACTCGGTGATGGCGGGGAAGGAGACAGTTGCAGAAGGGGTGACGACGGCGCGAAGCGCGTTCGCTCTCGCGAAGCGGGAGGGCGTCGAGATGCCGATAGTTGATGCCGTTCACAAAGTTCTGTTCGAGGGGCAGCCGGCGCGTGATGCGATCGGCGCCCTGATGACTCGCGAACTTCGACCGGAGAGCGACTGATGGCGGCTGAGCCAGTTAGGGAGTTCTTCTCAATGGGCGATGTGTGCAGCCTTACGGATCTTAAACCGCATGTGCTGAGATACTGGGAGAGTCAGTTCCGGTTTCTTCACCCTGCGAAGAACCGCTCAGGCAACAGGGTGTACCAGCGTCGCGAGATAGAGCTCATCATGCTCGTCCGGCAGCTGCTGTATACGGAGAAGTACACAATCGACGGCGCGAGACAGAAAATCGATGAGTACAAGAAGAACGGTGCGCTGCGGAGTATTGCGAGAGCTGCGCTGGACATGCAAACTGTTGAATCGCTCGAATCAGATCTCTTGGCGATAGCTTCGATTCTCGACGGTGAAGATCCGCAGGAATGATCAGGGTCGCAGTCGTGTTGCCATCATTCAACGCGGAGCGCACGCTCGCGCCGGTTGTTCGCGGATTGCGTCTTAGCCTCCCCGGGTCGCACGTCATTGGCATCGACGACGGCTCTGGGGATGGAACGGGCTCAATGCTGAGATCGGTTTGTGACGAGACGATCGAGTTTGCGGAAAACAGAGGCAAGGGTGCTGCCCTTCGCGCGGGCTTCGCGGCGGCCATCAAGGTCGATTGCGACGCAGTGCTCACCCTCGATTCTGACGGTCAGCACGATCCATCGTTTGCGCCATCGTTGATCGCTGCCCTCGAGCGGTTTCACATTTCAATTGGCACGCGGGATCTGACCGGTGAGCAAATGCCGAGGAAGAGGCGTGTTGCAAATCTTGTGTCGACAACGGCGACGCGAATCATCTCTGGCGGTGCGGTGAAGGACAGCCAGTCAGGGTATCGGGCGATCCGCCGCGAAGTCATCGACGAGGTCAGGGGCGAAGGCGACAGATACGAGTTCGAGACTGATTTCATCATCCGTGCGGCGCGAGCCGGGTTTACGATTACCAACGTTCCAATCTCCACCATTTACGGTCCGCAAAGCTATTTCCGGGAATTTCAGGATGCGATGCGCGTGACAGGTGTGCTCTGGTCGCATCTGTCCGGCGCATTCCGGAAGCATGTGCCGCGACCGGTGCAGCCATTCAATAAGGGAACCTGATGCGCCTCCTTTGCACCAATGACGATGGAATACTCGCTCACGGGCTCAAGTGTCTTGTGACGGCTGCCGAGCCACTGGGCGAGGTGACAGTTGTCGCCCCAGATAGGGAGCAAAGTGCGACGAGTCATTCGCTGACACTGCATCATCCGGTTCGGCCGATTCTGCGAGGCGAGCGCAGGTGGCAGGTCGACGGTACACCTACCGACTGTGTTATGCTCGCGTGTGAGGTACTCATGCCCGAGCGTCCTGACTTCGTTCTGAGTGGAATCAATCATGGCCAGAACATGGGGGAGGACGTTCTGTATTCGGGTACAGTTGCGGCGGCGATGGAAGGTATTTCCATTGGAATTCCATCGATCGCAATCTCGTTTGCAGGCGGCGACCTGCGCGCCGATGTCAGCATGCTCGATGATCAGATAGAGCCGTTGACGGCGCTGCTGAGACATCTCACATCGTTGCCATCATTCCCGGCAAACACGCTGCTCAACGTGAATCTCCCTCCTCTGAAAGGTGCGGACATCAAAGGAGTAAGGCTTACACGACTGGGGCGCCGGGTCTATTCAGACTCGATCAAGAAGATGCAGGATCCGTGGGGTCGTCCGATCTACTGGATCGGCGGCGGCTCGATCGAGTGGTCGGGGCCTGAAAACTCCGACTTCCGCGCCATTCAGGACGGCTTCATTTCGGTGTCACCACTGCACCTCGATGTAACTCACCATGCAATACTCGATCACTCGGAGACATGGTGGCTGGAACAGTAGATCCGCAGGAGTATCGGGGTGCGCGGCGCCGACTCGTGGAAACCCTGCAGCAACAGGGCATCCGGGATCTTTCCGTGCTGCATGCGATCGACGCGACCTCGCGTCACCTGTTCGTTCCAACCGGTGTCCGTCACCGCGCGTACGAAGATTCGGCGCTCCCGATCGGGAACGGCCAGACCATATCGCAGCCTTCCATCCACGCGCGCTATCTCGAGATTCTGAAGCTCACCGGAAACGAGCGGGTGCTCGAGATCGGGACGGGCTCGGGTTACCAGACGGCGCTGTTATCGCGCCTGTCCTCTCAGGTTTTCTCGATCGAGCGGATTGCTCCGTTGCTCGATCGAGCGCGGGCAGTCCTACAACAAATGGGCACGAACAACATCTCCTTCATGCTCGGCGACGGCACGCTCGGGTGGTCCCAGTTTGCGCCGTTCGACGCGATTCTCGTTGGCGCTGCTGCGCCCGAAATTCCGAAGGCATACACCGAGCAGCTTGCGGAAGGCGGCAGGCTGCTCATACCGCTTGGCGACCGGGACGAGCAGGTTCTGTATCTTTGTACGAAGCGCGGCGACGAGATGGAACGCCGGGAGATTGCGCCGGTGAGGTTCGTTCCGCTCCTCGGTAAGCACAGCTGGGAGGAATAGTGGAGAGTCGTCCTTCTGAGGGTTTCGCTTTCAGATACGCGCCGTTCGCTCAGCCTGTGCCGCGCGATCGAGCTGCAGATGATGAATTTCCGTCGATAGGGCAGTTCCTGGATGAGTTGCCGTCAATCGAGGATTATCTCGATCATGCGCCTTTTCCAGCGGAAGTCGCGCAGAATTCCATCGCATCTTCGATGCAGCCTGACTCGGAAGGGTGGGCGATCAGCGGGTGGCAATCTTTCGCGTGGGATAGTCTGTCCAGTTTGGGGCGTCAGAAAGGCTCTCGCATGACGCCGGAAGAGGCGTGGAGTCCTGAACCGTGGCCGGTGGCCGGCGAGGCAGACTCCGGGCCTACTCCCGACGATGTCGCCGCTGCTCTCAATGACATAGCGGAGCGCGTTAGGTCGGGCGAACTGCCAATCGACCAGCTCCGTTCCTCACCGCCCGAAGCCGCAATGGCAGCGGTTATCGCCGCGATGCTGCGTTTGCGGGGTTGAGAGTTGGCGACGGCTCACTTTCATGTGGTCGGCAAGGTTCAGAATGTCGGGTTTCGCTGGTTCACCCGCGTCGCTGCGCGACGGCTTCAACTCGCGGGATGGGTTACCAATCTCCCAGATGGTTCCGTTGAAGTTGCGGCATCCGGTCGACAGGATAAGCTCGAGGAGTTTCGTCGCGTGCTTCTGCGCGGCCCCGATGGCGCGGAGGTGAGCGCCGTCGACGATCTTGATCCGATCGATTCAGAAGCGCTCGAGTTTCCCTTCACGATCAGGAGGGCCGGTGCCAGTTCCTCCACAGGTACCATCGCTGACAAATGAGGGTCGCCGCACGCAACGAATGACCATATCACTGCCGGTATCCCGCATTGAATCGTCACAACAAACCGCTTCCACCGGTGGAAGAGAGCGGGGGCAGCGGTTTATCTTAGGAGGCTGCCCCCGTAGCTCAGGTGGATAGAGCAGCGGTTTCCTAAACCGTTGGCCGCCCGTTCGAGTCGGGCCGGGGGCATTACCCGTAAACCCATTCGCGACAGCAACTTACGCGATTTTGGCCCAGCCGTTTCGCAAGCGTTTTACGGGCGGTTGGGCCATATTCTGGGCCACTTCCGCGCGACATGGGCGAATTTTCCGTTGTGACGAAGCGGTGACGAAGCGATTTTCAACCGTCACAATCGGCCTTGCTTCGTCACACTTCGTCACCGAAAGTGCTCGCAGGGCACCGTCGCACCGTTGCAAAGTTTCCGTTTCCGACCGTCACATCGTCACGCGCACACACGCGCGAGCGAAATTCGTTCGCTTTTTTTTTTGCGAAACCCCTTGCAAACCTTTTTTCACTGTGGAGTATTAGCGTGAGTTGAAAGTGTCGTCTGAGTGAGCGACGACATTGCGCGAGCTATCCTTCCCGCTCGCCGCGCACGTTACTGAGCAAGGCCCGTTGTCTGGTTACTGACATGACTTTCCGCGCAATTCGGCGCGGCTT
>JBBREF010000167.1:0-7128 GCA_038203205.1 Gemmatimonadales bacterium | reverse complement strand
GCTTCGAGGCGATCAGCCCTGACCTTACACGCAACGATCCCAGAACGCTTGGCCCATCCGGTGGTCCGATTACAAAGGACCAGACTTCCGTCGAGTACTACGCAACCGTTTTCACGATCGCCGAATCGCCGCGAACAGCCGGCGTGATCTGGGCAGGCTCAGACGACGGACTCGTTCACATCACACGCGATAACGGCCGCACGTGGAAGAATATCACCCCGCCGGGGTTACCCGAATGGATGCGCATCTCGATGATCGAAGCATCGAGCCACGCTGCAGGAACAGCCTACGTCGCTGCCAACCGATATCAAATGGACGACATGCGCCCGTACATCTATAGAACGACTGACTACGGCGCGACATGGCGCCACATAACCGAAGGAATTCCTGCAAACGAATTCGTTCGCGTCGTACGCGAGGATCCCGAGCGTCGAGGACTGCTCTATGCGGGAACCGAGCGGGGAGTCTGGGTGTCGTTCGACGATGGCGCACACTGGCAGACATTGCGCCGCAACCTTCCCATCGTGCCGGTCCACGATCTCGCGGTGAAGGAGGGTGATCTCATAGCGGCGACACACGGTCGCTCCTTCTGGATCGTCGACGACCTCTCGGCCCTCAGACAGATGCAGCCGAATATCACGACAAAGCCAGTGCACCTTTTCAAGCCGCGCGACGTTTATCGCGCCGGCTTCAACGGTGGCGGTGGTACCGGCGCAGCCGGCGGCCATCCCACGGGGCAGAATCCACCGTCAGGCGCGATCGTCTACTACTGGCTGAAGACGCCAGGTCAGACCGTCATGATGGACTTCCTCGATGCATCCGGAAAACTGATACGGACATTCACCAGCGCGCAGGATTCCCGTGTAGCACGCGATTCACTCCGGGCTGACAGCGTTCGGCGCGTGCGCGCAGACAGCCTGAAAGCCGCAGGAGCGCCCGCAGATACGGCTACCCGGCGAGGTGAGGATCAGCCGGCCGAAGGCGAAGCGCCGCGGCGTGGAGGCGGAGCAGCACCGCGTGTTTCAAACCGGGCCGGACTCAATACGTTCTCATGGAATCTCAGGTACCCCGATGCTTCCACTTTTGAGAACATCATCATGTGGTCGGGCGGCGTGCAGGGGCCGATGGCTGTTCCCGGCGCTTACTCTGTTCGCCTGCGCACGGGCACGGACACGCTGACTCACGCATTCCGCGTCGCGAAAGATCCGCGTTCGAACGCCACACAGGCGGAGTTGACAGAGCAGTTCGATTTCCTCATGAAGGTCCGCGAGGAAACGAGCAACGCAAACGATGCAGTGAAGCTCGTACGGAGCATCAGGTCGCAGCTCACCGACAGAACTTCGAAGATGCCGGCTGACAAGCGTGTCGCCTTCGAATCGCGCGCAAAGGCACTGGAAGCAGAACTCGCTGCGGCCGAGAAGGAGATCTATCAGGTGCAGAACAGCTCGGGTCAGGATCCTCTCAACTATCCAATCCGGCTCAACAACAAGATCGCCGCTCTTGCAGGTGTCGCGTCGAGCACTGACGCGAGACCGACGAACCAGACGCTCGAGGTGTTCCGGATTTTATCCGGCCAGCTCGACGTTCAGCTCAGGAAAATCCGGTCATCGCTCGATGCGGCGGTGCCCGCGCTCAATCGCGAGCTTCAGTCCGCGTCGCTGGCTCCGATTGTCGAATCGACGGAGGAACCGCGTTGAGTTCTACCTGACGACCCTGTCGAAACGGACAGGGTTCTGGACTGCGAAGCTGAAGTGCCACCACTCCTTTTCGTAGTTCACAAAACCCTGTCGCTCCATTGTGCGCTTGAGCAGCTGGCGATTTTTCGCGATCTGCCCTCGCGCGTTCCGTGTATGTGATGCGGGTGAGAAGTAGTCGTAAGGCGTCCCCATCGTCACTTCCGTTCTCGCAGGCAGCGCCGCGAGCGTGACATCGATTGCGACGCCCATATTGTGCCTGCTGCGCGCGGCAATGTATCCATCGCGCAGCAGGTCATTGCGGTTCGTTCGCTGTGCCCACGCGACCATCGCCTCGCTCGCCCTCACAGGGCGATATGCATCGAGCACCTTGATCACGTATCCCTGCGCCCGAAGGTCTTCATTGACAACTGCAAGCGCTGCCGCCGCTTCGGCACGAAGGTATGCTCGGTTCGCTTCATATCCGGGGAGCGTATCCCTGGTGAAGTTGTTTGCCGTCGCATAGCGCATGTCAATGATAAAGGTCGTATCGACCCGCTTGAGGTCGACGAGCAGAGTATCCGCCGCTTCGTCGGACGCCGTCGGAACCTCTGCAGTCTGGACAGGCTCCGCAGGCTTCCGCTGGATAACAGTGCAGCCGCCGAGTAGCACGGCGAGGAAAGTCGCGCGAAGGAGTCGTGGGGTCATTTTCCGAAGATAATGCGGCGCCGGTTTGTAGGTCACGCCCGCCTCAGGGGAAGAATCGTACCGGCGTGGCGCTACCTTCGGCCGGAGTCAGGCTGGCAGTCCATCCCGCCGGAGAAGCACAAGCCGTCTTACGGAGGCAATACCCGCTACGGGTCCAAGCGAGAGAAGCGCGAACGACCACTGCCACCCAATATGACCGGCAACCCACGGCACTCCCTGAATCGTCACCATGGTTAGGAGAAAACCAAGCGAAGTCTGCACGGTAAGCGCAGTTCCGACCGCGTGACTGGGAACTGCCTCGGTGACCATCGCGCTGAACTGCGCACTGTCCGCGACCACGAAGAACCCCCACACGAGCGCGATCGGCGCGATGAGCCACAGTGACGCACCAAAAAAGAAACCGATGATCACGCAGCAGGTGCCGCTCGCGATAAGTGCGATCGTCACGAGTCTTTCCCTGCTCGTGCGATCGGCGTAGAGTCCGCCCCACACGCACCCTGCACCGCCAAGCGCGATGGTTCCGAAGGCTATCAGTGAAACGAGTCCTGTCGTGTCGCCGGTGGGATTCGACCGCATCGCACTCGCTGCCAGGTATGCCGGAATCCAGGTCCAGAATGCGTACAGCTCGAACATGTGGCCGAGGTAGCCGCCTGTCGCGAGCCGCCATTCCCTCACGCGCGCCACAGTTGCGACCAGCCCCCACGAGAACGGCCTCGGCGCAAACGGATATGGGCCGTCATGATACCCCACCGCGACAAGGAACGCAGCAAATAGCGCCCCGGCTGATGTTGTGAGAATGACCGGATCGACACCGATGTCAGGGATCGCATGGATCAGGTATGGAGTTGCCTTGCCAACAGTCAGCGCCCCGACGATTGTCCCGATTGCCAGACCGCGCTGCACACGGAACCACGTCGAGATCATCTTCATTGCCGGCGGGTAAACGCCTGCGAGAAAAAATCCGGTGAAGAATCTGAGAACGAGTGCTGTCTCATAGTGCGAAACGACGATGATCGAAGCGTTCGCGATTGCACCCGCAATTGCTGATACTGCAAACAGCCTTTTCGATGGAATTACGTCAGCGAGATTCAGCATCGCCGACATCGCCGTGCCGACGACAAACCCGAGCTGAACGATCGTCGTGAGCCACGCTGTCTGGCCGGGTCCAAGCGACCATGCGCTCGCGAGCTGCAGCGAAACCGCTGAGGCGGCGAACCACAGCGACATGCCGAGCAGCACCGCGGCAGCTAGAAGCCAGAGGGTGCGCCACCGCATCGGATGGTTGTCGGCGTTCATGGGGAGAGAAGGTACGACTTGAGGCACAATAAAAGAACGCGCCCCGAAGGGCGCGTTCGCGGATCACCAGGCGAGGTCGGACGTCAGTCGTCGTCTACCGAAGTGAGCCGGTTCAATGCAAGATGTGGAAATGGTGACAGGTACTCCGCCACTACATTCGCTTAACAGACGATGAATGCCGTGGATGGGTCACGGGCGCATCGGCGCCGCGACCGCCCGCCTCGTATCGACTGGCGTGAGTAGCAGGCTGTACTTTCGCGCCTCGTCTTCACGGCCCTGCCCTTCGTACAACCTGACGAGCGCCCTCGCAGCGCCCCTCGCCCAGGTGTTGGTTGTCGATCGCCGGCTGAGGGACGCGTGGGCGCTAACGAGCAGACGCTCGGCCTCGAGGATTCTGCCCTGCCCTCGCAATGCATCGCCAAGACGGAGCTTTGCGCGGGCTACCATGAAGCTGCTGTCGGCGAACTTCTTCCTCAACGTGGCCATGGCGTCGCGGCTGCGTGATACGGCCTCATCGTATGAGCCGGACATCGTCAGTGCGTACGCGAGCTCGAGCTCAGCGTCGATCGTGACATTGCTCTCGTCGCCCTCGAACCTGCGCGCCATCACGAGTGCCTCGCGCAGGAGGGGGACGGCATCTGAGAAGCGATTGAGGTGGTCCAGCTCGATTCCCCATTGTTTGAGATTCATAGCGAGAATCGGGTGCCCATCAGGATGCGACGCTCGCAGCATCTCGACCGACTCGCGTGCCAGACGTTCTGCTTCGTCATGTTTTCGTGATCCGCAAACTGCCTCTCCAAGCTGCGAGAGATTCACCGCAACCCTGTCATGGCGGTCGCCGAACAGAGTCCGGTTCATCGAGAGAGCTTCGCGAAAAAGCCGCTCTGCGCTTGGATAATCCCGGCTGACCCAGTAAACGTACGCGAGGCCCGCAAGTTGATCCGCGCGGCGTTTGGTTTTCTCTTCCGGCTGTTCAACAACCAGCCTGGTCCATTCATCCATCAATGGTTCCGCTGCCTTGTATTCTCCGGCGACGTGCATGTCGGCCGCGAGATTGAACAGCGCATCGGCCGTCTTTACGTGAGTGGGTCCAAGCAGCTGCCGACGAATAGCGAGTGCCTCCGTGTCCAGAAGTGCAGCGCCCTCGCCGTCTCCCTGCTCCCGTTTCGTTTGTGCCAGGCTCTCGAGCGTCGTCGCAACATCGGCGTGGGTTTCACCGTAAAGTTTCCTTCGCTTGACCAGAGCTTCCTCGAGCAGCGGCTGTGCCCGCTTGTACTCGCCAACCTGTGAGTACAAACGCCCAATTACATCAAGCATCTGCGCCTGGAGCTCCGGCTGAGCTTCCATCTCTCTCGCGCGAGCTACACCACGGCCGAGCATTTCGCGCGCCCGCACAGTATCCGTCAATGTTTCGCCGGTCTCGCTCGCCTCGAACAGGCCAAGCATGAAGTCGGTCGTCTGCTCCGCCTTGCGGGTGCCGAGCGTGGCTTCCCTGAGAGCGCTCCGGATTCGATCCCGGTCATTCGCAACGGTGATGACGTACGCTGCCGACAATACAACGATCGCAGCGCCGGCCGTGATCCCGAAACGGTGCCTGCCCGTGAATTTGACCGCGCGATAGCGCCGGCTGTCCGGTCTCGCCAGGACGGGATGACCAGCACGGAATCTCACAAGATCCTGTGCCAGCGCCGCTGGTGACTGATACCTGCGATCCTTTTCCTTGTGCAGCGCCTTCATGACGATCAGGTCGAGATCGCCGCGCAGTCGCGCGCTGCGAGAACCCGTAACTTTGCTCGAAGGTCTGGGCGGTTCATCCTCGCAGACGATGCGCTCGAGCTCGGCAGGAGACTTTCCGCGCAACTCGTACGGGCGCTCGCCGGTGAGAAGGATGTAGAGCAATACGCCGAGGGCATATACATCGGTTACAGTGCTGACGCCCTCCCCGCGCACCTGCTCAGGAGCGGCAAATTCCGGCGTCATTGCGTGAAGCTGCATGCTCACCTGATCACCCACGGCGCCTTGCGGTGTCAGCAGTTTTGCAATGCCGAAATCCAGTAGCTTAACCTGACCGTTTGCCGTCACCATGATGTTCGACGGCTTGAGATCGCGGTGAATGACTAACTGCTGATGCGCGTAAGTGACGGCGTTGCAAACATCGGCAAAGAGGTCGAGTCGCTGATCGAGCGACTGATCGCGCCCGTCACAGTAGCGGTCAATCGGTTCTCCTTCGACCAGTTCCATCGCGAAATACGGAAGCCCATCTGCCGTAATCCCGCCATCGATCAGTCGCGCGATATTCGGGTGCTCCAGCCGGGCCAGAATGCGTCGCTCCTCCAGGAAGAGTCGAATTACCCCGGGGGAACCGTGCTGAATCAATTTCAGCGCAACTCGTTGCTCGAACTGACCGTCGGCACGTTCGCCAAGGAAAACGGTGCCCATTCCGCCGCGGCCAATCTCACGGACGACCTGGAACGGACCGATCCGATCTGGCGTGCCGGTGATCGGGAGGGCATGCACACCAGCGAGGAGCGGCGCTGCCAACTCGACAGCCGGCGACTCGAGAAATGGTCCCGCCTGCTTGTAGGCATCCAGCAGCCTCATCACTTCTGCGCGCATGTTGGGATCGCTGCCGCACGCTTCGTCTATGAATGCCGCTTGTCTGGCGGTTGGAAGGTCGAGTGCTGCATCGAACACTGAATCAACGCGGCGAAACTGGTCTTGCTGCGTACTCACAATGTCCTCCGGTGGCAGGTGCCGCGCGAATGGTTTCAGGCCTGGAACTCGGGGTAGATCTCCTGATAGAGCCAGCTTTTGGCCTTTGCCCAATCGCGTTTCGCAGTTCGCAATCCGATGCCGAGCGCTTCCGCCGTTTCCTCTTCGGTCATCCCGCCGAAGAAACGACATTCGACCACCTGCGCCCTGCGAGCGTCCAACTCCTTGAGTTTAAGAAGTGCTTCATCGACCGCTACCAGGAGATCCGCGCGTTCGTCGATTGGCAGGTCTATGCTTTCGATCGGAATCCGAAGCGCGGTGCCGCCGCGCTTCAGGCTACGACGCGCTCGGGCGTGGTCAACAAGAATGCGACGCATTGCAGTGGCTGCGATCGCCATGAAGTGAGCTCGCCCGTTCCACTGCACCCGGGTCTGGTCGATAAGGCGAATGTAGGCCTCGTGAACCAGCGCCGTTGTGTTCAGCGTCTGACCGTGTGACTCCTTCTGGAGATACCGATGCGCCAGCAAGCACAACTCGTCATAGACGAGAGGAAAAACGTTCGCTAGCGCATGCGCGTCCCCTGTGCTCGCTTTGAGGAGAAGGTCTGTTGTCGTAGACGGGTGCAGTTGCGCCATTGGCTGCAAGAATGGCCGCCAATGGCGCGTTGGCGCAACATCTGAAGTCAGCCCGCCGAACAGATCTTTACCTGGAGCACAGATCCCTTTTTCCCGCGCACCTC
>JBBREF010000166.1:0-7173 GCA_038203205.1 Gemmatimonadales bacterium | reverse complement strand
AAGATACCCGAGAGCGCTATGGTGCCATACACTTGACCGTGCGTCGCGCCCGTACCCCCGTTGTAAAGCACAAGGCTCCACCCCGTGAGGTTCACCCCTGCAGGTCCCTCGATTTCGACGCGCTCGTTCGTGTCAGCGCCGCTGTTGTCGTAGTGGATCTCCGATATGAAACTCGGACCGGTTTCTTCCGGCGGCGCTTCTTCCACCGTGATGGTAACCGTGTCAGCCTTGCCGTTCGGAGCAGCGGCAATGATCTGCGCGGTTCCGACGGTGATGCCTGACACGAGGCCGGCTGTGTTTACGATCGCGACTGCTTCGTTGAGGCTCGACCAGGTAAACGCCGTGCCGTTGATTGGCTGGTTGCCGGCATCGAAGGCTGTCGCAGCCAGCGGCGTAGTGTTTCCGGCGATGACCATGGCACCATCCGGAGTGATCACTACGTGGTCGACGATTGCCGGGGCAGTTGCATCGTCGTTACATGCGCCAAATGTGTTCGCCGCGGGTGCCGACCACGTGTCGTCACCTTTTCGTGAGAGCGAAAGGCCCACGGCTTCTGTACCGTTCTCGGACACGCCGATATCGGTCGACGTGACGCCGTTCGCAGCTCCCCCAACCCCGGCGAACGAGCCTTCATATGAAAGGAACTCGATCAGCACGCCACCAGGCCCGACAAGTGCCAGACCGTCGGGCGCACCATTCTGCAACCCGTTCAAAGGGTAGGTCAGAACCGCGACTTTACGGAGACCGGATGTGCACGTTGTCGTAGTTGCTGGAAGAACATCAGTATCATAGACCGCGCCGCCGTTTCCGTTATAAAGGACGATCTGGTACTGCGTCGGATCAGTCGCAACCGGCATGGAAACTTCAACAGCTTCGCCTACGTCGTTGCCGGTGTTGTCGTAGTGGAACTCACTGATGCGCACTTCGGGCAAGGCTGTGACTGCAACAGCGGCGCGAACTACAGGAACGGCCGAATCGGGGCCCGTAATGTCGTTGCCGGAACATGAAATCGTCGCGATGGCGAGCGCTGCGAAGGCAGCACGGAAGGACCTGATACGCATCAATTGAATCCGTGGAAAAGAGTGGGGGCCAGTCCAAACAAATGCATCGGCGTTCAGTTTCGAATGCACCCCACGTCGGCCACGAAAACGGTAACTGTCAGGCAGCCTCAGGAAACGCCGCTTCCACCCGCTTCTCGAGGTTCGTCACCTCAGCATCGGCCTCGCTCAGCTCGGCCAACGCGATATCGAGTCGCGCATGCTCGGTTTCCAGGAACCGCTCGTACGGCGCGATGACTTCGAGAAGCTGCTGTTCGTATTTCTTGAGCTGCTCCTCGAACTTCGCGCTGATCAGAGCCGCCAGGTCTTCGTTCAGCTTCGAGATCTTCGTCTCGAACTCCTTGATCAGATGACGCCGTCGCGCGGGAACTATCAACCAGCCGGCGATGGCGAACACTGTCGCCGTGAGTATCCCGGTGACATCGAGCGCAGCTGTTGTGAACGCCGTCAAAAACAACGCGCCAAGGCCGATCGCCAGCACGTTCACCCCGAATGCTTGCGCAACAGCGGCCTTTACAGAATCGGTAATTTCGCGCGCCTCCTTCTCCGTATCGAATTCCCCGAGGCGCTTCTCCACTGGCTCACGGAGCCGCGCGAAAAGCTCCTCGCGATTGTACTGGAACTCTGTATCACCGTGAGGCGCGAGCGCGCCCGATTCACGCAGCCGCGCCGTATGTGCATCGAGCTCAGCAAAAACACTGCTCCACAACCTGAGATTTCGCTGGACGGTCCAGTCGACCATCCTGTGAACGACACCCTCGATCGCTCCCGGCGCATCCATCACCACCTCGGAGCGAAAACGATTCTCAACCGCATCCTTGTTGCGAAGGAAGTTCGCATTGCCGATCCTGATCGTTCGCTCGAACCACTCACGTCCTCGGCGTTCAAGCTCGTACAAGACATTTCTCACTTCGATCAGGTAGCGCTCGGAATCCGTTCGCATCTCCTGCGAGTACGCCTCGAGCTGGTCGCGAATCGACCGCAAGACCCGGGCATCCTCCTGAACCACTTCCATCCGCGTCTCGAGCGACGCGAGATTTTTCTTCAAAAGGTTTCTGAGAACGCCAAGAGGAGTCAGCAGCTTGAGGCGAACGCGATCCCTTTCACGAAGTGTCTCGAGTACATACCGCTCGAGCGCCGGATACTCGTTGCGCGGATCGGGAATCGGCGTGCCCGGCGCCTCGTCCGACCCATTCCGCTTCGCGGCAAGCCGTCCACGCAAAGCTTGAAGCGCACTGATGAAATAAAGCGTCGGAGGCGATCCACCGAGCCTGGTTGTCACCTCCGTTGTCAGATACTCACGAACCCGATCGAGCTGCTCGTCGGAATTTCTCCTGTCGACTCCGTTAACGATGAAAACGACCTTCTTGCCCCACTCACTGATGTGCGCAAGGAAATCCAGCTCGCTCGCAGTGAGGGGCTGCAAGAGGCTGGTCACGAACAGGATGAGGTCCGCACGCGGAACGAACTGTCGCGTGATCTCCTCTTCCATGCGCTCTATCGAGTTGGTCCCGGGGGTGTCCACGATATCCAGGTCACGCAGGACCTCCAGTGGATAGTGGTACAGCTGGACATTCTCGGCGATCGTCTCCGGTGGTCCCGCTTCGCCATAACGAAGGATGGATATGGCACGCGTGGTGGGAAGGTCGCCCATCGCGAAGACTTCGTCGCCAAGCAGCGCGTTGATGAATGTGCTCTTGCCGCTGTTGTATTCGCCGACGATGACCAGGAGAAAGAGCTCGTCCATCTCGTTGACGAGTGCGGCGAGCCTGTCGAGATCGGCTCGTGGGCCGTCAGCACGCGAGAGTGCATCGCGCACGCGGAGCACGAGCTGCCGTTCGAGCGCAACGATGTCACCCTGTTGCCGCGTCAGTACCTGTTCCAAATGGACTCCTTGAACCTTGCTGAACTTAGCCGACACCCAGCGGCCGGGCTAACCTGCCAGCCCCGAGGGATGGGCAAAATATCTGGCGATCAAGATGTGCCTGCTGCACATTCACGCACTCTCAAAGGGCGGCGGATCGGAGTGCAGGATTGAATCCAGAACGAGCGAGCACGCGCATCAGCGCTGCATCACGGGTGACTCCTCTTTGGGTCCTCATCGTCGCACTCGCCTACATCGCTGCCGCCCGGCTCGGCCTCGCGCTGGACGCCGTTTCGGGTTTTGCTGCCCTCGTTTGGGCCCCCAGCGGAATTGCCCTCGCTTCTCTGCTCCTCGGCGGCTTCCGGCTCTGGCCAGCAGTCTTCCTCGGCGCAGTTATCACTAACTATTGGGCTGCTGCTCCGCTCGGGACTTCGATTGGTATCGGCGTCGGAAACACCATTGCCGCGCTCGTTGGTGTGCGCCTGATCAACATGGTGCCAGGCTTCAGGCCGACGCTGGAGCGAGTCCGCGACGTCCTTGCCTTGATAATTCTCGCGGCGATTGCCAGCAGCGTCATCGCGGCGACGACAGGGGTTACAGTTCTGATGCTCTCCGACATTGTCGCTCCGGCGCGGTTCGGCGAGACATGGCGAGCGTGGTGGATCGGTGACGCGATCGGCGATCTCGTTGTGGCCCCACTCATCCTCGTCTGGGCGACCTGGCGATCCCGGGATACCACTGCGGCGAGATTCGCTGAAGCAGTGGTAGTGGGAATTGTCGTAACAGCTATTTGCCTGCTGATCTTCGGCGGGAACGGATTCGCGAATAGCTGGTTCGAAGGCCGCGAATACATGCTCTTTCCACCCCTCATCTGGGCCGCACTGAGGTTCGGAGTGCGGGGTGCGGTTACTACTGCTGCCCTTGCCATGACGGTCGCAATTGCCAGAACGGTGACGGGACACGGCCCGTTCGCGGAAACCGAGCTTTCAGCAAGTCTCTTCTCCCTTCAGGCGTTCATGGGGATCTCGGGAGCCACATTCCTCCTGCTCGGCGCCGCGATTTCAGAGCGTGCCCGAACGGCAGCAGATCTGGTGTCTGCACGCGAGACCGCTGAATCTGCCAACCGTGCCAAGGCCGGCTTTCTCGCCTCGGTCAGTCATGAACTCCGGACACCTCTCAACGCGATCACGGGCTATGTTGAGCTCCTTGCTTTGGAGCTCGACGGCCCGCTCACTGAGAAACAGCGCAGCGTACTCTCACGGATTTCTCATAGTCAGCGACATCTGCTTCTGCTTATTGAAGACGTTCTTGGTTTCGCTCAGGTCGAAGCAGGACGACTGTCTGTCGAGCTGCAGCCGGTTGTGGTTGCAGATGCAATCGCTTCCGTAGAGCCACTCGTCGCGCCGGAGTTGACGAAGAAGGGGCTGACACTCGACATCGCCGACTGCGACCCCGGACTTCTGGTGCGCGCCGATCCCGACAAGCTTCGTCAGGTCCTGCTCAACCTCGTCGCTAACGCAATCAAGTTCACGGATGCGCCGGGGGCGATCGCAATCTCCGCGCAACGTTCGGGCGACAAGGTGAGGTTGAGCGTAAGCGACACCGGGATCGGAATTCCCGAGACTGAGATTCAGCGTGTTTTCACGCCTTTTTATCAGGTGCATCAGGGCCCGACGAGACGCTTTGCCGGACTTGGCCTCGGTCTCTCGATCGTCAGGGAGGTGGTGACTGCCATGAAGGGGGAGGTCGACATCGAAAGCAAGGTAGGGAAAGGCACCAGGGTCTCAATCGCACTCCCAATCGAGACGAATCCCGGCAAGCCGGGCTTGATATAGAGACTGGCCGCTTCGCCGGGCTTCCTTCTTGCCATTTTTTCCTGCATGCGCACTCGTATCGCTCTGATCGTACTGGTTTCGTTCGTCGCCCTCGCCGGGATTTCAGCAGGCGCCTTTGGATGGCTCGGCTACCGGGTAGCCACTGAGCTCACGCCCGGTTCATGGAATGCGCCAACGGAAATCCTCGACAGAAACGGCAAGACAATAGTTTCGCTGTACGGATCAGAATGGCGCGTTGCTGAACCTGTGAGTCTCGCCGATCTCCCCGACCACATACCGTACGCTTTTCTCGCAGCAGAGGACACACGCTTTCGCGGGCACATTGGCGTAGACCCGATCGGAATCGGCCGCGCAGCGATGTCCAACATTGCTGCCGGTGGCGTCGCCGCAGGCGGCAGCACGATAACTCAGCAGCTCGCCAAAATGAGATTCCTTACAGCGGAGCGAACTCTCACCAGGAAGTTCCTGGAGGCGGGAACCGCCCTGATGATCGAGTTGCGGCTTTCGAAAGACGAGATACTAGAGGCGTACATCAACGAGATCTACCTCGGTCATCGCGACGGTCGCGAAGTCCGCGGATTCGGCGAAGCAGCGCGAGTGTACTTCGGAAAGGACGCGAAGAGCATAACCGTTTCCGAGGCTGCGCTCATAACAGGGATGATTCGCGCGCCTAATCGTGACAACCCCGATGAGCGCGCGAGAATCGCGAAGCAGCGGCGTGACGCAGTTCTGAATGTGATGGCAGGGAAAGGATGGATTACTGCTGACCAGCAACGCCGTGCGAAGGGAGCTGATTCCGAGTTCCGTCCCGGGTCGCGACGGCTCAGGCCGCATCCTTATCTGGTTGCCGCCGTTCGACAGGAGTTCATCGACAAGGTTGGATCGCGAAGGCTTGCTGTCGGGGGACTGAAGATCCACACTCCTGTGGATGCTGGGATGCAGGTGGCTGCAGAGCGTGCGGTCAGGGTGGGAACCCAGCGCCTTCGCGCGGGGCATTCGTACCTGAGGAGGGGCAAGCCACTCCAGGCGGCCCTTCTAAGCATCGAGCCGTCGTCAGGAGGAATCCGCGCATTGGTCGGAGGATCGAATTTCCGGACGTCGCAATTCGACCGCACGCGACGCATGCAGCGTCAGCCCGGATCCGCCGCCAAGCCATTTGTATACGCAGCAGCGGTCGCTGAGCGGAACCTCACGCCGGCTTCTCTGCTCGACGATTCGCCGCTCGAGATAACCCTTGCGCGAAACAATGTCTGGAAACCGAAGAACTACGACCAGCAGTTCCGCGGTCAGGTCACTGTGCGGGATGCGTTCGAGAAATCGCTCAACGTGCCGGCAATTCGCGTAGCATCCAGTGTTGGCGTTAAAAAGGTACAGGATGTCCTGCACGAGTCCGGCATCGAAGGCGACCTGTCGGATACTCCCGCGATCGCCCTTGGCGTGGATGACGTCTCGATGCGCGAGCTCATCGAGGCGTACAGCGTTTTCCCGAACCTTGGCGCGCGCGCGGAGCCATACCTCATCGAAAGGGTCGAACACAGCGATGGCGACGCGATCTACGAGCACGAGGTCGAACGGCGGGAATCGATGGATCCGGCCGTCGCGTACGTGATGCATTCTCTGATGCGCGGCGTGGTCATGCGTGGCACTGCCGCTCGGCTCAATCAATATGGACTTGGTTATGTCGCGGGAAAAACGGGGACCACCAACAGCTATCGTGATGCCTGGTTCGTGGGCTACGTACCCGATCTTCTCACTGCCGTATGGGTCGGTTTCGACGATGGTAGACCGCTCAGGATCTCGTCGGGAGAAGCAGCAGTGCCGATGTGGGCGGAGTTCATGCGTCGCGCTCCGCACTCGAAATCAGATCTTGCTCAACCCGCCGGTATCAGCATCATGCAGGTCGAGGCTGGATCGGGGCGTGTCTGGAGGAGCGGTTGTGGCCCAGCGGTCACTGAAGTTTTTCTGTCGGGAACCGAGCCGCGCGAACAGTGCGGGGGATCCTGGGACGGACAGCCAATGCTCACCGAGTTCGAGGAGCCGGCTTACATGACCGAGGAGCAGTGGGCGGAATGGGCCCGGCAAATGGCGGGGATGCAGAATGTAGAGGCGGTCGAGGATCCCGACGAAATAAACCTGTCGGCATACGAGGATTCATTGAATGCGATCCAGGACGCGGACACGACTGAAGTTGAAGTCCCGGTGATCGATGAGCCTGTTATCATACCACCGGTGATTGATTCGGGACGCCCGATCCCGGTTCCGCCGCCGGTCATTATTCCGCCCGCGCCGCCACGTAATCCACCGGTTCCCATCGATTCAATGAGGTAGAGTCCGTCCCAAAACTGCCCAATCCGGAACTACGGAAACAAAATTGGGGAGTGGGGTGAGAAACTTCTGAGTTACGTGAGCTTTCGAC
>JBBREF010000165.1:0-7263 GCA_038203205.1 Gemmatimonadales bacterium | reverse complement strand
AGATGATCATGCGGCATGGATGTTACACCGATGTTGGCGTGAGGCTGGACCTCACGGGACGCGAGCGATTCGTGCTCGCGTCACGACTAAGGACTCAGATATAACGGAGAAGTGATGCTGGAAGAAAAGGCGGGAGAACTTGGGCGTGTGATTGGGCAGAGCCCGGAATATCAGGCGGTCAAGCGCTCGAGCGAAGCGCTGAATTCGGATCGTGAAGCCGTCACCATTCTCCAGCAGATGGAGAAGATCAGGACCGAAGCCCAGTCGATGGTGCAGCGTGGCGAGCAGCCAACTGCGGAAATGGAACAGGAGCTCGACGAGCTGCTGACGAAGGTGCAGTCGAACGCCGTATACCAGCGCGCGATCTCGGCGCAGGAAAACTTCGATAAGGTGATGTATCAGGTGAATAACTGGATCATGGACGGCATGAAGAAGGGCGGCACCAGCTCGATAATTACGCTTTCCTGATCAATGTGAAGCCGGGTGTGCTGATTGTTCTGGAAGGAGCGGAGGGCGTCGGAAAGACGACGCAGCTCGGCAAGCTTGCGGCGGCGCTTCGTCATGCAGGAAACGAAGTACTGACTCTTCGCGAGCCGGGCGGCACACAGCTCGGCGATGCCATCCGCTCGATCCTTCTGGACCCCGCAGAGGACATCGTTCCCGAAGCGGAGGCACTGCTCTTTCTCGGCTCACGCGCCCAGATCGTCAGAAAGGAGATTGACCCTGCGCTCGCCCGCGGTGTAGTTGTACTTATGGATCGTTTCTTTCTTTCGACTTATGCCTATCAGATCGGCGGGAGAGGTCTCGACGAGCGACACATCCGCGAGGCGAATGCTCTCGCGACGGGTCTGCTCGTGCCTGATCTGACAGTGGTCCTGGAGCTGCCTGCCGCCGAGGGACTGGACCGTGCGTCGAGGCGAAGTGGCTACGATCGTATTGAAGGATCGGGTGATGCGTTTCACGCCAGGGTCGAATCTGCATTCCGCCGGTTTGCCAGTATCGACTGGCAGAGGGAACATCCTGAATGCGGTCGGATCGAGTGCGTGAGCGGCCATGGCTCCGCGGATGAGGTCCACCGGGAAGTTGTTGGAGCCGTTGCCCGGAACTTGCCTGAACGGTTTGCGATGTTACTCGATACACACACGACGTGATGCTCAGGATCAACCCGGGGACGCAGTCCCGAACCATCTCAGTTGGCCTCGTCCTCGTGATCGCGATGATCACAGGCGGTTGGCTTCTCGAGCGTGGCACACGTTCCGGCGTGCCGCAGACAGAGGCCGAGGCAGCGCGCCTTTTTGACAACGTGTTTGCTCACGTCGCTAACAACTATGTGGATTCGCTTTCCGAGTCCGCCATGTATCGCATGGCGGTCGACGGCATGCTTTTTCACCTCGAGGATCCGTACACTTCGCTCCTCGCTCCGGACAAACTCGGCCGCCTGAATGAAACGACATCCGGGAACTACGCTGGTGTCGGGCTTCAGGTGGATGTCAGGGATGGCTGGATCGTCGTAATCGCACCCACGCCGGGCAGCCCGGCGGAGCGTGCTGGGATCCAGCCGGGGGACAGGATCGTCGAGATCAACGGTCGCAGCACGCAAGGCTGGACCCTTGAGGAAGCCGCGCGTTCATTCAGGGGCGACGCGTCGACGACGCTTGCCCTTCGACTCGAGAGACTGGGAATGGCCGCGTCGGTTCCGCTGACGCTTACGCGTCGCCCGCTGCATCGCAGTGCGGTACGCCGGGTCGCAATGCTCCCGAATGGAATCGGGTACATCGACCTCAAGGCATTCAGCGATTCCTCGGACCGGGAGCTTTCGCGCGGCGTCGATGCACTCATTCGCCGCGGCGCGAAATCACTGATCCTGGATCTCCGGTCGAATCCTGGCGGGCTTCTCGAGCAGGGTACCGCCGTTGCTGATCTTTTCCTTGGACCTGGTCAGAAGATCGTGAGCCTCAGGGGTCGCGTACCACAGGCGAATACTGACTTCACTGACAGTACTTCGCAGAAATGGCCAAAGCTCCCGCTGACGATCCTCGTGGATGAAAAGAGCGCAAGCGCTGCGGAGATCGTCGCCGGTGCCCTTCAGGACAACGACCGGGCTGTCATCGTCGGCGAGTCTACGTATGGAAAGGGAAGTGCCCAGAGTGTGATACCGCTTGGTGATGCAGGCGGCCTCAAAATCACGACTGCTCGCTGGTACACGCCTTCCGGCAGGTCGATCAGCAGGCAGGTTTCTCGTGGTGAAGACGCTCCGACGCCGCCGGCGCCCACCAGGTATCGCACGATTTCTGGTCGCATCGTCTACGATGGTGGTGGAATCATGCCAGACGTGATAGAGAGCGACAGCGCGTTCACCCAGGACGTACGTGATTTCCAGTCGGTATTGGGAAGGAAGGTCGCGCAGTTCCGTGATGCTCTTACCGATTACGCCCGCAGCCTGAAAGCGAATGGCGGGGTTCCTTCGCAGCAGTTCGTCGTCACGCCTGCGATGCTCGACGAAGTGTGGACGAGAATGATCTCGCGCGGGGTTATAATGGACCGCTCGATTTTCGACCAGTATGAGCCGGTTGTTTCACAGCTGCTCGCCTACGACATCTCGCGGTACGTATTTGGCCCTGAGGCGGAGTTCAAGCGCCGCGTCGCGAACGACCGGGCCATCAAGACTGCGCTCGATATCTCAACTGGTGCAACCTCTCAGCAGGCTCTTCTTCAGAGGGCACTGAGCCGGCAACAGGCACAGCTCCAGCCGACGCGATCGACAGGCCGAGAGTGACGGAGCGGGTCCTGATTGTTGGTGCAGGGCAGGTGGGGCGCGGGCTGTTCCGCGCCTTTCGTGCATCGGGGATCGAGGTGCTCGGGCTTCACGGCCGGCGCCCTTCAGGATGGACTACTTCATTCGGCGCGCTTCCGTCGTCATTATCGCGGGCGAACACGGTTGTCGTTTCGGTGCGCGACAATCAGATCGATGATGTGCTTGCCGAGCTCATCAACGAGCGAGGTTCGGGCAGCCGGGGACGTCTTGCTCCCGGCACGGTAATAATTCACACATCCGGCAGCGCTGAGCCATCGCTGGTCCCTCAGCTCGTCGACTACGACCTGATCGGTGGCACCTTCCACCCTCTGGTACCATTTGCAAATCCGGAACGCGCTCCGGAGCTCCTGAAGCGTGCGTGGATCGGAGTCGACGGTGACGAACAGGCGCGTGCAACTTCGCGACGGCTGGCCGGTCATGTTGGGGCGCGAACGCTGGATATTCCCACCGGAGGCAAAAGCGCGTACCACGCTGCCGCCGTAATGAGCTCGAATTTTCCTGTTGTTCTGGCGGCTATCGCTTCAGACATGCTGTCGGGACTCGGGATTCCCGGGAGGAGTGCGCAGCAGGCAGTGCACAGCCTGATGGATGGCGCGGTCTCGAATCTTTCAGATGTCGCTCCTCACGATGCGCTCACCGGCCCGATTGCGCGCGGCGATGCAGAGACCGTGATGAGGCACCTGGCCGCGCTGCGCGGCAATCCAGAGGCGCGAGCCGTGTACAAACGACTCTCACTTGCCGCGTTGGCCATCGCGGCTGAGAAGGGAGTCGATCGCGCGCAGCTCGAAGAAATCCAGCGGCTGCTCCTGCTTCGCTAACGCGAACGGCTAACAGCAAACGGAAACAAAAGGGGGAGTGGGGTGAGGAACGTCGAGTGGCGTGAGTTTGTCCGTCGGCTGACAGAGTAACTCCCGGATTTCACGCAATCACGGTTGAAGGTGAAAACCAGAACTCACGCACCTCGAGACCACTCACCCAACTCCTTTCCGGCAGTTCCGCCCTTGAACTTCCGCACTTACGCTCTGGTACTAGTTCTCGATGATTCTCGCGCCCTTCGGCGGAGTGAACCGGAACGATGAGGCCGCAATCGTGGGGTTCGACTTCACGTTGGAAATCGTAACCCGCCGCGTTAGTCCATTGGCATCGACGACCTCGAACTGGCGAATCGTGTTGCTGGAAGCATCGACCCACACCTTGGCCTTGCTGAACGCGTTGTTCGACTGTTTCGGCACGAGGTTGACAACCAATGTCTTCCTCCCGCCCACAGTCGCATTACCGCCGGCGGTGATCTCATACCGGGACGATGGCGAAGAGAGAAATAACCCTCCAGGATCGACCATGCCCATCGAGCTGTTTCCGCTGGCTGGCAGCTTCATGACCTGGTTTGGCGCGCTGCTTGGGAGGTAAACCCACATCGTTGATCCGTCAGATACCACCTTATCTCCCCGTGGCGAGCTGAACGTTATCGAAAGAAGGCTTGGAGCCTTGCGGAGCAGCACGCCGCGAGAAACCGACGTTGTTCCGGTAAGCGGATTGGTGATAGTCTGCTGAAAGTCCGCGCTCATGCTGCGCATGTCCGTGTAACCCTTCACGGCGCGATCCATGATCACCGCCGGTGACTGTGCCTGCACGCCCGTAGCGGAGCCAAGGACGACTAATGCCGCAATGAAATTCTTCATGTTATTGATTACCCGCATATGTGTGCTGCGTTCCTGTGCACGCTGCGCGCCGAACCGGTCAATCAACCGCCGGAAGTTTGTTCCACTGGCGGGGTAACCTTTCGTCCGACAGCGCCCGCGACAGCACGGAGCTCCACGACGAGCGCGGCAAGCTGTTCCGGATAAAGCGATTGCGCACCGTCCGAGAGGGCAACGTCGGGATGTGGATGCATCTCGACCAGAATACCGTCAGCTCCTGCTGCGATCGCCGCGCGCGCCATTGGTCCTACTCGCTCGCGCACGCCTGTCCCGTGGCTCGGGTCAGCGACGATCGGAAGGTGCGACAACTTCTGCACAGTTGGAATTGCGGTCAGGTCGAACATGTTGCGCGCCGATGTGTCGAACGTGCGCACGCCACGCTCGCACAGGATGACCTTGTCATTCCCTTCCGACAGAATGTATTCCGCGCTGAGCAGCAAGTCGCTGATAGTCGCTGCCATGCCTCGCTTGAGCAGTACAGGCTTACCGATCCGGCCGACTGTCTTGAGCAGGGAATAGTTCTGCATGTTGCGCGCGCCGATCTGAATGCAATCAGCAACCTCCGCAACGAGATACGCACCTTCATCGTCCATCGCTTCGGTCACGATGGGAAGGCCGGATTCGCGTCGCGCGATAGCAAGAAGAGCAAGGCCTTCCTTGCCGAGCCCCTGAAAGGAATAGGGAGAGCTGCGTGGCTTGAACGCACCACCGCGCAGCGCTGCTGCCCCGGCATCGCGCGCGGCGAACGCCGATTCGATGATCTGGGCTTCGGACTCTACTGAGCATGGACCTGCCACCACCGGCACTTCATTCCCGCCGAAGGAGACACCAGGGGCGATGGTGACTATCGTGCTCTCAGGTCGCCATTCCCTCGAGACCTGCTTGTACGGCTGTGTGACGTGGATGATCTCCGCAACGCCGGGCAGCGCCGCGAGCCTCGACCGGTCGACGCGGCCATCGTTACCGACGACACCGATTGCCGTCCGCTGGGCGCCCGGCATTGGACGCGCCTCGTAGCCCATCTCGTTTATGACGTCGACGACGCGGTCCACCTCAGCGCCGGACGCGCCGTGCTGCATTACGACGAGCATATCAGGCCGTCAGTGCTTCGGCAGGCTCGTCGGCCGTCAAGGTGCCTGCAATAGCCTCCTCGACAGCGGCGCCGCGCATGTGCACGCTGACGAGCGACGACACACCGGGCTCCTGCATCGTCACACCGTAGACGGCATCTGCCGCTTCAGTAGTCGTGCGCGGATTGTGAGTGATCACGATGAACTGAGTGTTGGCCTTGAACTCGTTCAGCATCCGCACGAATCTCCCGATATTCGCATCGTCGAGCGGCGCGTCCACTTCATCGAGCAGGCAAAACGGACTCGGCTTGGTGAGGAAAATTCCAAACAGCAGCGACAACGCGACGAGTGCCCTCTCACCGCTCGAAAGCAGATGGATACGCTGTGTCTTCTTGCCGCGCGGCGCTGCGTGAACTTCGATGTCGCCATCGAGCGGCGATTCGGGATTCTCGAGTCGCAGGTCGCATTCGCCGCCCCCGAACAACGTGATGAATATCTTCCTGAAATTTTCGCGCACCTGTACGAAGGTCGTGAGGAACAAGTCGCGCGCTGTCGAGTCGATCTCTCGAATCGCCTGCTGCAGCGAGAGCCTCGCCGCGCTGAGATCTGCGCGCTGACTCGTCAGCATCTCGAGACGCTTCTGCTCTTCCTCGTGCTCCTCGATTGCAAGCGGGTTGACGGGGCCGAGCTGGTCGAGCTGCTCGCGAAGCTGCGACGCCTCAGTGCGAAGCAGGTCGTCGTCAGCCTCTATCTGCTCCGCGCCAGCCATGAGCTCGTCGAGCGGCTTTTTCCAGTCGGTCTCGAGCCTTTCCCTGATCGCGTGGCGCCTCCCCGAGAGCTCGGTGAACCGCAGCTCGGCGGAATGCAGCTCCTCGCTGAGCGCCGTAGCGCGATGCCGCAACTCAGTCAGGGAATGTTCCGCGTGCTCGAGTGCGTCATCGGCCGTCTTCACGGCAAGCTCCGCATTGGAAAGGCGCGTTTCGGCATCCTCGAGCGTTGCCTGACGTGCCTCGAGATCGAGCTGCCATCCAGCAAGCTGCTTCGCGAGCTCGCCATCAGCTTCGGAGAGTGTACTCAGCTCCGATTGCAGCGACTCGAGTCGCGCATTCGCCGATACATACTCCTCTCTCAAATGTCGCTCGCGATCTCCAGCAAACTGAAGGCGCGCCTGAGCTTCCGCGCTCGCGACCTGGCTTTGCGTTTTCCGCTCGCGTGCCTCATCCTGGCGCCCCTGAGTCTCAACCAGTGAGCGGCGCGACTCGGCAAGAGCCGATTCCAGCTGAACAGCTCCAGTTTCTTTCTCGGTGATGAACAGGGCGATCTGAGTGATGCTCTCATTGAGCGACAGCTCGCGTGCTGCCAGCCGCTCGAGCAGCGCAGATGCATCGCTCACTTCCTTCAGTGCGCGGTGATGCCGTCGGGTAGCGGCAGTGTACGCATCCTCGCGCTCAGCTGCTTCACGCGATGCGTTGACGGCAGCTTCCTGGGCTTGTTGAGATGCACGCTCCGCGGCCTCCAGTTCAGCACGCACGCTCTCGGCCGCACTGGCGGCCATGTGTCGCGCGGTCTCCGCCTCCACAAGGGATCGGCGAAGCTCGCTGATTTCGGCGCGTCGCCGCAGGGGCCCTGGGCCAGCGACATTTGCAGGCAGCCATATGGCGCCGCGAGCGTCGACGAATCC
>JBBREF010000164.1:0-7289 GCA_038203205.1 Gemmatimonadales bacterium | reverse complement strand
TGCTGACTTCTCGCTCCGGTGCGGCACACCGTCACCCTTTCAAGTGTGAGGCGAGATCTCCCCAGGTAAGACCACTGACTGTCCCTACACGAGCGCCGGATTTACGCAGCCTGACTCTTGATCGCGAGAGCTTTGCGGTTTGCTCGGGTCGTTGCGATCAACTCCCCAGAGGACTTTCACCTCCAAGCCAGTGCCCATGCTGGGCACACCAAAAAAGCCCGTCCGGTATGGACGGGCTTGCGCGCTGTAATCAGCGCACAGGGAACAGGATCAGCGGTTACGCGTGCACGCTCTCCAGTCCCCAGCCCGTGAGGCTGTGGTGGCTATGCGTCGAATGCGAAACTGCTGAGCTGTTGATCATGTGAAGGCGAAGACTAGACACGGTGCCACGAGAAATCAAGGCGCGCGCGACAACCTTCGTTCTCCGGCTATCCGTCGAGATCGGGCTTAGGAAAGATCGATAGATCCGATTGGGATCTGCCGGCGTACCGGCATATGGACATCAAGTGCTCAGTCCGTCCCACCCAATCCACATGGAGAAGATATGAAGAAGTGGAATTACCCCAAGGCGCCTTTACTGGCGCTCGCCGCCACCCTAGTGGCGGCCGGGTCCGTTGTCGCGGTTCGGGCAGTTGTAGCCTCCGACCACATGGACACCCCGCTCGTCGAGTTCTCACCGCGCTTCGACGTCAATGACGTCTACGCCTTCCCTGCGCCTGGAAATCCCGGCCGCACGGTGCTCGTGCTGGGCACAGCGTCGCCTCTCACGCCAGCGCAGACCCCAAGCTTCACCTTCGGCAACCGCGACCAGCAGTTGTATCAACTCAAGATCGACAACACCGGCGACGCCCGTGAGGATCTGGTCTTCCAGATCACGTTCAGCGGCAAGGCCGGAAAGCAGAAAGTCACGATGCGCGGCCCGTCAGCACCGAACAGCGTGGGGACCATGAACACGCTCATCGGCGGAAAGCAGATCAAGGGTTACACGAACAACGTGATCCAGTCAGGCGACATCAAACTTTTTGCCGGACCGCGCGACGATCCGTTCTTCATCGACCTCGAAACGTTCTTCCGCATCCTGCCAGATCGCAAGCCTGAAGCCGGGCCGCTGTCGACCATAGAACAGGGTCCGCTGACGTTCCGGCCAGCAGGTCAGGCTGTCGACTTCCTGCGGACGTTCAACGACATGGCAATCGTGATCGAGCTGCCTACTTCGATGATCGCCAACGCCGCTACGAACGGGCGCTTTGGTGTTTGGGGCACGACGAGTCGTGCTCGTAACTAAGTCGACGATCCATCCATAATTCACTCATCCAGGAGTTCAGGCTCATGCAGCAATCAAGAAGACTCGCCATCGCTATCGGCATCGCCGCATTATTCGCGGCCGCCTGCAGCGAAGATGAAAGCCCCAGCGTTACAGGCCCCGATCGCGTTCAGGCGGTTTCGGTCGCCGACGACGAGGAGGGCGACGACAATGTCGTCTACGAGCAGGTTGAGTTCCTCGGCAATCCGCTCGTCAGCGAAGTGACGATTGTAAAAGCGAATCACGACGCATACAATCGCACGCAGCCATACAACTCCGCCGAGTTCGGGCCGCAGAGCCTGGCGTTCATCAACGCATTCCGTGGCGACCAGCCCGTCGTCGCGAACACGCTCGGGGCAGTGCTGTATCCCGATATGCTCATCGTAGAGTCATCGCGCAATCCAGCGACTTCAGGATGGCTGTCCTGGGCGCTCGCAAGCGGATGGGGCGGCAGAAACCTCGCTGACGACGTAGTCGACGCCGGTCTCTCCGCAATATTCGGCAAGATCATCACAGCAGACGGCGCTTACTGTGACAACTTCACGCTTCCGCTATGCACTGACAACGTCGGCGCGAACGACAAGGCATTCAGCAGCACGTTCCCGTATCTCGCTTCACCGACACTCTGATGCGGGTATCCCGGCGCGCACTCTTACTCGCGGCATCTGGTGCATGTCTCGCCCTCGGCCTGGTGTATTATCGAAACCGAGTAGCAGACTCCTACAGTGCAAGGCAATTGATTGCACTGCCGGCTGCATCATTTGACGAGAGCGACGTGCGCGACCGGGATATCGCATTCTACACTCAGCGTCTGGCAGAGGATTCAACCAGCGCTCTCGACCGCTCGGTTCTTGCCCGCCTGATCTTCGCGCGCGCTCGCAGCACGGGATCGAACAGGGATCTGGACCGGGCCGAGGTTCTTGCTCGCGAATCGATCGCTGAACGAACGCAACGGAATTACGGAGCGTTCGAGCTGCTGGCAAGCGTTCTGATGACGAAACACGAGTTCCAGGCCGCGAAAGAAGTCGTAATGCAGCTCGACTCGCTCAATCCAGGCACTCCGTCGCATCTCGCTTTGCTCGGCGAGATCGAGCTCGAGCTTGGGGAATATGAATCGGCTGCCGCACGTTTCGACGCGGTCAATTACGACGGGCGCAACTTCACCACTGCAGCCCGCCTCGCGCGCTGGCATGAGCTCACTGGCCAAGCCGGAAGAGCGCGGGCTATACTCGTGAGATCCATTGAAGGGGTGAAACTTCGGGACGACCTGCCGCGCGAGCAGGTTGCATGGTTTCACTACAGATTGGGCGACCTCGAGCTGCGAGTCGGCAATATTGCGGCTGCCGAATCTGCGTTTGTGCGTGGCCTCGCGTTGAACCAGGGAGACGTGCGCGTGCTGGGCGGGCTCGCTCGCGCCGCGCTCGCACGGGGCGAATGGGTCGAGGCAATCGACTTCGGGGAACAGGCGACGGCGGATCAACTCGACCCGTCGATACTGACTACCCTGAGCATAGCGTACACACAGCTGGGCGACACGGCTCGGGCATCGGGTTACGCCAGGGCAATGTCAGTCAGCGAACGCGACCAACCCGGCATCATCCATCGTGAGTGGGGGCTGTATCTTCTCGATCACGGTACCGCTTACGATCGCGCCGAAATACTGCGTCATGCCCGGCGGGAGCTAAGCGACCGCAAGGATGTATACGGTCACGACATGATGGCGTGGGCATCGTATCGCAACGGAAATTTAGACGATGCAAGAAAGTACATATCGCTCGCGCTGGCGCAGGGAACTGAAGATGTGCTGCTCGCAAAACACGCTCGAGCGATTTCCTCCGCCCGATAGCGCAAAAAGATTCAGCTGCCCTGAGGTATTCGCGACGACGGCGCGCGATCATATCTTGAAGACACACGAAAACGCCCAGGATATTGCATATCGAGTCAAAGATTTGTCGGGTAGGCCGAGCCGTCATTCTCCTCGTGTCGGTTGCCATGGTTGGCTGCCGCTCCGGTGGAAGCGGTGCCGATCCCGCTGCCGAGGAGCAGCGACGCGTCGCCCAGGCGCTCCATCGCGCAAAGGCTGAACTCGATGCAGGCGTTGCCGAGCTGGGACGCAGATCCGCGGCGCTCGATCACCAGGGGGTCGGCGCGCTACTGCCGGAGATTGCGCGGCAGGACACACTTTACCGGAAATTGCTCAAGCTTCGCCGTCTGCATGAGGACGGGATGGATCCCGCGCTGGCCGACAGTATCGATCTGAGGTCGAAGCCGCCGCGCCTGGGCATCACGGCTATTCCACTGATCGAATCGTTCAGCGATGGAAGGAACTGGATGCTCCAGGGCTATCTCATCCATCGTTTCGGCAACACGCCTCATGTTCTGATCGTGCCTGCCGGATTCGTGAGCGACCTCGCAAGCGTGCCTGACTTCGCGGAGCCGCTGTTGCCTCGCGCTGGCGAATACGCCAACGCAGCCATATTGCACGACTACCTCTATTGGACGCAGTCATGCACTCGTGAGCAAGCTGACAATCTCATGTCCATAGCCATGAAGGATGGGGGCGTCGCCCAGTGGAAGGATTTGCTGATTCACGGCGCCGTACGGCTCGGCGGACAGGATGCCTGGAACGCCAACCGAACGCGAAGGGCAAGCGGTTTTATCCGCACAGTTGATTTATCATGGGATCGTTCTCCGTCCACTACAGACTGGAAATCATTGCAGATTCTCCTGCGCGAAACCAACTCGCAACCCGGTGCGGAGCCGCAGGTGAGCCCTCAGGTTTGCGCGCTGGGAAACAGCGTTCGCGTTCAACCGTGAGGTCGTTTCCGCCCGCTCCCGGTTTCTCCATGCATATTTCTCCGGCACAACATGCCTGCAACGAAACGACGATTCCCCTGGGCAACGTGGCCCACCGAGCGGCTGCTGCAGCTCCGCATCAAGGACCTGGGCCTTTCTATAGAAGGGACCTGGCTCGAGCCGCGAATCGACGCCCTCTATGAGACACTGGAGCGGCGGGGTTTCCGCCTCCGTCCGCACATCTGGCTCTCCGAAGAATGGTTCTCACCGCAGGGCGTGCCCGGCTTCGCTATCCCGTTCTACCTGGCACACCCGCGTCTCATCAGGCTCGAGCGGAGCCAGATGCTAGACGTCGAAGGCGGCACCCGGGACGAGTTCATGCGCATCATGCGCCACGAGACTGGGCATGCGATTCAACACGGCTACCAACTCCAGCGTCGACGCGAATGGCAACGCCTCTTCGGAAAATCGTCACAGCGATACCCCGACTACTACCGGCCGAACCCCGCGAGCAAACGCTATGTACAGCACCTGCGGCTGTGGTACGCGCAGAGCCATCCGGATGAGGATTTCGCCGAGACGTTCGCGGTATGGCTTCGTCCGCGTGGTGAATGGCGTAAGCGCTACGCGGGCTGGCCCGCGCTCAAGAAGCTGGAGTACGTCGACGAGCTGATGAGCGAGGTAGCCGACAAACCGCCGCTGGTCGCCACCAGGAGGCGCATGGAGCCCCTCACTACTATAACGAAGACGCTCGAGCAGCATTACGAAGAACGCAAGGCGAAATACACCGACGTGCTCCCGGACATCTACGACCGCGACCTGAAACGCATCTTCTCAGACTCGTCGTCGCATCGAAACCAGCCGCTCGCTTCAGCATTTCTGCGGCGCAATCGCAGGGAGATCAGACAAATGGTCGCCAAGTGGACCGGCGAATATGAATTCACGCTCGACGTCGTGCTCGGCATGATGCTGCGCCGGTCACGCGAGCTCAAGTTGCGCGCGGTAGGCGGAGACCGCCAGCTGAGGATGAACTTCGCTGTTCTCCTCACGGTGAAAACGATGCACTTCCTCTACACCGAGCGGCGCCGCGACTGGATCGCACTATGAAGAAGCTGCGCGTTCTGGTGCTGATGCATCCCGACCACGTGCCACCTGATTCGCTGGACGGTCTAGCGCCCCAGGAAGCGCTCGCCCTCCAGGCCGAATTCGACGTCATACAATGCCTCCGCACACTCGGCCACGAGGCCAGGCCGCTCGGCGTGCAGAATGAGTTTCTTCCGATTCGCGACGCGGTCGAGGAGTTCAAGCCGCATGTCGTGTTCAATCTGCTCGAGGAGTTTCACAACAACGTCCTGTTCGACCAGAACGTCGTCAGCCTGCTGGAGTTGCTCCAGGTTCCCTATACCGGATGCAATCCTCGCGGGTTGATTCTCGCGCGCAGCAAGTCACTCTCGAAGAAGCTGCTCGCGTATCATCGCATTCCTGTTCCCGATTTTCTCGTGATTCCAAGGGGACACCGCACTCGCCGGCCGAAGAAGCTCGAGTTTCCCCTGTTCGTGAAGAGCCTCATGGAGCACGCCTCGTACGGGATCGCGCAGGCCTCGCTCGTCGAGGACGACGCAAAACTGGCAGAGCGCGTTGCCTTCGTGCACGACAACGTTGGTACCGATGCGATTGCCGAGCGGTTCATTGCGGGGCGGGAGATATACGTCGCAGTGCTCGGAAACGACCGTCTCGTCGCGCTCCCGCCTGTCGAGCTCGTGTTCGAGAACCTTCCAGCGAATGCGCCGCTGATTGCCACTGCAAAGGCAAAGCACGATCTCGTGTACCAGGCGAAGCGCGGAATCGAGCTCAGGACGGCCGAGGGGCTCGAGCCTGATGTTGCGGAACGAATTGCGCACCTTGCGAAGCGCATATATCGAACGCTCGAGCTTGACGGGTACGCGCGGATCGATTTCCGGCTGAGCGCCGAAAACGTGCCGTACTTTCTCGATGCCAATCCCAATCCCGACATATCAGACGGTCAGGAAATCGCATCGGCGGCAGACCTCGTCGGTATGACGTACGGCGACCTCATCTCGAAGATATTGAGCCTGGGAGTGAGGCGGGGCGCAAGCGTCGGGTAGGAACGCATTTGACTGGCAATGACCCGCCAGCCCAGTATTAGGGCGTGAATGACCTCCAGCAGCGCCTGACATCCGGGCTTACCGGTCGCTACGACGTGGAGCGACAGCTTGGCGAGGGCGGAATGGCGGTTGTGTTTCTCGCTCGCGATCTGCGCCATGAGCGCACGGTCGCTGTCAAAGTCCTCCGCCCCGATGTTTCAGCGGAGATCGGGGCCGAGCGGTTCCTGCGCGAAATCAAGATGGCAGCGCGGCTGACGCATGCGCACATCCTTCCCGTCTTCGACTCCGGTGAGGCCGGCGGGCTGCTTTTCTACGTCATGCCTAACATGGAAGGACAGTCGCTGCGCGATCGCATCGCGAGAGAAGGACAGCTCTCGCTCGAGGATGCCTTACGCATTACTGCGGAAGTCGCCTTGGCACTTGATTACTCGCATCGCCAGCAGGTGATCCACCGGGATATCAAGCCTGAGAACATCCTGCTGCACGAGGGCGCGGCACTCGTCGCTGACTTCGGCATCGGCAAGGCGGTGAGCGCGGGGACATCGATAACGCACACAGGTCTTGCCGTCGGCACTCCGGCTTACATGAGTCCTGAGCAGGCGAGTGGCGAAACGTCTATCGATGGCCGGAGCGATCTCTACAGCCTCGGTTGCGTGCTGTATGAAATGCTCGTTGGCGAGCCGCCATTCACCGGCCCGAACGCACAGGCCATCATCGCGAAACGATTCGCGTCACCCGTGCCGAGCGTAAAGATCACCCGCGATGTTCCCGATGTCGTCGAGGCGGCACTTAGCCGCGCACTCTCGCGCTCCCCCGCGGACAGATACCGAACCGGTGCAGAGTTTGCCGACTCCCTGCGAGCCATCCTTCGCACTGGCGAGACAGGGGCGGTTCGGTTCATTACAGAACCAAAGGGTACGCCTGGACCAAAGGCGATCGCCGTGCTGCCGCTCGCCAACATGAGCGCTGATCCCGAGAACGAATACTTCAGCGACGGCATGACCGAGGAGATCATCAATGCCCTCGCGAAAGTACCGGGCGTCCATGTAGCGTCGCGCTCATCC
>JBBREF010000163.1:0-7469 GCA_038203205.1 Gemmatimonadales bacterium | reverse complement strand
GAAGGTCTGTTGTCGTAGACGGGTGCAGTTGCGCCATTGGCTGCAAGAATGGCCGCCAATGGCGCGTTGGCGCAACATCTGAAGTCAGCCCGCCGAACAGATCTTTACCTGGAGCACAGATCCCTTTTTCCCGCGCACCTCGACTTCGAGGACGTTGCTCGCGATCAGGGTAACTGCGATAGTGTGATGGCGAGGGCCTATTTCCCCGGTTGTACCACGTCCGTCCAGTATCAGTACGCCATTGAGCCTCACCACCGCGTCCGCGCCCTGGCTCGCGAGGTCGTCAAGGTCGATCACGTAGTTGCTAGGGGTCGCAGTGATCTGCTCGGTGACCTGCACCGGCGTTCCCTTGCCACGTGTGTAAACGGTGGGGCCAAAAATGCACGTTCCGGTGCTCGGAAGTGGCTGCCAGTCGGGATTGCCCTCACCCGCAGGGGTGCTGGTGATGTTCGTTTGTCCAGAGCCACTGCTGGACATGTAGTGTAGATCGACGTTGACCCCGTCATTCCTGATGAAGGCGATCTTGGTTCCGTCGGGTGACCAAGCGGGCGACACTTCATGGAGATCCGAGCTGTTCGTAATGTTGGTCACGCTCATACCGGATGCGCTCATCACGTAGATATCTGCGAGGCCTCCCGTGCTGACTGACCGTGTGAAGATGATCTTGCTGCCATCGGGCGACCAGCCTGGATCGTAGTCATCCCATCCGGCATCATTGGTAAGCCGCGTCTCATTTGTACCAGCCGCATCCATGACGTAGATCGCAGATTGACCGGCATCGCGAACGCTGGAGAACGCAATCCGGGTTCCATCAGGGGACCAGGTGGGCCAGCTGTCCGGGCCGTCGCTCAGCGCGGTAACATTGTTTCCATCCGAATCCATCACGTAGATCTTGCCGTCAGAGTCATTCTGGAAAGCAATCTTGCTTCCGTCTGGCGACCAGGAAGGGTTGGAAAGCGAGACTGAAGTGCTGGACGTGAGTTGCGTTGGGCCAGAGCCGTCGGCCTCCATTACATAGATCTCGTTGTTGCCGTCAGCCGGACTGTAGAACGCCAGTCTGGTACCATCTGGCGACCACGCTGGTCCGGAACCGACTGATATGAGTTCCGTTGCGTCCGAGCCGTCGGCGTCGATCGTGTAGATGCCTCCATTTTCGCCGCGGTACGCAATTTTGCCGTTGCTGCCTGGGAATGCGCTGAACCGGGGTTTTAGTGATTCGCTCGGTGCCGTTGTGTTGGTGATGCTGTCCTGGCAGCCTGTCAGGGCGGCGAAGACGATCGGAATCAGAATAGCATTTCGGTATATCGTGCGCATTGTCATGCGTTACTCCGGGATGGTGGTGAGCCCCTATCCCTAATAACGCGCAAAAGCCAATGAAAACGAGCCACGCACACGATCTGGTCCAGCGATCATCAGGGACTAAGCAAATGCCTCCCGGTGCAGCACACCGGGAGGCATTCCCCCTCGTTCAGCGAGGGCTGGCGATCAAAAGATCAAAGCGAGGTTAATTCGGTTTGATGTGTAACTGATGTTGCACCGCCGGTCGTGGATGACGATGTAAGCCTCGGCCGGGTACTGAGCGACCGGTGTCGCGAAGTAGATGCCGTTCATGTCGGCCGCGGCTCCTAGTGAACAGAATCCGAAGAGCCGATTCCCTGCGCCATCGAAGATGTCCACGTACGTGCGCGATGCGCTGGTGTTGAGCCCACAGGCAGCGAGGTCGGGAGCTTGTGCAAACAGCGCGTCCGGGAATTGCGCGTAATTCGGAACGTCGAGCTCGAATGTGGCATAGCCGTTCTCGACCACGGTCCCCTGGAGTTCCAGCACGGGTGCCGGGAGATTCGGATAACATTGGCTGCCCGACGAACAGATTTTCACCTGAAGGACAGATCCCTTCTTTCCGCGCAGCTCTACTTCGAGCGCGTTATTGGCGGTTAGATAAACGGGAACTGTGAGATGGCGCGGGCCGACTTCGCCGGTCGTACCTCGTCCTTCCATTATCACGACTCCGTTTAGCCTGACGACTGCATCGGCGCCGCTGCTGCCAAGTTCGTCAAGGTCCACGATGTAGCTTCCGGGTGCGGCGGAGATCTGTGCGGTCTCGTGGAGGGGTCTTCCCTTTTCACGTGTATAGATGGTTGGCCCAAACACACAAACGGGACCTACGGGTTCCGGCTGCCAGTCGAGATAAACGGCGGCGGAGCTGTTCGGGATCGCAGCGTCTCCACCCGACCCGTTAGCAGCTCTGACGTATATCGCACCGTTGCCGCCAGCGTAGCTGAGGTAGGCAACCTTCGTCCCATCCGGCGACCACGTCGGCGTCCACTCCCCAATGGTGGGGCTTGCCGTCAGATTCGTCACATTGGAGCCATCCGCGTCCATCACGTATACGTCGGGGGCAGCGTTCAGCACTTCCTGATGTTGGAACGCAATCCGGCTGCCATCCGGAGACCAGCGTGGAGCGTGCTCCCAACTGGTGCTGGCGGTCAACGCCGTCTGATTCGAGCCGTCTGCGTCCATGACATAGATCTGCGGGAACCCGGTACCGCGGCCGCTCGTGAACGCGATTTTTGCTCCGTCAGGAGACCAGGAAGGCACGTTGTCATCACCGTCGCCGATGCGGTTCGTAAGGGCAGATGCACCAGTGCCATCAGAATTCATCACATATATTCTGGACTGTCCGTCCCGGTCGCTTGAAAACGCGATCTTGGTGCCGTCCGGCGACCAGGAGGCGTTGTCATCATTGGCAGGGTGGGAGGTGAGCTGGAGTCTGCCGCTACCGTTGGCGTTCATCACGTAGATGTTGTTGTCGCCGTGGGAATTGCTCGAGAATGCGATTTTGGTTCCGTCCGCGGACCAGGCTGGGGACCAACCATCGGTCGTAATCATCACGCGACCTGAGCCATCGGGGTTGATCGTGCCGATCCCACCGAGACCGTTTGTGAAAGCGATCTTGCCATTGGTGCCGGGAAATGCTGAGAATCGGGGCTTCAGGTTCTCACTCGGCCCGGTCATGCTTGGGGTGACGCTGTCCTGACAGCCCGCAAGAGCTGCAAATACAAGTGGAATCAGTAGATAATTTCGCCGCATCGACTGCCGTGACATGCGTGCCTCCGGGGATGGTTGTCTGGTCACATCCCTTAACGCGCAAATCACCACAGAAACGAGCCACCGGTTGGTCGTGGCCCAACGAGCCTCGGTTTGGACGGCGGCTCAATCCTTCAGCATGACCCGGCCGGGTCTCGAACCCGGGACCTACGGATTAAAAGTCCGTTGCTCTACCAACTGAGCTACCGGGTCTTCTCCTGCAAACCGTAATCTAGCCGCGTCAGCCCGTCGATTCACCCTCGGGCCATCAGTAGTGCGATTCGGCCCGACCAAACATCAGCTGTACCAACGGCAGGTCGTCCGGCGTCGTGATGATGTATACGTGATCCCCAGGCTGGAGAACGGTATCCTGCTCCGGCGCAACGAGCTGGCGCCCTCGCACAATCAGCGTGATCGCCACGCCATACGGAAACGTCAGCTCCGACACGCTTGCCCCGGCCACCGGCAGCGCTTCGTCTATGTAAAACGACATCAGGTCGCGATCGAGCGGCTCCATCGACTCTATCGCAAGGATCGCCTGAGGCGGTGGGGGTTCAGACCTCTCTACACCAAGGCGGCCGGCGAGCCAGGACACCAGGGACCCCGGAATGAACGCTCCTATCACCACTACGAAAAACACGATATCGAATACCCGCGACGCTCCCGGCGCACCCGCGAGCACGGGATACGAGGCGAGCACAATCGGAACGGCTCCGCGAAGACCAACTGCGGATATGTATGCGATCTCCTTCTTCCGGTACCTGAAAGGAATCAGGCAAAGCGCAACCACCAGCGGACGCGCAACAACTGTGAGGAACGCGGCGATAGCGATTGCGATCGGTGCGATCTCCATCAGTCGCGATGGGAACACGAGCAACCCCAGCATCAGGAACATCGTTACCTGACTAAGCCAGGCGAGCGCATCGTGGATTCGAAGCAGCGCGCCCTTGTACGGCAGTCGACCGTTGCCGAGTATGATTCCGGCCACGTAAACACTCAGCAGGCCGCTGCCGTTGATGAGCGTCGGAAGAGCGAACGCCAGAAATGCGGCACCAATCATCATGACCGCGACAAGTCCACCGGACGGCGGCATCGTTCGACCAAGAAGAGCCGAGATCCCGAATCCCACCGCGAGCCCCGCCCCAAGACCGATCACGATCTGGATGATTACGCTCAGTAGCGTGTGCCATCCAACAGCATCGGAGCCAGCGACAAGCGCATGGGTCACGACCATTGTGAGAATCACCGCCATCGGGTCGTTCGATCCCGACTCTACCTCGAGCGTTGCAGCAACCCGGCGCTGCAGATGAACACCACTCGCTCGCAACACGGCGAATACGGCAGCCGCGTCAGTTGACGACACGACGGCGCCGATCAGGAGCGCAGCGGGCCAGCCGAGCCCGATCGCATGCGCGAACAAGGCGAGCATCGACGCGATGCCTACGACACCAACAGTTGCCAGCACGGCAGCCGGAGCGGCGACACTTCTCACGGACTTGAGAGGTGTGTTCAATCCACCATCAAAAAGAATGAGAACGAGCGCGACGGTGCCGAGCCGGTAGGCAAACGCGTAATCCTCGAACGCGATTCCGCCGAATCCCTCTGATCCGGCCAAAACCCCGATCACGAGGAAAATCAGGGCAACCGGAACCGGGAATCGCTCAGTCGCCCGGCTGAATATCACGCTGGCGATCAGCAGCACCCCGAACACCGCGAGGAAAATCGCGGTGGGTAGCGGTTCAGTGGTCAACATCGCTACACTCAGTTGTCACTTTCGCCGGCCTCTACCGTAGAGATGATGTCAAAACCAAACTACACACCAATGACCACATCGAATACCGGCACGACCGAAGAGCACACAGTCAGTGGCGATAAGCTTCTGGAAAAAGTGAAGCAGATCGTCCGCGAAGGAAACGCCCGACGGATCACGATCAGGAACGAAGCCGGCAAGTCACTGCTGGAGATTCCACTTACACTCGGAATCGTCGGGGTCGTTCTCGCGCCTGTATGGATCGCGATCGGAACCATCGCCGCCCTCGCGGGTCGATATACCATTGTAGTCGAGAAGCGCACGTAGCCTGAGGACCCTCAATCCAATTCTCCATCAATGAGAGCATTTCTTGTCTTCGGGCTGCTCGCTCTTGCAGCACCCGCAATCGCGCAGTCCCCGGCGACAACGCCGACCCCGCTGACTACGAAGCTACCCACTGATCCGAAGGTGACGATCGGCACTCTGCCGAACGGCGTACGCTACTACATCCGGCAGAATTCCCGGCCCGAGAAGCGGGCTGAGCTCAGACTCGTCGTAAACGCCGGCTCCATCCAGGAATCACCAGACCAGCTGGGACTCGCCCATTTCCTCGAGCACACGGCGTTCAACGGGACGACCCATTTCAAGAAGAACGATCTCATCAAGTACCTGGAATCGATCGGTGTCCGATTCGGCGCCGACCTCAATGCGTACACGAGCTTTGACGAAACTGTGTACATCCTGCCGATCCCCACGGACACTGCGCGTATTGTCGACCAGGCATTCACGATTCTGGAGGACTGGGCGCACGGCCAGCTGTTCGATTCGACTGAAATCGCCAACGAGCGCGGCGTAGTCCGCGAGGAATGGCGCGGACGAAAAGGGGCCAGTGACCGAATGCTTCAGCAGTGGCTTCCGATTGCGTTCAAGGGCTCACGTTATGCCGAGCGGCTTCCCATCGGAACCGAAGCGAGCATCATGTCCGCGGACGCCGAAAAGCTCCGTCGCTTCTACCGCGACTGGTATCGCCCTGACCTCATGGCCGTCGTCGCTGTCGGCGACTTTGACCCTGCTGCAATTGAAGCAAAGATAAGGCAGCACTTCTCGAAGATCGCGGCACGCCCGAACCCGCCGGTGCGCACACTGTACGACGTGCCTTCGAACAAGGAGCCTCTCATCGCGATTGCCAGCGACCGCGAAGCGACGAGCTCGAGCGTCAACCTCATCTACAAGATGCCGGCAACGAACGTCGAGACAGTCGGCGACTATCGCACGATGCTGATCGAGCGGATCTACCTGCGGATGCTCAACAGCCGCTTCTCGGAAATTACCGAAAAGCCGGACGCACCCTTCCTCGGTGCAGGAGCTTCGAAGTCGAGTTTCTTCGCGCGCAACGCCGAAGCGTTCACGCTTGCGGCAGGCGTAAAGGATGGTGGTGTCGAGCGCGGAATCGAAGCGCTCATCACTGAAGCGCGCCGAGTCGACCAGCACGGCTTTCTTCAGACAGAACTCGATCGCGTCAAGCAGGATGTGCTTAGAGGCTACGAGCGATCGTACGCCGAGCGCGAGCGGACGCAATCGGGATCATTTGTCGAGGAGTACATCAGCAACTATCTCCAGGATGAAGCAGTCCCTGGAATCGAGTACGAGTACAAGATCGCCCAGGAGCTGATGCCCACGGTTTCACTGTCCGACGTGAACCGCCTCGCCAGCCAGTGGATTACCGAGGAGAATCAGGTGATCATCGCGCAGACTCCAGTCAAGGACAGCGTACCAGGTCCAACGCGCGAGGGAATTCTTGCCGCGTTCGGTCGAGCGGCCAATGCAACTGTCGCGGCCTACGTCGAGAATCTCTCCGGCGCGAGCCTGGTTGAAACCACGCCGGCGGCTGGCAGGATTGTATCGTCGAAGGCCCTTCCTGGAATCGACGGCGCCGAGTGGAAGCTGTCGAACGGTGCCCGGGTGATCGTGAAGGCGACGGACTTCAAGGCAGACCAGGTGTTGTTCTCGGCGTACAGTCCTGGCGGTAACTCGCTGGCGAGCGACGCCGACTACATGTCCGCCGCGCTCGCACAGCAGATCGTCCCGCTTGGCGGACTCGGCTCCTTCAATGCTGTCGACCTTGGCAAGAAACTCACTGGCAAGGTGGCGGGGGTCGCTCCGGTGATCGGCGAGACGACGGAGGGCCTGCGGGGAAGCAGCTCGCCAAAGGACATCGAGACGATGTTCCAGCTCGCGTATCTCACCCTTACCGCACCGCGACTGGATAGCGTGAGATATGAGGCCTTCAGGAACCAGGTTGGTCCCTTACTCGCAAATCGTGGTCTCAACCCCGAGCAAGTTTTCGGGGACACGGTGCAGGTGACGATGTCGCAGAACGCCTTCCGAGCGCGACCGATCACTCCCGCTGTTTTCGCCGAGGCTGACTTGAAGAAGGCATTCGCCTTTTACAAGGATCGTTTTTCTGATGCGAGCGATTTTACGTTCGTCCTCGTTGGGAATATCGACACGGTCGCGATCAAGCCTCAGGTTGAGACGTGGCTCGCTTCACTGCCGTCACTGGGCAGGAAGGAGAAATCGCGTGACACCGGGGTGAGCCCGCCGACAGGCGTAGTGAACAAAGTCGTATACA
>JBBREF010000162.1:0-7492 GCA_038203205.1 Gemmatimonadales bacterium | reverse complement strand
CGCGACTCGACGCCTCTCAGCGCCTCGCCGGTTTCCTCGAGCGCGAACCGCCGCCCAACCATCTCGGACCACGGTATACGATGACCGTAGTGAGCCACGAGCTCGACAGCCCGGTGAAAGTGCGAGTAGTCGGATCCCCAGCACCCGCGAATCTCAACGTGCCTCCGGTTGATCTGCCTGTGCGGGTTGATCGATACGTCTCCGTTGTCGGTGTACTGGCCGCAAACCACCACCCGACCCCCGTCCCTGACCATGTCGAGAGCGTCTCCCACAGCTCCCGGGCTTCCAGCGGCCTCGATTACCGAATCGACTCCGCGCCCGCTCGTCATTTCACGCACCGACGCCGCGCGCTCGGCAGCCGGGACATCCAGTGAAATCGTTGCCGTGGCGCCCATTTTCCGCGCGAAAGCCAGGCGGTCGTCGGGCGCGCCGATGGCGACTATCGTTGAAGCACCGGAGAGCGCTGCGAGCGCGATGGCTGACTGGCCCACAGGGCCAACTCCCAACACGGCAACGCTCTGACCAAGCCTGATCTCAGTCTTGTCCACCGCGTGGAGGGCTGTCACGAGACCACATCCGCCTCCGATGAACGCTTCCGGTGCGAGTCCGGGAGGAATGCGCACGAGCTTAACGCCGCTTTTGAGCCATACTGCCTGTGACCATCCGCCAAGAAGACCGTCATTCGCACCGTATGTGATCCCATATACTTTCCGTGAGGGGCACCGAGTTGGCTGCTTCGCAACGAGGCAGTGGTAGCAGTGATTGCACGTCTCGTGAACGTCGAGGTACGTCACCATGTCACCTTCCTTGAATTCGCCGCCATCGACATCGGTGATCTTCCCATTCACTTCTGAGAGCTGGCCAATCGCGACATGCCCAGGTATCAGGGGATACGGAACGCCGGCGAGTTTTCCCTTCCAGAGGTGAACATCAGTCCCGCACACTTCCGAATAGAGTGTGTGGAGAGTTGCTGCCCCGTCGTGGAGAAGGGGCTTCGGGAATTGGCGAACCTGTATCGGAGCCTCAGGCTCCGACATCACAGCTGCGAGTACGGTGGTCATGTCGTGTTTGGTGGATTGGCGATGTAAACCGGAGCAACAATGTACAAGCCTTCAAACGCGGATGGCCCTATTGTCCGAATATGAACACAAGTCACGGCGTAAAGGTATTCGGCTGGGTCTTTGCATTAATGGCGGCGTTTCTTCTCGCGTCTCCGCACGCAGAACTCCGCAACGGTCTTTCATTTGCTCTCGCCGATTCAGTTCCGAAGCGCGTGGAATTGACGCGGCTCGCGAACGGTGTGTACGCTGTGGTCAGGCGGGAGCCACTCGGTCTCGCCGTCAATGCGAACTCGATGATCGTAGTTGGCAGTGAGGCGGTTCTCGTCGTCGACGCCCAGTTCACTCGCGAGGCCACACTGGAAACGCTCGAGGTGATTCGCTCGCTGACCAGCAAGCCCGTGCGTTACGTGGTCAACACGCACTGGCATGATGATCATCTAGCCGGCAATCAGGTTTATCGTGACTCCTTCCCCGATGTGCAGTTCGTGCTGCACGAGAATACACGCGCAGACGTTGTCGCGCTCGGCGGGCCGAACAGGGACGGTACGCGCGGAGGCGCGCCACCCCTGATTGCGCGATACGAGAGGTTGCTTGCAGGCGGCCTTGGCGCTGACAGCCTTCCGGTGTCGAACGGTGAGCGCGAGTCACTCACGTCGGCTTTGAGAATCATCAAGCAGTATCTCGCTGAGTTGCCCTCTTTTGCGCTTACTGTCGAGGGCCCGGCGGTGAAGGATCGAATGTCGCTCGACCTTGGCAACCGCGTCGTGAATGTTCTGTGGTTTGGCCGTGGCAACACGCGTGGCGACCTGGTAGTCGAAGTGCCCGACGGGCAAATTCTCGCCGTCGGAGATCTGCTGGTTTCCCCTGTGCCGTTCGCTTTCAACTCACATCCGGCTGAATGGCGCTCCGTCCTCGACTCGATTGCCCGGCGCGCGCCAGTTGCGATGATCCCCGGTCACGGCCCGGTTATGCGCGATGCCGCATACCTGCGCCAGGTGCAGGCGATGCTGGCCGATGTCGACGAGCAGGTGCGGATCGCTCTGGGTCGCGGCGATTCACTGACGACGATGCTCAAGACGATCACTCTTGCATCGACAAAGCAGCGAGTCACCTCGGGCGATGAATGGACCGGGAAACTCTTCGAGCAATTTTTTCGCGGCCCCGCAATCAGGGCCGCGGCCCGGCCGGCTACTCCGCCACGTACAACCAGCGATCGCCGATAGCAGCTTTTCTCCAGATCGTGAAGAAAGCAAATGCTGCGCGGCTGCCATCTGCTTCCGGCTTGTTCCCGCGGATCATCCCGATGGTTACGCCGAGATCGCCGCTCGACGCCACAATCACTTTATCGGGCGCCCACGACACCGGGCTGGGCTCGGGTGGCCCACCCTGATCCATCGACTTGCCGATCGCCGCAGCGCTTACTTCGAACGAAGGGCCTCGTCCCATGTTGACGGCATCGCTGCTTCCATGCTTGGCGAATGCCGCAGGCAGACCGATCGTCTGCGCTTCATCGGAAAAATCGCGCTCGGCCTTGTCGATACTCGTGGCGTGATGCGTTAGCGCACTGGCGTCCATCGACGGTGGCACCATGCGCGTCGGAAGCGCGGGTGGCATCAAAGCGAGGGAAACATCTCCCGCAGGTCTTGGCGCTCTTTTATAGACGGCGACGCGCCAGCCTTCGGGTTTCTTCACCCAGTAGGCGAGATACTTGAAGTGAGTGTCAGCAGTGTCGGCCCGAGTCACAGTCATGTACCCAAACGTGAAACCGTGCTGTCCGTCTGCAGATATGCCACCACGAATCGGGACCCAGCTTGCGCTGCTCCCAGCGTTGGCGGGATTGACGTTCAGAGCCTCGATCGCCGCGGTTTTCCCCTCGATGAAGCGACCGCCAGGAACCGGCATGATGATGTCGTCGGCGTACATCGCTGGCAGGGCAACGTTCATCTTTGCCGTCGAACTCCTGCGCGAAAACTCGCGGTCCGCATTGAGCAGCTCTTCAGCAGCGGCAGCAGGACTTGTTTGCTGAGCGTCGGCTGGAATGACTGCGAGGCCGAACGACGCGGCCAATGCAACTGCGAGCTTAAACGACGACTTCTGATTCCTCAACACGCGCCTCCCTGATGTTGGGTAGATGACCAATACGCTTAAACTCAGCTGATTCGGCAAAGGTTCCGGACAGCCCAATCTAGATGGCCGTATCGAAACCGTACGGCTATCGGGGCAGACTGTCGAATCATGCGGCCCAGACGCTTGTTATAACGGTTGAATCGCGCAAACACCGAAGGCCCGGAACGGTCAGTTCCGGGCCTTCGGTTTTCGAACCCAGGCAGAGGCTAGTGTGCCAGCATCTGCCCTTTGAGCCGCGCAAGTCGGCGGCGTACCGAGCCATCCATCACCGTGTCGCCGATTTTCACGACAACGCCACCCAGTATTGCGGGATTGACCTGCATGTGAGGGACAACTGTCTTGCCGACGACGCGGGAGAGCTCGCGGGCGATTCCGGATACTTCAGCGTCAGTGCTTTCAGTTGCGACCGTAACGGTCGCGTGTACGCGCCCCTCGTGAATGTCGAGGAGGTTGTCGTACTCGACTGCAATCTCCGGAATCAGCATCTGCCGGCGCTTGCGAACCAGAGTCTGGAGGAACCGCAGGAAATGCCGTGGTACGCGGTCGCCCAGCGCCTGGAAGAACACGTCGTTCTTCTGTGCTTCGCTGATTTTTGGCGATTCGAGAAAACGCCTGAGTGTAATGTCGCCCTGCACCCCCGCAGCGACATCGCGAATCAACTTGCCCCACCCGGCCGGATCTTCGGCGCGGCGCGCAAGCTCGAGGAGCGCTTCGGCGTAATTCTTTGCGATCGTCGAATCGCGCATCAGCGGTTCGACGGCTGCGATGGAATTGACGAGAGGAAACTTTCGACAATGCGGCGGTTCGACGCGTCGTCAAGATTCTTCTCGATGACCTTGCCTGCTCCGGCGATTGCAAGATCGACTGCTTCACGGCGCAGCTCCGCAATGGCGCGCTGCTTCTCGCCTTCGATCTCGCGACGAGCGCGCTCCAGCATGTCCTGCTGCTGGACGCGGGTTTCCTCAATCATGTCATGGCGGACCTTCTCACCAATCTGTCGTCCCTCGACGATCATCTTCTGCGCTTCGGCTCTCGCTCCATCGATCTGCGCGCGATGGTCGGCAAGCAGCTGAGCGGCGGCTTCACGATCTGCCTTTGCTCCGGCGATCGCATCTTCGAGCGCCTTTTCACGCGCTTCGACAGCGGCTGTGATCGGCTTGAAGGCGTAGCGTGAAAGAATGAAGAAAAGAAGGATGAATATGATGAGCGTCCAGAACATGAGCCCGCCTGACGGCGTAAGCAGCCCGCCCTTGGCAGCCTCGGCGCCTTCGGTCGCGCCGTGCTCCTGGATCAGCATTAGAAATGGAAGCAGTACAGTCATTGATGTCACCAAGAGGAATCCGGTGATGCACGCAGATCGCGCGCATCACCGGGAAACGATTTAGAAAGTGAACTTGCCCTGAATCAGGAATGAAACGACGATCGCAAACAGCGCGGCGCCTTCGATGAGTGCTGCGAAGATGATTGCGCCCGTCTGGATGCGGCCTGCCATTTCCGGCTGACGCGCCATTCCGTCCATTGCCTGGCCGGCGAGACGGCCGATGCCGATGCCTGCTCCGATTACTGCGATGCCGGCGCCGATGCCTGCGCCCATGAGGGCCCATGCGGCGGCGAATTCACGCGTGTACGTGACTGCCTGAAGAAGAGGAAAGAAATCCATTGTATAGCTCCGTTGTTCACTGCAGTTGTCGATGGAACCCGCGCCATCGTTCGCTATCCGTCAGCGGGGCCTCGTGCCCCAACGGAATTCCTCGGTCCCGTGACCGAGTACTTACCAACTAGTGTGCGCCCTCTCTGATCAAGCCGATGAACACGCTGGCGAGCAGCGCGAAAACGTAAGCCTGAAGAAACGCGATGAACACTTCGAGCACCATGATCGCGAGCGCCATGATGAGAGGCAGAGGCGCGAGCGTATAGCTGCCAAACGTGAAGATGAGGCCGATGAGAGCGAGCACGACGATGTGGCCTGCGGTCATGTTCGCGAAGAGTCGGATCGCGAGCGCGAACGGCTTCGTGAATTTGCCAATGAGCTCAATCGGCGTCATGAGCGGCGTCAGCAGTGCCTTCATGATGAAGGGCTGGTCGCTTGGCCAGTAGACAACAGTCTTGATATAACCGGCGCCGAGTGTTCGCATGCCGGCCAGCTCGACCATGAAGAAGGTGATGATGGCGAGCGTTGCGGTAACCGAGATGTTGCCTGTTGCCGTCGATCCGTATGGAATCAATCCGAGCAGGTTTGCGAACAGGATGAAGAAGAACAGCGTGAGGATGAACGGTGCATAGCGCTCGCCGTGGTGTCCGACGTTGGGGAGGACGACCTCCTGTCGGATATAGAGGACGAGTGCCTCGATGCCGTTTGCGAAACCCTTTGGTTTTCCGGCGCTGACGTGCTGCCGCTTGTGTGCGCGCGCGGCGAGCAGCAGTGTGACCAGGCAGAGCGTTGCTGCGATCAGCAGCATGACTACGTGCTTCGTCGGTGAGAGGTCGAGCGTGAGGGGACCGATGTGCACCGGTGCCCAGTGTGGCAGCTCGAGGTGGCACGCGAAGCCGGGCTCGAAGCACGGATACTCGAGAGCGTTCGAGTCCGTGATGTGTGGAGTGATGATGTCCTGATTATCAGCTTTCATATGCGAGCAGCAGAGATTCGAGCAGCATGGATGCGAACAGAAATACAGCGAAGCTTACGAGTGCCGCTGTCAGCGGCAGGCCCAGCAGTCCTGCGAAGATGAAGCCGTAGAGAGCGAGCACAGTGCCTCGCATGATCGCTCCCATTCCCCATCCCACCAGTGCGTTCTGCCGTCCGAGGAGCCGGGTGATTCCGAAGGCCGTCAGCTGAACCGCGGTTGCGAGTACGCCGCTTACTAGAAGCGCGTGGCGTTCTGCATCGGTTCTGAAGGCGAACGAGAGCATCCATGCCGTGAGGGCGATTAGCGCGACGAGCAAGAGAGCTGATCGCGCCATCTCCTTCATTTCAGTCTCTCCTCGTGGCTGCGTTTTCGGCGTTCGTCGTCGGCTTTCTGGGCCGTGGCGAGTCGTCGGTACATGCTGTAGAACGCGGCCCCGCCTCCGATGAAGACTCCCACCAGGAGGAAAACAGGGGATGAGCCGAGTTTCCGGTCGATCCACTGTCCGAGGAACAGAAAGAGAACAATTGAGACAGCGAACTGGAGTCCGACGCCGGCGAAGGAGCCGACGTTGAGCTCCGTGTCAGCCGGTCTTTCGGGTTTCGGGTCGTGTTTCGATTCGTCCCTCATTCCGCGGCTAAATTTAGGGGCTTGTGAAAAAATTAACAAGCGGCCTGAAATGGCTTCCTGAGGCTCCCACTTGACTGTCCCGGCATTGCCGTTTGTTTGCCCAAATGTGGGAAAAACCGAACGCAGACCGAAGCTGGGCCGAGCTCGCAAGTCACGGATTGATCACGAGTTACGTGTTACTTCGGTATTGCACGATCGTCTACTTGTTGATAAGTTGACAGCCGAAGTACTGTGAACTTTGTGATGTACCCTGCACCGCGCGCGCTGGTCGCCTGTTTTTGATGCCAAATCGCCTGATAATTCCGTTGCTTTGTGCCGCTTCCGTCGCGTTTGCGCGGGGGACCACTGGACACAAGGAGACTCTCGCTTCGGCGACTAGCGAGAAGTCGAAATCGGAGATTACCTCTACGTTCTCGGTGCACGCGAATGCTCGAGTGCAGTTTGAGCTTGGGGTTCGGAACAACACGACGCGGATGATGGAGCTGAAATTCCCGAGTGGCCGTACGCACGAGTTCATCGTTCAGGATGAGGCAGGCAGGGAGGTCTGGCGCTGGAGCAAGTCGCGGATGTTCACGCAGGGCGTTCAGAACAAGCTTCTCAAGTCGAAGGAAGTTGCGACGTTCGGCGAGCAGTGGGATGCTGCGGAGCTGAAGGGTAGGTTCACTGCGATCGCGATACTGCCGAGCGACAATCATCCGATCGAGGAGCGGGTTGAGTTCGAGTTGAAGTAGCGATTGTTTGGAGATAAGGATGACCGGACCCCGCTCAGGCGGGGTTTTTTGTTGTTTGTGAGGGGGGTGAGGGAGACGTTTTTTTTGCCGCTGACGCTTCGCTGACGGAAGGCTCATATTTTCCTTGCATGGCGAATCCATCGGCGGGTCCGATTCGGTTGTTCGTTCTGGGTGATGCTCGTATCGAGACGCCTGTTGGTGTGATTGAGCCGACGGCGGAGTTGGTTTTTGCGACTGGTTTGTACTTGATACTCGAGCGAGGAAAGGCGATTCCGCGTCGTCAGCTTGAGGGGGTGCTCTGGCCGGGCGTACCACGGTC
>JBBREF010000161.1:0-7624 GCA_038203205.1 Gemmatimonadales bacterium | reverse complement strand
CTGGATCACCTTGTTGAAGAGCGGCCGACGAGGATCTTCCTGAAGCTCCTTCCAGTACTCGGCGGGGATGCCGCCGGTGAAACGATTCGTGTCGAAGCTGGGGTGACTATAAAGGACCAGCACGCCACCCGTCTTCGGGTCGATCGCGATCACTCCACCCTGTACTTTCAGTGAATCTGCAAACAGGCTTGCGGCGAACTTCTGCAGGCCGAGGTCGATGTTAGTCTTGATTGGCGGCGCTCCGACCGGATCCTTGTCCGGGCGTTCGCCGACTCCGGTAACGGGCCGGCCGCGCGCGTCGACTTCATCGAAGCGTGCACCCTCCTGACCATGCAGGACAGACTCATACTGTTTTTCGAGTCCACCCTTTCCGATTATCTGGCCCGGCTTGTAGCCGGCGAAGTCCTCCAGGTTGAGCTCCTTCTCGGAGATTTCGCCCGTGTACCCGACGAACGATGCCACGATGGAGGCGTCCGGATAAAACCGCTTCGGTACCGACTGGATGATCAGGCGCGGGTAGTCTATGCGGTGCTCCTCGAGCACCGACACCACATCGATCGACGCGTCGGCAAGAATTACCGTCGGCCGGGTCGGTGCGCGATTGTACCTGCGAATCGCCGCGTTTATGTCTGAGTCGCTTAGCTGGAGGGTCTGCTGCAGCTGGCCGAGCGACGACTTGAGAGAGTCCAGCGTTGGAGCCGTAATCGAGACTGAGTATGCAGGGAGATTCTCTGCGATGACCTCGCCCTTCCGATCGTAGATGATTCCGCGCGGAGCAGGAAGTGGAATCTCGCGGAGGCGGTTCTCCTCCGACTGCTTCTGATACGATTCGCTGTGCAGCACCTGGGCGCGAAAGAACGCACTCAACAGGAGTACAAAACCGACCGACATACCGTACGATGTCAGGCGGGTGCGACGAGCGATGTCATTTGGATGAAAGCTCATACCCGGGCAGGCTCCAGCAGCGGCTTCATTATGAATAGCAGCACCACACCCGCAATGGCAGTGGCGGCGGCAGATAACGGCGACCACAGCAGCATCTGCTGGAGCAGCTCTACCCCCACCAGTCTTTGCTCGACGCTGAAGTAGATCACGTCGAACACCCATTTGCCAAGGAAGAAAAAGAACGCGTTGAGCGCGATGTTGTCGGCAAAAAACACTGCTTTGAGCCACGAAGCCAGATATCCGACGATTGTCATGGCAACAGCGCCGGATCCGAGCGCATCAGGCGTCAGCGAATCTGATACGATGCCCAGAACCAGCCCGATGACCGCGCCCCAGCCCGGCCGGACCCTGATCGCGGCGAGAAGCAGTGCAAGAACGAGGAAGTCCATCGGCGCGCGCCACCCGAGGAGCGGGCGGAGCGTGTAGTGAAGCAGAACCAGGATCAGGAACGTCGCGATCGCGCGGGCCATGCTGCCCAGATTCATCAGAGGCCTCTGGTCGGGCTCGAAGGCCTCGACGTTGTATCGCGCTGGATCGAGTCACGGCGAATCGAGTCGCGCCTGGCGGCAGCGCGCCTTGCTGCCTCGCGGCGGCGTGCAGCCGCGGCCGCGGCGGTGTCGCCTAGCGGAGAAACAAACGGTGCTCGTGAAAGAGTGTCGGGCATGAGCTCGGGCGGAAGGCCGCCGGGAACCTGTCCACCGAACGTCGAATCACGCCGAGTGGGTTCGAGTGCTGCGCGCCGGGCCGCAGCCTCGGCAAGTGCAGCACTCCGAGCGGCCGAATCGCCGGCGACAACGATACGTCTCGCAGCAGCTTCGGCTGCGGCGGCAGTGCTCCATACGCTCTCAAAACCTTCGGCCATACGAGTTGACTTCAGTATCATCACCGCTCCCACATCGGCTGGCGAAACTGCCGGACGCACGAGGTAGGTCCGCGCCCAGCCCTCGGCTGTGCTGATCTCTGAAAGTACTGTGCCTATGGGAATTCCACGGGGCCAGACCCCGCCAAGACCGGAGCTCACGACCTGCGAGCCCGGCGGGAGCTGGCTTCTGAACGGAATGCCACGAAGCTCCATCAGATATCCCGTTGTTGCACTTGCAGCATGGGCCTGCACGATGCCAAACGCAGATCCATCCTCCGACATTGCGCTGACGCGGAAATCCGGATGCGTCCAGATCATCGCTTCGCTCATTGTCGGATCGACAGTCGAGACCATGCCGACGACACCCTCCGGCGACACGACCGGGCTGAGCCTCGCAACACCGGCGTTTGACCCGGCCGTAAGTGTCATCGTGGTTACATCCCGTATGCCGCGGCCGTGAATTGCCTCGGCCGGCACGAAGCCCCACTTGAGCCTCGAGCCAAGGCCGATCAGCTGGCGAAGCCTGTCGTTTTCCTTCTCGAGCGCATTTACTGTCATCGCGCGCAGCGCAACGCTGTCGCGGATGGCTATGCGCGTGTTGTCGAGCAGGAGCGAGCGTCGGCTCGCCTCGGCTCGCTCCTGAAGCATCACCAGGGGCGCGAGAAACGTGCGCCGCATGGAGCTTGCGACTGGATCTCGAAGATTGTCCGGCAGCCCGCGGGCGACGACCGCAAGGAGCGCTGCGCCCACCAGGACCATCAGATCTACTCGACTGTTGCTTCGTACTCCACGGGCCACTGCAAATACCTCAGGTGGCCAGTACGGACCAGTATTTCTCCTCGTCGTCGAGGATTCTGCCCGTCCCACGGACCACGCACGTCAGGGGATCTTCATCCACGTGAATCGGAAGTCCAGTCTCCTGGGAGAGCAGAACGTCGAGCCCGCGTATGAGCGCGCCACCGCCAGTCATGACGATTCCACGCTCGACGATGTCCGCCGCGAGCTCGGGCGGTGTGATCTCGAGTGCACGTCTTACTGCGCCGACAATCTGCTGGATCGGCTCCTGCACGGCATCGCGAATTTCGGCCGAATGAATGCGGATACTTTTCGGAATTCCGGAAACGAGGTCGCGACCCTTCACTTCCATCTCGCGCTCCTCACCGATTGGATAGGCTGAACCGATCTGGATCTTTACCTGCTCGGCCGTCGACTCACCGATAAGCAGGTTGTAGTTCTTTCGCATTGACTGCAGAATCGCCATGTCGAGCTCATCTCCGCCAGTGCGAATCGACGTATCGCTGACGATGCCGGAAAGGGCTATGACGGCGATCTCCGTAGTGCCGCCGCCGATGTCGATCACCATATTGCCCGTCGGCGTCTCGACTGGAAGTCCCACACCGATTGCAGCAGCCATCGGCTCGGCAACCATGAATACTTCCTTGGCGCCGGCTCCGAGCGCCGAATCACGAACTGCGCGCTTTTCCACTTCCGTGATCCCCGAGGGAACGCAGACGATCACGCGGGGCTTCACCTTGAAGACGTGGTTCTCGATGATGAGCGCGAGGAAATAGCGCAGCATCTTCTCGGTTACGTCGAAGTCGGCGATCACTCCGTCCTTCATGGGTCTTACCGCGATTACACCTTCGGGAGTCCGGCCGAGCATACGCTTGGCTTCGAGTCCCACCCCCTTGATCTTCTTCGTCTCGCGATCGAGCGCCACGACTGACGGCTCGTTTAGAACGATTCCCTGGCCCTTGACGTAAATGAGCGTGTTCGCGGTGCCGAGGTCGACGGCAATCGCGTTCGCGGGGAAGAAAGATGTGTTCTTGAAGGGCCAGCGCATTGAGTTACCGGTGCTAGTTCAGAAAAGAGTCGACGTCTTTCAGAGGCAAGCTGAATGCCTCCGCGACTGCCGGGTACACAACTTGTCCGTCGATGACGTTGAGTCCCTTGCGAAGCGGGACGCTTTCCTGAAGCGCCTGCTTCCAGCCAAGATTCGCGAGCCGCATGGCATAAGGGAACGTAGCGTTTGTCAGCGCCAGAGTAGAGGTGCGCGGCACGCCGCCGGGCATATTGGCTACGCCATAATGGATCACGCCGTCAACCACGTACGTCGGATTCTCGTGCGTAGTGGCCTTGATGGTCTCGACACAACCGCCCTGGTCGATGGCGACGTCCACGATGACTGATCCCGGTTGCATTGTCCTGAGATCTTCGCGACGAATCAGCCGTGGTGCGATGGCGCCCGGTTTGAGCACTGCGCCGTCGACGAGATCCGCGGTCGAGATCTGCTCCAGAATATTGTGACGGTTGGAATAGATCAGCGTCACATTCGCCGGCATCACGTCGGAGAGATAACGCAGGCGCTCGAGCGACAGATCGAGCACAGTGACCTTGGCACCCATTCCGGCTGCCATCTTCGCAGCATTGATGCCGACGACTCCGCCGCCGAGAATCACGACCTTGGCCGGCGCAACGCCAGGGACGCCGCCGAGCAGAACTCCGCGGCCGCCGTACAGTTTCTCCAGGTACTTTGCGCCCTCCTGCACTGCCATGCGTCCAGCCACCTCAGACATCGGCGTCAGAAGCGGGAGCTCGCGGCTCGGCAACTCTACGGTTTCGTACGCAATGCACCTGGCGCCGCTATCGATGTGTGCCTGCGTGAGCTCTCTGTCAGCGGCAAAATGGAAGTATGTGAAGATCGTCTGACCCTTGCGCATCATCGGCCATTCGGGAGCGATCGGCTCCTTGACCTTCATGATCATGTCGGAATCGCCCCAGACTGCGGCGGCATCAGGCGCGATCTGCGCACCTACGTCGATATAGTCCTGGTCGGTGAATCCACTCCCGTCGCCAGCGCTTGCCTGAACGAGCACTCGATGCCCGGCGGAAACGAGCGCCTCAGCGCCCGCAGGCACGAGTGCTACACGATTCTCATTTGTCTTTATCTCTTTCGGAACGCCGATCTTCATTTCGATTTCGTGAGAGGTTGTAATATGATTCCGCGCCTAAAACGCCGCGCGGGGTCCGAGGCTCACAAGCGTCTGCGAGTCGGGCGAAAAAAACTCCCGACACACATCCATCACGGTATCGCTCGAGATGCCATCGACTATCGCAAGAAGCTCATCGAGGCTCCGGTACTGCTCATCGTAAAGCTCCGAACCAGCTGCCCTGTACATCCTGGAAGACACACTCTCCAGTGAGAGTGTAATCTGACCCTTTAGCTGGCTTTTGCCAGCCATGAGCTCATCATCGGGAATTCCGTTAGCGGCGATCAGTGCAAGTTCTTCCCGTATCGCGTCGGCCGCCTTACCGGCGGTGTCCGGCGCAGTGCCGACATAAATCCCGTGATTTCCAGAATCCTTGTGGAACGACTGGAAGGTATACACCGAGTACGCCAGTCCAAGGTCTTCGCGAATTCGCTGGAACAGGCGCGAACTCATGCCGCCGCCGAGAAGCATGCCCACGAGTCCAAGGGCATGACGGCGTGGGTCGCTGTGAGGAATAGTCGCCGACCCGAATACGATATGGGTCTGCGCCCCTTCCCGCTCAACATGACGGACGGTCGGCGGAAGCGGCACTGCCGGAGGAGGCTCCGCCGGCATTTCGCTGCTGGCGGGAATGTCATCCCACCCCGTCGCGGATAAAATCCGGAGGAGCTCGTCGTGCTCGATGTTCCCCGATGCCGCAAGCACGACGTTGCCAGGGTGGTACGCTCTGTTGTGGAGCGCGCGAAGGTCGCCGGGTGTCAGTGCGGTCACGCTCTCGCGCGTGCCGAGTATCGGGTACCCGTGCGGGTGCGACCCCCAGAGCTCCGCCCCGTGAAGCTCGAAGACCAGATCATCAGGAGTATCGTCGACGGTACTGATCTCCTCGAGCACGACTTTTCGCTCGAGATCGAGGTCAGTCTGCCTGAGGAGCGGCCTGAAGATGAGGTCTGCAAGGACATCAGCCGCCTGCTCGACATGTTCGTCGAGAACGCGCGCCTGGTACGACGTGTGCTCGCGTGAAGTCCAGGCGTCGAGTGATCCGCCGAGCGTTTCCAGTGCGAGGGCAAGATCTTTTGTGCTTCGTGTCGGCGTACCCTTGAACACCATGTGCTCGAGCATGTGCGACACACCCATGACGGGAGCTGGCTCGTTGAGCGACGCCGCGCGCACCCACGTCCCCAAAGCAACCGACCGCACTCCCGGCATATGCTCCGAGAGTACGGTCAGTCCGTTTGAGAGAACAGTGCGGCGAAGTGCTACTTCATCCTTCGTCGCGAATGCGCTCACTCTTTGCTGCGACCTCCGCCCGAACGCGGCGTGCGGCTGCGTGGTCTGCGTGGGCGGTCGCTGCGCTCACGCGCTTCGCCACCCTCTTCGCCTGCATCAGCTGAGGCTTCCGGAGCCGAGTCGCCCGCTGGCGCTGAACCCTCGAAGGGCGAAGCATTGTTGCTCTCACCAGCGTCAGGCTTCGGAACGAGCGCCTTCATCGACAACCGGAGGCGTCCGCGCTCATCGCGCTCGAGAAGCTTGACCTTCACCCGATCGCCCTTGCTGACAACATCTTCAGTCTTCTCGGTGCGGCCGTGCTTCAGCTCGGAAATGTGAACGAGGCCTTCGGTGCCCGGCATGATCTCGACGAATGCGCCGAACGCCGTCGTGCTCTTCACAGTTCCTTCGTACGTGTCGCCAATGATCGGCTCGGCGGTGAGAGCCTGAACCATCTGGCGCGCCCGCTCCATCGCTTCCCCGCCAACCGCGGCGATCGTGACCAGACCAGCATCGTCGACGGTGAGCTCAGCTCCAGTCTCTTCCTGAATGCCGCGGATCGTCTTGCCCTTCGGACCGATCAGCTCGCCGATCTTTTCCGGGTTGATCGAAATCGTGACGATGCGCGGGGCGTACGTCGACAGGTCGCTGCGTGGCGCATCGAGTGCCTTCTTCATCTCGCCAAGAATGTGAAGTCTTCCCTCACGCGCCTGGTCGAGCGCTTCCTTCATGATCTCGATCGAGAGGCCCATGACCTTGATGTCCATCTGAATGGACGTGATGCCGGTCTCGGTTCCCGCGACCTTGAAGTCCATGTCGCCGAGGTGATCCTCGGTTCCAAGGATGTCAGTGAGGATTGCGTACTTCTTCCCTTCCTTGATGAGTCCCATCGCAACACCGGCAACTGCCTGACGAATCGGAACGCCGGCGTCGAACAACGCAAGGGATCCTCCGCAGACTGAGGCCATCGACGACGATCCGTTCGACTCGAGAACGTCCGAGACGATGCGGATCGTATACGGGAAATCCTCGAACGGCGGCAGCACGCTCTGCAGCGCACGCTCGGCAAGATTTCCATGTCCGATCTCGCGACGGCTCGTGCCGCGCATTGGTCGTACTTCACCCGTGGAGAACGGCGGGAAGTTGTAGTGCAGCATGAACGACTTCGTCGTCTCGCCCTTGTCGTCGATCGAATCAAGGCGCTGCACATCCTGTGCGGTGCCGAGCGTGATCGCGACTAGCGCCTGGGTCTGCCCGCGTGTGAAGAGTGCGGAACCATGCGCGCGTGGCAGCACTGTGGTGTCGATGCTGATGTCGCGAACGTCCTTCGGACCGCGGCCATCGACGCGCTTGCCGGTGTCGAGCACCTGCGCGCGAAGCGCATTGTATTCGACGTCGCCGACGAGACCGCCGATGTCTTTCGCATTTTCCGGAAACTCGATTGCGAGTGCGTCGGCCATTTCGCGCTTCACTCTTTCGACGGCTGCGATGCGCGTGTGCTTCTCGTCCTGGTTGATCGCGGCCGAAATCTTCGTGCGGCCCAGCTTGTCAACGCGGGCGA
>JBBREF010000160.1:0-7648 GCA_038203205.1 Gemmatimonadales bacterium | reverse complement strand
AACGAGGCGTTGAAGCTCACGTGTTTCATGTCCGTCGATCACAGGGCGGAGGGGTTCCATTTCGCTGCCTGTGGTCGCCCTCAGGATTCCCACTTCCGTCTCTTCATCGGGATACCCGACGCGGACATCGAAGAGGAATCTGTCGAGCTGAGCTTCAGGAAGCGGGTATGTTCCCTCCTGCTCGATCGGATTCTGGGTCGCAAGCACGAAGAAAGGTTCAGGCAAGGACATCGTCTCGCCCGCAGCGGTGACGCGGTGTTCCTGCATGGCTTCGAGAAGTGCAGCCTGGGTGCGTGGCGGTGCGCGGTTGATCTCGTCGGCAAGCACGATGTTGGCGAAGATGGGTCCCTTCACGAACCTGAAGGACCGACCGCCAGTTGCTGTGTCTTCTTCCATGATTTCCGTTCCCGTTATGTCACTTGGAACGAGATCGGGGGTGAACTGAATCCGCCGGAAGTCGAGGTGCATCGCCTCGCTGATGCTGCGGATCATCAGAGTCTTTGCGAGGCCCGGAACTCCTACAAGGAGTACGTGTCCGCCGGCGAGGAGGGCCATCAGAATCTCCTCGATGACGACCTCCTGGCCCACGATTCTGCGAGCCACTTCCGCTCTCAGGCGCGAGGCTGCTTCCAGCAGCTCTTCGCGCGAGGATCCCTGTGATTTTGTCGTAACCGATTGTAGCGCCATGGGATGTAACCTACGCGGCCACCCCTCTCAAAGCATCGTCCGCCTTCTGTAATTCTTTTGTAAGATCAGGCTGCGCAGCGTGTTGCAGAGCTATCGTCTGATTGCGGCCACCCGTACCTCGGCCGATATTCGAAAGGCTGATCACCCCAACCTCATACACATGAAGACAAGGCGAGACTTCCTCAAGAAGAGTGGCATGACTGCGGCTGGAATTGCCGCGGCCGGCCTGCTCAACCCGGCGGACGCGATGGCCGGGATTATTTCGCGTCCCATCGAGATTCCAGCGGATGACAGAGTCCGTGAGCTGATGATGACGGCGATCAACACTGCGAGGAGCGCCGGCGCGAGCTACTCCGACGTTCGCATCGGGCGGTATCGCAACAGCTTCGTGTTCACTCGCGAGCAGCAGATCGTGACGACCACCGACACCGATTCGATCGGCGCGGGCGTCCGTGCTCTGGTGGATGGAACGTGGGGATTTGCGGCGACGAAGGCGCTCACGAATGATGGCGTCGCCGCGGCGGCTCGCGAGGCTGTCGCTATCGCCAAGGCGAATCGGATAGCCCGCGACAAGCCTGTCGAGTTCGTGCCCACCCAGGTGCACAAGGATGTAACCTGGAAGAGCTCGTTCACGATCGATCCGTTCACTATTCCCGTTGAGCAGCGTGCTGACCTCCTGCTGAAGGCGAATGCCGCGGCAATGGCTGTGAAGGGCGTCCGTTTCGTCACGTCGGGCCTCGCCTTCGTGAAAGAAGACAGGAATTTTGCGAACACCGAAGGTTCGGTAATCACGCAGACGATCGTGCGTACCTCGGTTCCATTCCAGGTCACGGCAGTCTCTGAAAACCGCACAGATTTCCAGAACCGCTCGAACGTCATTGCGCCGGTCGGACGCGGCTGGGAATACGTGCTGGAGCAGGATCTTGTCGGAAATGCACCGAAGTGGGCTGAAGAGGCAGTTCAGAAACTGACTGCAAAGCCTGTCGAGGTGGGACGTTACGATCTCATTCTCCATCCTTCGCATCTCTGGCTCACGATTCACGAGTCGATCGGACACCCGACCGAGCTCGATCGCGCGCTGGGTTATGAGGCCAACTACGCAGGGACCAGCTTCGTCGCCCCGCCGGAAAAAGTGCTCGGCAAGCTCAAGTACGGCCCTGAGTTCATGAACGTGCGCGGTGACCGGTCGGAGCCCGGCGCTTGTGCGACGATCGGCTACGATGACGAAGGCGTGAAGCCTGAAGATTTCCTCATCGTAAAGAACGGAATCTTCAATGACTACCAGACCACCCGTGAGCAGGCCAATGCGCTCAAGTGGTGGTATGACCAGAACAATATTCCGGTCAGGTCCCACGGGTGCTCCAATGCGGACTCATGGGGAACCGTGCAGTTCCAGAGAATGCCGAACGTGTCGCTGCTTCCGGGCACACGCGACATCGGCTGGGAAGATCTCATCTCGGCCACTGATCGCGGTATTGCGATCATTGGCGACGGATCATTCTCGATCGACCAGCAGCGCTACAATGCGCAGTTCGGTGGCCAGGTGTTCTATGAAATCCGAAACGGCAAGATTGCCGGGATGCTCAAGGATGTCGCCTACCAGATGCGTACCCCTGATTTCTGGAACGCAATGGACATGATCGGCGGACCGAAGTCATATCAGCTCGGTTCGAGCTTCAACGATGGAAAAGGCCAGCCGCCGCAGTCGAACGCGGTGAGCCATGGCTGCGTACCCAGCAGGTTCAAGCAGATCAACGTGATCAATACGGGGAGGACGGCGTGAGCCGCACGAACAGAAGAGGGGAACCGAAGCGCCTCGTCGGCGCGAACCAGATGCTCCCCGCAGGCGCGGTCATGACTCAGGAGCAGGCTGCGGAAGTCATCGAGAAGGTGAAAAAGCTCTCGAAGGCTGACGAGATCAATGTGAACGTTGGTGGCGGGTACCAGGCCGACGTCCGTTTTGCTGCGAACCAGATGTCGACTGCGGGTGGAGTCTGGAACCAGCAGATCTCGGTTACGAGCGTCATTGGTAAGAAACACGCGACTGCTGTAACCAACGACATGTCTGATGACTCGCTCAAGCGCGTCGTCGAACAGGCAGAAACTCTGACCAGATTGTCGCCCGATGATCCTGAGTGGCTCGATGGTCTAGGAGCACAGACGTATCTGCCGGTTGAACGCTACTTCGATTCGACTGCTAATCTCACTCCTGAGGACAGGGCGCGCGCGGCACTTACCGCTCTCGCTCCGGCGAGAGCCGCGGGTGACCTTCAGGCAGCGGGTTTCATCGTCGTCAACGCCGGCTCGAATGCACTTGGCAACAGCAGGGGCCTGATGGCGTACAGCCGCTCTACCGGCGCGAACTATACGCTGACGGTCAGGACCGATGACGGCACAGGTTCCGGATGGGCGGGTGCGACAGACAATGACTGGTCGAAGATCGATTTCGCGAAGATCAGTAACACCGCGATCGAAAAAGCTCGCCTGTCACGGAATCCAGTGGCGATCGAGCCCGGCAAGTACACTGTCATCCTCGAGCCACAAGCCGTTGGCGATCTCGTTCAGCTGATTGGCGGGTCGCTTCAGGCACGGACGGCCGACGAAGGTCGTAGTGCGTTTACGAAGACTGGCGGCGGGAACAAGATCGGCGAGAGAATTGTTGATCCGCGCGTGACGATCTTCTCAGATGCGCAGGATCCCCAGCTGCGCGCCCAGCCGTTCGACGGTCAGGGCCTGCCCGGAAAAAGAATGGTGTGGGTGGAAGATGGCGTTTTGAAGAACCTCGCCTACTCGCGCTTCTGGGCACAGAAGCAGGGGAAAGAGGCGACGCCGTTCCCGAATTCCATGAAGATGATGGGCGGAACGACATCGACTGAAGAAATGATCAGGTCGACCCCTCGCGGTATTCTCATCACGCGGCTCTGGTACCTGCGTCAGGTCGATCCGCGCACGATCCTGTTCACGGGTCTTACGCGCGACGGAACCTTCCTGATCGAGAATGGACGCATCACGCGGTCTATCAAGAACTTCCGCTTCAATGAGTCACCGTTGTTCATGCTCAACAACATCGAAGCGATGGGTCCGTCGATTCGTCTTGCCGGCACGGAAGGCGGCGGGCCGATCGTAATGCCCACGCTCAAGGTGAAAGACTTCAACTTCACTTCACTGTCAGACGCGGTCTAGCAGACACGCGACGAAGCGGGCAGTGCGCATCTCAGCGCGCTGCCCGCTTTTTTACTTCCTCGAGGTATTCGGCGCGCTCACGAGCATCGGCGAGCATTTCGACGGCGGACATCAAACCTCCTGCGGTTGACGGCTGACACGGCCCTGATAAGGGGATATGCTGAACGCTACGCTCGCTCGTGTCTGCGGGCTGTCAGGGAGAGGTGAAGAATTCCTCGGCGTTTCCCGTACAGTATTTCATCCCGCGCGATCGCCCGCGCTGGCTCTCAACGCGTTGAGGATAACTGCCAGGTCGATCCCCTCCTGAAACAGCGCTCCTGCGATTGGAGGGATAAAACCCAATGCTGCGGCAACCATTCCGAGTCCGCTCAGGCCCAGCCCGGCGATTATCGACTGACGCGCAATCGACATCGTCCGTCGACTGATACGAATGGCGTCGACAATTCGCGCTGGCTCATCGGCAAGCAGTATCACTCCCGCCGATTCGGTCGCGATCCCACGCCCCTGTGATGCCAGCGCAACGCCGACAGTCGCCGCGCTCAGCGCGGGCGCATCGTTAGTCCCGTCGCCGATCATGAGTACTGATGCGCCCTCTCCCTGAAGCTTTCTTACAGCATCGACCTTGTCGGACGGTAGGAGGTCACCCCTGGCGGTCGCAATTCCCAGAGATGCAGCGACTTCCTGCACATTTGCTTCGCGGTCACCTGACAACAGCATCGTACGGCTGACACCGATCGACGACAGATTCTCGATCATCGCGCGCATTCCGGGCCGAATCTTGTCGGCATACTCGATGATCCCCGCGAACTGACCGTCGACCGCAACGTATGCCCGGAGCGCAGCACCATCACCTTCCACTGCTTCCATCGCCGCAAGCGCATCGTGCGCATCAGGGGCTCTCTCCGTTATCAGCGAGCGAGCGCCGACGACGACAGTCGAGCCTTCGACTTCCCCTTCGACCCCGCGTCCCGGTGACTCAGTAACGTGCCGTGCATCAGAAATCGTGACGCCGCGTAATTCGGCTTCCTCAACGACGGTCCGCGCGAGGAGGTGTCCGGAGAATTGCTCCACTCCAGCCGCAAGACGAAGGAGCCGAAGTTCGTCCCCCACGGCCAGGATCCGAGCAACCTGCGGACGCCCAATCGTGATAGTGCCGGTCTTGTCGAAGACTACCGCGGTTACTCCGCCCAGCGCTTCGAGAGCGCCACCATTTCTGACAAGTACCTGGCGCCTCGCCGCGCGATTCATTCCGCCGAGTACTGCAACCGGGGTCGCGAGAATGAGCGGGCAGGGTGTCGCGACGGCAAGGACAGCGAGGACGCGATCCCAGTCGTGCGACAGTGCGTAGGCAATTCCGCACACTGCGATCGTCAGCGGCGTGAACCATACTGCGTATCGGTCGGCAATCCGCTGAAGGGGAGTCTTGCTCGCTTGTGCTTCCCGCACGAGCTGCACGATGCGTGCGTACTGGCTCTCGCGCGCGACCGCGGTCACCCTGACGGTCAGTGGGCCGTCCTGATTGACAGTGCCGCTCATGACAGTGCTGCCAGCTTCGACAGAGCGTGGAACCGCTTCGCCTGTGATCCGCGATGTGTCGATGTGCGAACGCCCGGAGACGACCTCTCCGTCGCAGGGAATTATTTCACCCGGCCGAACCAGTATCGTCTCGCCGACTCCTGCGTCATCGGGCGACACATCCTCGACGACTCCCCCGCGTATTCGATGAATCGTGCTCGGAGTAGCATCCTGCAGCGCGCGCAGGGCGTCGGTTGCACGACCTTCAGCGAGTCGCTCGAGCGCTTCCCCGCCTGACTGCATCAGCACGATGACGAGTCCTACGAAGGGCTGGCCAAGCGCGAACGCGGTAAGAACTGCGAGTGCAGCGACTACGTCGGCCGCGAAACGCCCGCGCAGCAGTCCCCTCAGCGTCTTCCAGACAACGGGTGCTCCACACACCATGAGTCCGGCGGTCCAGATCGAAGTGCGCAAGCTGGTACCGCCCGGGGTGAGCGCAGCGATCGCGCCCGCAGTTAACACCGTCACCGTGGCTGCGGGAATCACGTACGAACGCCATCTGCGCACAATCATGTCTTTAACAATGGCTCACCGGCGGAACTACGGAAACAAAAAATTGGGGAGTTGGGTGAGAAACGACGGAGTGACGTGAGTGACCGCTCGCAGTAAGACCGACTTGGCGGGTGATATGCGTCTTCACGTTAGGGTGACTACGGAACTCCGCAGTTCCGCAGTTCCCAACATAAGGCCCCGTGATGCTGATCATACATACATCGTTTGCCGCCCCGGTTGACCTTCAATAACTCCTGGGACTTCAAATCCTCCTTTCCCCGTGTACCTCCAGGCAGTGTTTCTACGGTCGACGTGTGACAACTACACAGGGAAAGGGGGTCTTGAAATCCCAGGAGTTATTGAAGTGGGCGCAAAACGCCTCCGTGTCTTTCGAGCTTCCGTGTTGAACGGACAGAACCCGCACTAAAGGATCGTTTTCACACGGAGACGATTTAGCCCTGGGCCAGTGCCCCGAACAAAGCCGGCAGAAGCGTCACGATCCATACCAGGCCAGCAGCGATTGCGCCCTTCTGAATCGACACACGCGCAACGACCGACAGACCAATTGCCATCAATATGAGAGTCCAGATCGTGAACAAATCAATCCCGCCAAGGACGGTCATCAGGACCGGATTGGAATCGGGATCCATGAATCGCCCAAGGCCAAGCGTTACGCTGTAACGCGATGTGATCGCTTCCGGTGCCAGGAACAATCCCTGCACCGCATTGAGGACGAGCTCGATTATTCTCGGGATCTGGGAGTAGGTCGCAATCATCATAGCAGCCGCGAACGCCACCTTCGCCTCGACCACCTTGCCAGCAAGCCACAGCAAGCAGCCGGTAATCAGGATCCCGACGGGCACGAAGATTATCGCGCCAAACAGCGCAAACTTCTCCATCGTCGATTTGGCAGATGACAACTGCTCCGCGGTCATCGACGGATTGCTCTCGGCCATAGCGGCGGCTTGACGCGACATCTCCACATCTATGATCGGCCCGATTCCGTTCTGCAGGGCGAAATAGAGAACCGCCCACATTACGATGAGCACCACGAGGGCGAGGCCGAACTGGCCCTCACGCCGGCGATCAAACACGGCCGAAGGCTGGTAGAGGATATCGATGAAATCTTCCCACAATCCCGGGTTGGACGGGCTCGGGCCAGCCGTGGTATCGGTCATCGTATCCTCGTGTCTTCTCGATTGACGATCGCTACAGCAGCGCCAGAGAAGTTGCTGCCAGCGTACACAAAGTACAGCCGACATCGCGAACCCGCATCGGTTTTACACCCCGGCGGGAGCCACCAGGACCGGACAGCCGGCCCGTCTTACAAGCCCTGTCGAAACGCTGCCAAGAAAGGATCGTTCCATCCACGAGTGTGAGTGCGACCCAGCGACGATCATTCCCGCACCAACACGCTCAGCAAATTCAACAATCGCGGGGACAGGTTTGCCATTCAACACCGTCGTCTCGACGATTACCCCTGACGGAGCATTGAGCGCACCGACGAATTTCCTGAAGGCCGCTGCAATGTCACCGGCAAGTTGATCTTCCCCGTCAACCGCGAAACCCTCGGGGAACAGCTCGACAGGCGGCTCGACGTGTACCAGGTAGACAGTCCCCGATTTTCCCAGTAGCTCCATAGCCGCGGTGGCTGCGCGCGCGCTTGCCACTGAGAAGACAGTTGCGACGACGATGCTGTGAGCGACTTCAT
>JBBREF010000159.1:0-7654 GCA_038203205.1 Gemmatimonadales bacterium | reverse complement strand
CTCAGGAACCGCTGCTCGACCGGCGTATCGCACCGCTCGCACGCGCCTCCGATGACCTGCTCATTGGCAAGCACTGTCTTGCAGCTGGGACACCAGTTGACCGCCGCTTCCTTCTTGTAGGCGAGCCCCTGCTTCAGCAGTTGCAGGAAAACCCACTGCGTCCACTTGTAGTAATCGACGTCGGTTGTGGAAAGCGAATGGCTCCAGTCGACCATGAGCCCGGCCCGCTCAAGCTGACGCCTGAAGTTGGCAATATTCTGCGGGATCAGGTCCTTTGGATGCTTCCCGACCTTGAGCGCGTAGTTCTCTGAGTGAATGCCGAACGCATCATATCCCAGCGGCTCGAATACGTTGTGCCCCTGAAGCCTCTGGAATCGTCCATATATGTCGTTCCCAACGAACGCGAAGAGGTTGCCCACGTGCAGCCCCTCCGCAGAGGGGTACGGGAACATCATCAGGGCATAAAAGGGGTCAGGGGCGTTGGCGACATCCGTGACGTTGGTCTCACGCTTACGCCAGTACTCCTGCCACCTGGTCTCAACCGCAATCGGATCGTAGGAAGGCGGCTCGGGATTCACTGCATTCTCCATGGTTACAAAGTAGCGTCACAGTTTCCCACTTTCATCCTGCCATGCCACAGCAGCTATCGCCGATGGGCTCGACGTACCAGCCGGACGCCTACCAGGCGGACCCGGGGTCGCGGACGTTCACCCCGTCGTGGGACGGGATACCCGCCATCGAGCTCAAACCGGCCGGTGTCGTCAACTCGGCCGTGAGCCTGCTTCAGCGAAATGCCGCGCTCGCGGTGATCTTCTCGATTTCTGTCGCACACGTGGGCGTAGGCTGGATGGCCTATCGGCTCTTTCACCTGCTGTCCCCCGATGTCCAGAGCGCATTCATCGCCTCAGCCGACGTTCGGTGGACAATCCTGATCGGGCTCGTCTGGGTCGTTGGCCTGGTGCTGCTCACCTCGATGTTCGTCATGCGACTGGTCCGAGCCCACGTCACGGCGCCAATTGCCGCACTCGCAGAAGTGTCTGAATCAGTGGCAAGTGGCAATCTCGCGATGGCATTCGTTCCGTCTGCATCGCATTCGGAACTGGGCAGGCTCGGACGCTCGACAGCTTCGATCATCACAGGGCTGAGAAGGCTTGCGACAACGATGCGAACTTCCTCGAGGGAAACGGCCGAGCTGTCGCAGCAGATAACAGCATCTTCAGAGAATATGGCGGCAGCAGCGCAACAGACAGCCGCCACTTCAAGCGCATTAAGCCAGGAATCCAAAGAAATGGCCCAGACGATCCACGAGATTGCGGCCGATGCGGCGCAACTTGTTGAGATCTCGGGCTCACTTCGCGGACGTGCCCAGGAGGGACTCCGGCGCGAGCGGCGCCTGAGAAGTCTGGCGCAGGAAAATCGCGCGCGGCTCGACGAAAGTTCCCGCGCCCTCGAAATGCTGACCTACGACGCCAGCGCCAGCGCTGAGTCTATCGACGCACTCGCAACCGCCGTTGATGAGATCCGCGCGTTCCTGACCCTTGTCCAGAAAATCTCGCGGCAGTCAAAGCTTCTTGCCCTGAACGCGGCGATGGAAGCGGCTCGAGCCGGAGAGCAGGGCGAAGGCTTCGCGGTCGTCGCCGACGAAGTGCGCCGCCTCGCCGCCGATTCAGCCGAAGCGGCCGAGCGTACTGACCTGCTCGCGCGAGCGATGGCTGAGCGTGTTGGGCGATCAAAAGAGTCAGCCGCTCGAACGTTGTCCACTCTTCAGACAGTGAACGACGCGACTCACCATGGTCGTCAATCTTTTCTCCAGGTCGAGCAGGGAGTGATCGACGCGGAAAAGTGGAGCGCGGCGATCGATACCGCGGTTGAGGAATCCGGCCGCCTCGTCGTCGACATGACAAAGCGCCTGGACAACCTCGCGCTCGGCACGCAGGGCTTTGCCAGCGCAGTGCATCAGGTCGCGGCCGCGAGTGATGAACAGAGTGGGAACATCGACCAGATCGCTGCCGCCGCGTCACAGCTTGGAGGAGTCGCCCGGACGCTGGTTCAGATGGCGGGCAGCTTCAGAGTCGGAGACGGGAGTCCGTGGGATCGCGCAGAACTGCGTGATGCCCTAAGATCAGCCTGACGCTTTACCCTCGAGCAGCGGCTCAGTCGGCAGAACCTGCATCCCGTTCACGGTACAGACAGCATAGGATCCGCCGGCATACATGGATACTCCGGCGTACCGTCCCTGCTTGTCGAGTGCGTAGAAGCTGATACCGAAGTTCGGCAACCCGCGCGAATTCAACAGTCGCTTCTCCACGGTGTTCTTCTGGATACGCCTGCACGCGTCGATCATTGCGTCCTTCGGGTGCATCCCGCGCCTCATGTTCTCGACGATCATTAACGATGAAAGATTGTAGAGATTCGCTTCCCCTCTGCCAGTTGATCCAGCCGCTCCAACATCCCCATCGACGTAGAGCCCGGCGCCAAGAATCGGGGAATCACCGACCCTGCCCGGGATTTTCCAGGCGAGTCCGCTCGTCGTCGTGACTCCGCAGATCTCCCCCTTTGCGTTGATGCCATTGCAGTTGATCGTGCCGTACACGTGCTCTGCATCGACGAGCCCTTCAGCGACCATGTCGAGCCGCACGCGATACTCGGCATCAGCTCGTGTTTTTGGATCGAGATAGTGAAGCGGGTCAGTACGACGCCGCCACTCGAGCCACTGCCTGCGTGATTCCTCGGTGTTGAGATCATCCTCGATCGTGAAGCCGAGCTCTCTCGCAAAATCCTGCGCGCCCTTTCCAACAAGCAGATGGTGATCCGTCTGCTCCATCACTTCACGCGCGACTTTTGACGGAGTTCGCACACCCTCGAGGCAGGCTACTCCCCCTGCCCTTTTTTTCGGCCCGTGCATGAGGCACGAGTCGAGTTGCACCACGCCGTCAGCGTTCGGCAATCCACCATAGCCGACACTCGTGTCAAGCGGATCGAGCTCGACGATGTTCACCCCCGCAATGAGCGAATCGAGTACATCCGCCCCGCCGGTCATCATCTCGAAGGCTTTTTCAACAGCAGTCTGGGTGCCGCCGTTCTTGTAGCGACCCCCGTTTCCCGAAGCGACAACGACAGGCGATACCGCGCGTTTTACGATGAAGTCAGGCGCCGCCATAGGAGCCGGTTCGGCGGAAGTAACGTCCGGGAAAGAAAGCGCTGCTCCTGCCGCTGCACCCGTTACGAGGAAATTCCGCCGGCTGATCTTTTTGTCGCTCATCTGGATGCTTATGCGAAGGTTGAGGATTGGCTTCAAGAAGCTACGTCGAGGTTGTAGTTTCACGCCATACATGACGAACCGGCGTGAGCACGACCTGCTTGGCGAGCGTGACGTACCGCAATCTGCGCTCTACGGCGTTCAGACCCTGCGGGCGATGGAGAACTTTGCCATCAGCGGGATCGAGCTTCGGGAATTCCCGACTCTCATCACCGCGATTGCCGCCGTCAAGGAAGCAGCGGCCGAGTCGAACCGTGATCTCGGGCTGCTCGAGCCGGCGATTGCAGACGCGATCGTGGCTGCATGCGGGGAGATCCGAGGCGGTCTGCATCACGAGCACTTTCGCGTCGACATGATCCAGGGCGGAGCGGGGACGTCGACGAACATGAACGCGAATGAAGTGATAGCGAACCGGGCACTGGAGTTGTCGGGACGTCAGCGGGGCGACTACGACTTCATTCACCCCAACAGTCACGTCAATCTCAGCCAGTCCACCAACGACGTCTATCCGACGGCGATCAAGCTCGCGATGCATTCGAGCATCGACGACCTCAAGGCCGCGATGGGTGCGTTGGCCGGTGCCTTCCTGTTGAAGGGCGAGGAGTTCTCCACGCACATCAAGATGGGAAGGACCCAGCTTCAGGACGCTGTACCGATGACCCTCGGCCAGGAGTTCACTGCTTTTGCGCACACCATGCTGGAGGATGTCGAGAGGCTGAACGAAGCGCAGGCGTTGATCCGCGAGATCAACATGGGCGCGACGGCAATCGGAACGGGGATCACGGCCACGCGCGGGTACACCGAAGCTGTGAGGGGTCATCTGTCGCGGGTGAGCGGCCTCGAGCTCATCACGGCTCCGGATCTTGTTGAAGCGACGTCAGACACCGGCGTGTTCGTGCAGCTCTCGGGAGTGCTCAAGCGCTGCGCGGTGAAACTCTCGAAGATCTGCAATGACCTGAGGCTCCTCAGTTCAGGGCCGCGCGCGGGATTCGGGGAAATCAATCTTCCCGCGATGCAGCCCGGCTCCTCGATCATGCCGGGCAAAGTGAACCCGGTAATACCTGAGGTAGTCAATCAGGTCTGCTTCGACATCATCGGTGGTGATGTCACCGTGACGATGGCTGCCGAGGGAGGGCAGCTTCAGCTCAACGTATTCGAGCCGATAATCGCGTACCGGCTGTTGAGGGGCATGATTATCCTCACGCGGGCATGCGAGGTGCTCCAGACGCGGTGTGTCGAGGGGATCACGGCAAATGTCGACAGAATGCGATATTTCGTGGAGCACTCGATTGGCATAGTCACAGCGCTGGTGCCGATCCTTGGCTACGAAAAGGCGACTGAAATTGCGAAGGAGGCACTGGATTCGGGGCGGGGGGTTTACGACCTGGTGTGCGATCGCGGTCTGATGACGCGCGCCGAGCTCGACCAGGCACTGAATCCGGACACGATGACGTCGCCGAGATAATCGGAATTCGTCGGGTTTCCTGACTCGCCCTCGACACCTGCAGGCGTTAGCTTTTCAGCGGTTTTCCCACAGCGTAGAGCGCCCGTTCATCAATCCGCAGGCGCTCTCGAAACAATGGCATTAAAGGATTCGGAATGAAAGGCAATTCCCGCCTGCGACAGCTCGCGACATTTGGTCTGGTTGCATTAGCCGTTCTGGCGCTCGGTGCATGTGCGGCAGATTATCCCAACACGACATTCCAGCCGAAGTCGGAGTTCGCGCGATCGATCGACTTCCTGTGGGATCGCCTGCTTCTCCTGGGCACCATCGTGTTCGTGCTCGTCGAGCTGGGCCTCATCTTCGTCATTTTCCGCTACCGCCGCCGGGCGGGCGACACGTCGACTCCGCCGCAGACGCACGGCAACGCGACGCTCGAGATCATGTGGACGATCATTCCTGCGATCATCCTGATATTTATCGCAATTCCCACGGTCAAGACGATCTTCGAGACGCAGGCAAAAGTTGCCGCTGGCGCGCTGGAGATCGAAGTGATCGGTCACCAGTGGTGGTGGGAGTTCAAGTATCCCGAGTACAACATCGTCACGGCGAACGAGATCTACCTCCCGGCCGGCCGCACCGTGAACTTCAAGCTCAATTCAGCAGACGTAATCCACTCATTCTGGATTCCGCAGCTGGCCGGCAAGCGTGATATGATCACGAACCGTACGAATTACATCTGGTTTACTCCCGACTCGTCGCTCGGTCCCGCGGTTTACAACGGCTTCTGCACCGAATACTGCGGTTCGTCTCACGCGAAGATGCGGTTCCGCGTATTCACAGTGCGTCCCGAGCAATTCGAGAGCTGGGTTGCGGGGCAACAGAAGCCGGCCGCGTTTGGCGCAGCTCCATCTGCAGCGCCAGCCGCCGCCACGACGCAACTGGCTGCGGGCTATACCTTCCCCGAGCATCAGCCCGAGTTCGATTACGCGCGACCGAACTCGACGATCCCGGCCAACCTGAAATTCACGAAGGGGCTGACGGGAAATGCAGCGCGCGGGATGCAGGCGTACAGCAGCTCAGCCTGCATCGGCTGCCACGTGATCACCGGCAACCCGATGTCGCTCGGCGTGGTCGGACCTAACCTCACGCATTTTGGCTCGCGATCGACGATCGGCGCGGGAAGTTTCCCGAACACTCCGGCTTATCTCGCGCTCTGGATCAAGAACACGCGCGCGATGAAATCCGGCTCGCTCATGCCTACGCTTGGTAGGAACGAGTATGATCCACAGCTCAAGACAACCGTCACGACTGGCGGGCTCGACGATCAGCAGATAGCTGATATTGTCGCCTACCTGATGTCGCTGAAGTAGAGGAATGAACGAAATGGCCACGACAGCAGTGCCGACGCCGCTCTCACCGCATGCCACCCTCTATCCGGGTTCGAACTCCGGCCTCTGGGGATGGCTGACGACAGTCGATCACAAGCGTATCGGCATTCTATACCTGTACACAGCGCTGACGTTCTTCATCATCGGCGGCCTCGAGGCGGTCATCATCCGCGCTCAGCTGCAGGGTCCTAATGGAACGCTTGTATCGGCTGAGACATACAACCAGCTCTTCACGATGCACGGCACGACGATGGTGTTCCTCGCCATCATGCCACTGTCTGCAGCGTTCTTCAATTTTCTCATTCCGCTTCAGGTAGGCGCGCGCGATGTCGCGTTCCCGCGCCTCAACGCATTCAGCTACTGGGTGTACCTGTTCGGCGGAATCTTCATCACGGTTCCGATCTTCTTCGCCGTAGCACCCGATGGCGGATGGTTCGGCTACACTCCGCTGACGACGAAGGCTTATTCACCCGGCATCAATATCGACTTCTGGGTGATTGGCCTTCAGATCCTCGGCGTCTCCTCGCTCGCCGCTGCATTCAACTTCATCACGACGATCATCAACCTCCGTGCGCCGGGCATGACGCTCATGCGGATGCCGATGTTCACGTGGATGTCGTTCGTGGTTCAGTTCCTCGTGATTCTTGCCTTCCCGGTAATCACAGTCGCACTTGTCTTCCTGCTGTTCGACAGGTTTTTCGGGACCCAGTTCTATCACGCCGCGGCAGGAGCCGATCCGCTTCTGTGGCAGCACCTCTTCTGGATCTTCGGCCACCCCGAAGTCTACATCCTGATCCTTCCCGCTTTCGGCCTCGTGTCCGAAGTGCTGCCGACATTCTCGAAGAAGCCGCTGTTCGGTTACCCCGTGATGGTGTATTCGGGAATCCTGATCGGCGTGCTCGGCTTCGGCGTGTGGGCTCACCACATGTTCGCAGTGGGAATGGGACCGATCGCCGACAGCGTGTTCGCGGTAAGCACGATGCTCATCGCGATCCCGACGGGCGTGAAGATTTTCAACTGGATCGGAACCATGGCGCAGGGTCAGCTCCGGTTCACGACTGCAATGAAGTTCGCTATCGGTCTCGTCGCGCTGTTCACGATCGGTGGAATTTCGGGCGTGATGCACTCCTCACCGCCTGCCGACCTTCAGCAGACTGACACCTACTTCATCGTCGCTCACTTCCATTACGTGATGGTGGGATCGATGTTGTTCACGTTCCTGGGCGGGATTTATTACTGGTGGCCGAAGATGTTCGGGGTGATGTACAATGACAACCTCGGTAAGTTCGCGGCGGTGTGGATCTTTGTGGGGTTTAACCTCACGTTTTTCCCGCAGTTCCTCGCTGGCGCGCACGGTATGCCACGTCGATATGCAACCTATCCACCGGAATACTGGATTTACCATTTTCTATCCACGATAGGCGCTTACACGATGACCATCGGATTGCTGATGGTTGCATGGAACTGGCTGCATTCACTGCTTCGCGGGCCCAAGGCGCCGGCGAATCCGTGGGGCGCCAACACGCTCGAGTGGTACACCACCTCGCCGCCGCCCCATGATAA
>JBBREF010000158.1:0-7695 GCA_038203205.1 Gemmatimonadales bacterium | reverse complement strand
TCGTCGCGGGGGAAGCTTCTGGCGATCTTCATGCGGCGGGCGTTGCAGAACAACTGAGGCTGCTGCGTCCCGAGATCGAGCTGACTGGTTTTGGGGGGCCGCTGATGGAACGCGCCGGCGTGACACTTTTCGAGAAATACGACACCGGCGTCATGGGGTTTCTCGAGATCATCCGTCACATCCCGCGGCACTATGAGCTCCTCGAGCTGATCCGCGAACGTTTTGAACGCAACGATGTCAGGCTCCTCATCGTGATCGATTATCCCGGCTTCAACATGAAAGCTGCGGCTGCCGCGAAAGATGCCGGGATCCCTGTGCTTTACTATGTGACGCCACAGGTGTGGGCCTGGGGGGAAGGGAGGCTTCCCAAACTCGCACGAATCGTGACCAAAGCGGCTTGCATCCTCCCGTTCGAGGAGCCGCTGCTCCGCGGCCATGGGATTGACGCGACTTTCGTCGGCCACCCGCTTCTCGATCGCGCGGAAAAACTGCAAACAAAGCAGGAGGCGCGTGCGACCCTCGGGCTCTCTGACGGTGCGCCGGTTCTCGCACTTTTCCCGGGGAGTCGTCAGCAGGAGATCGACAGGCATATAGATGACTTCGTTGCGTCAGCGAAACTGGCGGAGCGGGCGATACCTGGGTTGCAGACGGTGGTGAGCGTGGCACCTACTATCTCGCTCGATCCCGGGCGATGTCCGTTCAAGCTGGTGCATTCAGCATCGTTCAGCGTGTTGCGTGCAGCGGACGCGGCGTTGTGCAAGAGCGGAACAACTACGCTCGAAGCCGCTATCGCCGACTGTCCACTGGTCGTTGCATATCGCACCAGCGAGATATCGTATTTTCTCGCGAAGCTGATGGTGAAGATACCGCACATCGGCCTCGTCAACGTGGTCGCCGACCGCGAGGTGGCGAAGGAGTTTGTTCAGGATGATCTTGAACCGCAAAAGGTTGCCGCCGCCCTCGAGCGGTTGCTCGACAACAATGACCCCGAACGCGCGAGAGTCCTGGCAGGGCTCGCCGAAGTGAGATCGAAGCTCGGTGAACCGGGTGCTGCGAGGCGGGTTGGCCGCATGGCCAGCGATCTCGTTGAATAAGGATTCCAGGGGCTCGACCGACCTCCCGATCCGCGTGAGGGTTTCTCTGTTTGCGGGCACTGGGTTAGTTCGCGCTCTCGCGTTGACCTGGCGCTACAAGATATTGAACGGTGAGGCGCTCGAGTCACTGCGTGTTTCCCGAACACCCTTTGTCTTCACTCTCTGGCATGGCCAGATGCTTCCCCTGCTGTGGCATCATCGCAACCAGGGTGTTGCGGTTCTCGTGAGCGAGCACAAGGATGGGGAGGTCATCGCGAGGCTGCTTGCTGGGATGGGGTATGCGCTGATTCGCGGGTCGACGTCCCGCGGCGCAGGGCGTGCACTGCTGGGGCTCGTGCGCACACTTCGTGAAGGCAATGACATCGCGGTGACACCGGACGGTCCACGGGGACCGAGTCACAAGTTCGCCCCTGGTGCCGCGATTGCGGCCTATCGCGCCGAAGCCCCGATTCTGCCGGTCGTCGCGCACGTCGATCGTTACTGGCAGTTGCGCACGTGGGACGGATTCGTAATACCGAAACCTTTTGCAAGGGTGACGGTCGCCTACGGCGATCCAACCCGCGTTCAAGCCGCGAGCCCGCGCGAAGCTGCCGACCACACCGCGCGCCTGGAGTCGCTGATGGAATCCGCGCAGACGGTCGCGTCAGGATGATTGAAAAACTCTGGAGTGGCAAGTCGATCGCGCATCGCCTTGGTCGCGGCGCGCTGCTGCCGCTCTCGGGTCTCTATCGTTCCGCGGTCGCGATTCGTTCAGGACTGTTCGAGAGCGGAATGATTCCGGTAGTCGCATCGCCAATCGACGTGGTCAGCGTCGGCAATCTCACCGTCGGTGGCACAGGAAAAACGCCAGTGAGCGCATGGATCGCGAAGCGGCTGGCGGGGCATGGACGCCGGCCGGCGATCGTGCTTCGTGGCTACGGCGATGATGAACCGATAGTGCACTCGCGGCTCAACCCGGGAATCGAAGTTGTCGTGGAGAAGAGCAGGGCGAAGGGGATCGCCAGGGCGGCAGCGGGTGGCGCCGACGTCGCGGTGCTCGACGACGCATTCCAGCATCGCGCCGCGGAGCGCACGATCGATATAGTGCTTGTGAGCGCCGACGATTGGACGGGCACGCAGCACATGCTCCCTGCCGGGCCGTATCGCGAATCTCCGTCAAGCATGCGCCGCTCGTCGGCTGTCATTATTACTGCCAAGGCTGCGTCGAACCTCGCGATACTCGAAGCAGAGGCGTGGGTGCGTCGGACTTCGCCGGGCACTCCGTTGATCGTGATGAGGCTCGTGCAGCAGTCGCTCGTCAGGGTCGCTCCGCCGGGTGAAGAGATGCCGGTCTCGGCTCTCGGCGGGAAGCGCATTCTCGCGATTGCGGCAATAGGAAATCCCGGCGCTTTCTTCAGGCAGCTGGAGTCCCTCGGCGCAAGCGTGGTACCGCTGAGGTTCCCCGATCATCATGCCTTCACGAGCCGGGATGTGCGGAAGATCGTGAACCTCATGGGCGGCTTGGACTTCGTCGTGTGCACCCTCAAAGATGCCGTAAAACTCGCTCCTATATGGCCTGCCGGTGAAGCCCCGTTATGGTATGTTTCCCTGTCAGTTGAGGCCGTGAGCGGGGAGGCTGCCCTCGACGAAATGTTGAACAGTCTTCCGCGCCGCAGCGCCTGACAATCGCGAATCTCCCGAGCCACGGAACGCCGTCGCCAATTCATTTCTCCAGATCATGTCTACCGATACCAGAGTCTCATCCGCCACACTTGTAAGGCCCGATAAGGACACATTCTTAGACGAGGAAAATCCTTTCGAAGCGATGATGCTTCGGTTCGATCAGGCAGCGGTGCTGCTCGACCTCGAACCTGGCCTTTATCGCGTTCTCCGGCACCCGGAAAAACAGATCATCGTCTCCGTTCCCGTGATGATGGACAACGGAGAAGTAGAGGTCTACACCGGATATCGCGTTCTGTATAACACTTCGCGCGGTCCCGCCAAGGGTGGAATCAGGTTCGACACGCAGGTCACCCTCGAGGAAGTAAAGGCGCTCGCGGCGTGGATGACCTGGAAGTGCGCCGTCGTCAACATTCCGTTCGGTGGTGCCAAGGGTGGCGTCGTGTGCGATCCGAACACGATGAGTGTCCACGAGCTGGAGCGACTGACCCGCCGCTACACCGCCGGCATCATTCAGACTCTTGGTCCGGACTCTGATGTGCCCGCTCCGGATGTAAATACCAATGAGCGCGTGATGGCGTGGATCATGGACACTTACTCGATGCATGTCGGTCATACGACGACTGCGGTCGTCACCGGCAAGCCGGTCGAGATGGGTGGGTCTCTCGGGAGGCGTGAAGCGACGGGGCGTGGATGCATGATGGTGACCAGGGAGGCGCTTGCTCACCTCGGCATGCCCGTCGAAGGGACGACAGTGGCAGTGCAGGGATTCGGAAACGTCGGGTCAGTAGCGGCGCAGCTGCTACAACGCGAAGGTTGCAAGATCGTCGCAATCGGCGATCGGTCAGTGTCCATACACGATCCTGACGGAATCGATGTGGAGGACGCCGTCGCGTACGCCAGGAAAAATCGCACGCTTGACGGATACAACCGCGGACAGGTGATAAGCGGCGCCGATCTCCTCACGCTTGATGTTGATGTCCTTCTGCCAGCAGCTCTCGAAAATGTCATCACGAGAAAAAATGCCCCGCAGGTACGGGCCCGTATCATCTGCGAGGGAGCCAACGGACCGACGACCGCCGCTGCCGATTCCATTCTCGAGGAGAACGGAGTGTTCGTCATCCCCGATATCCTTGCGAATGCGGGGGGTGTAACTGTCTCGTACTTCGAGTGGGTTCAGGATCGGGGCGGGTATTTCTGGACGGAGCAGGTAGTCAACGAACGCCTTGGCGAGATCATGGTGAACAGCTTCCATGATGTTCTGGCCCTTGCGACGCAGCACAAGGTGAACATGCGCACCGCCGCGTACATGCTGGCGATCAGCAGGGTCGCGAATGTGCACAGGCTTCGTGGCATCTACGCCTGATGCGCCTCGTTGTCGCCGTTGTCGGCAAGCCGCGGAACGCGGCTCTGGCAGCGGCGATCCAGGAGTATGAAACTCGGGCGACGCGGTACTGGCCGCTCGAATTCAATGAAGTGCGCGAAGAGCGCGCAGGCTCTGTTTCCCCAGCTGAAGTCCGTGAGCGTGAGGGCGTGCGGCTTCTCGAGCGGATCGGCAATGGCCGGGTCGTCGCGTGCGATCCCGGTGGAAAGTCCTTCACGTCAGAGGAATTTTCCTCGTGGATGCAGCGCGAACGGGAAAACGAGCGCGACTGCTCGATCCTCATCGGGGGCGCCTATGGGCTTTCAGAAGCCGTTCTGGTCAAGTCGGTGATGCGACTGTCGCTCGCGCCGTGGACGCTGCCTCATGAGCTGGCGAGGCTCGTGCTTGCGGAACAACTCTATCGGGCGGGGTCGATCGTGCGCGGCGAGCCCTACCACAAGTGATTCCCGCCGGTGTCTGAGTGGTTCGAATCCTGGTTCGGGGAGCAGTATGTTGCGCTATATCCGCATCGCGATGCGGCAGAAGCGGAGCATGCCGTGCAGCTGATAGAACGGTTTGTCGACAGCGGTTCCATGCACCGCGTGCTCGACCTTGCGTGCGGTGGTGGACGACACGCGAGAGTACTGACGACGCGGTGGGAGACCGTCGGCCTCGACCTGTCACCCGTATTGCTCCGGCTTGCCCGCACAGAAGCACCAGCAGCGGATTTCGTTCGCGGCGACATGCGAGTGCTTCCGTTTCGCGAAGGTTCGTTCGAGCTCGTGGTAAACCTGTTCACGAGCTTTGGATACTTTGCCGATGATGAGAGCCACCTCGCTGTCATCCGGGAGGTTGCGCGCGTCACGTCGCACGGTGGTACGTTCGTTCTCGACTTCCTCAATACCGCGCACCTTCGCGATACACTCGTGCCATATGATGAAACGGAGATCGGAGGCAGGATCGTCGAGCAGCGTCGCGAGATTTCCGATGACGGACGGTTTGTGACAAAACGAATCTGCATCCGCGGGGAGTCACGTGAGTATACCGAGCGCGTTCGGCTTTTTGAGAAAGAAGAGCTGAGCCGCATGATGCAGAAGTCGGGGTTTCAGATAAGCTCTGTATTCGGCAATTACGACGCGCATCCGCTGACGGATGAATCGCCCCGCGTGATCCTTTTCGGAAAGCGAATTTGAGCCTCCGCATCGTCAGTACTCCGATTACAGGGTCTCCGCTGGCACAGGTTGCGCTCGAGCGCAGATCCCCGGAATGGTTTGCGGCCGCTCCCTCGACGGCGAAGGGATGGGAAGACCGGGCAAGGCTCATGAGATCTTCGTTGCTTCACGAAGATTGGCTCGCCGCGCTCGCCCCGGCATTCGGCTCCGGTACGGTTGCCTCCGATCGACTCGAACGTGCTGCAACCTCTGGATTTGTCGTTACCGCAGGCCAGCAGCCAGGATTATTCGGCGGACCGCTGTACACGTGGTGGAAAGCGCTTACAGCGCTCGCCGTTGCCGACCGGCTTCAGGAACTTACCGGGATGCCGGTCGCACCGGTCTTCTGGGCGGCCACGGACGATTCCGATTTCGCGGAGTCGGCAACGACGGTGGTGGCAACTGCCGTCGGTGCTGAGCGAATAGAGATGCCCGAACCTCCGGGCGTCGGGGTTGCGCTCGCGCGCGTGAGACTTGGAGACGTCTCGGCTCAACTACTGCAGCTGGCGCGCGCTGGCGGGTCTGCTCCGGATTCAGCTCTGGTTGAAACGGTGCGCGACGCTTATCGCGCGGACGCAACTATCGGCGGTGCGTATGTGAGTCTCCTCAGGGAGATTCTCGAACCGCTGGGCATTTCAGTCCTCGATGCCGCTGATCGATCCGTCAGGACCGCGGCGCATCCACTCCTGAAGCAGGCGCTGGACAAGGCGGAAGCGATCGATTTCGCCCTCGGTGAGAGATCGCGCTCACTCAAGGACGCAGGATTCTCCACGCAGGTGAATGTAGTCGATGGGCGTTCTCTCGCATTTTCGGAGTCGGAAGGAAAGCGCGAGCGAATCAGGGTTCGCGACGCGGCCAGCATGTCGCGGAGTGCGGCTCCGGGATCGCTCGGCCCGAATGTACTTCTGAGGCCGATCGTCGAGCGCTCGATTCTTCCGACCGTCGCGTACCTCGGCGGCCCTGCGGAGATTGCCTACTTCGCGCAGGTGTCGGCAGTGGCAGACGTGCTGGACGTTCCCGCTCCGGTTGTCCTTCCGCGCTGGTCCGGGTACGTAGTCGAGCCAAGGATCGACAGGATCCTCGTGCGGCACGGGCTCGAGGTTGAGAACTTTCGCGATCCGCACGCGGTCGAAACTCGCCTGGCGCGAAAATCTCTTCCCGACGGAATCGCTTCCGGAATCGAGAAGCTCCGGGTGTCGCTGTCGGACTCTCTCGAAGAAATTGCGAACGCAGAAGACGGGGGCCTCGTTCCGACAGCCGTTCTCGACGGGCTCCGCAGGAATGTCGAACATAGAATCACGCGGCTGGAGCGCAGGTTATCGGCCGGCATCAAGCGTCGCGGCAATGACTCTCTCCGGGATGTTGCAATCGCGCGGGGCGCATTGTTTCCATTTGGCGTCCCGCAGGAGCGCAGTTTGAATCTCATGCCACTCCTGGCGCGATACGGCGACGAGTTGACCGAGGCAGTGCTGCGCGAGATTCACCCGCACGCAACGCGCATCACATGACGGCCGACCGCTCGCGCGCCGCGGCGGTTCTCGTCGGCAGCGGGATACTTCTGAGCCGGTTCGCAGGGTTGATCAGGCAGAAGGTTTTTGCCTACTACTTCAGCACATCTGTCGCTGCGGACGCGTTCAACGCGGCGTTTCGAATTCCCAACATGTTGCAGAATCTCTTTGGCGAAGGGGTTCTGTCTGCATCGTTTATCCCGGCATACTCCGGCTTGCTGGCGCGGAAAGACGATGCTGAGGCCAACCGGGTGGCGGGCGCAGTCATCAGCGCGCTGGCGCTCGTCGCATCGGTGTTGACGCTGCTTGGCGTGCTGCTCGCGCCACTCCTCGTTGGTTTGATCGCGCCAGGGTTTACCGGCGAAAAACGGGAGCTGACGATCCAGCTCACGCAGATACTGTTTCCCGGTGCCGCGCTGCTGGTGTTTTCTGCGTGGTGTCTCGGGATACTGAACAGCCATCGTCGTTTCTTCATGAGCTACGCTGCTCCGGTTGCATGGAACGTCGCGATGATCGGCGCTCTGGTGGCGTTCGGTGCCGGAACGTCCCAGACGCACCTGGCAGTAATACTGGCGTGGGCGTCAGTTGCCGGAAGTGCGCTGCAATTCGGAGTGCAGCTGCCACGCGTGCTTCAGCTCGCGAAGGGAGTCCGGCCAAACCTCGACTTCAGCTCTGCCCAGACTCGCAGCGTGTTCCGGAGTTTCGTTCCGGTCTTCGTCGGGCGCGGCGTGGTGCAGATCAGCGCGTTCATCGATTCATTCATCGCCAGCTGGCTGCCGACAGGGGCAGTTGCAGTAGTTTCGTACGCTCAGGTGCTCTATACGCTGCCGGTCAGCCTGTTCGGCATGGCGGTCTCAGCG
>JBBREF010000157.1:0-7754 GCA_038203205.1 Gemmatimonadales bacterium | reverse complement strand
CCAAGCTGTTCTGGCGAGATTCGCGCTACCTCATAATCGTCGAACGATAGAGACATCCCACGAGCCTTCTTCAGGGATGCACAAAACCCCACCGCGCAAACGTCGGTGGGGCAGTGGGTTAACGAGTCGGGGCGACTGGATTTGAACCAGCGACCTCCTGCTCCCGAAGCAGGCGCGCTACCGGGCTACGCTACGCCCCGATTTTGATAGCAAGGCGAGCCACTTCACTCGCCAATCCCAAACTTAAACGTTCACGCACCCGGCCACCAACACCCTGAGCCCCCGGCCTGCTATGGACGCTTCCTAACCAGCACCCTCGCAGCTAACGGCTCCACTGTCACAGTGAACGGTGAGTTCCCAATCAGCTCACCATCCGCCTGTCCGATCCTCGGCTCATCCGTCTCGATCACGAACGTCGATCCCGATGCGTAATAGATGCACGGATCCGGCGTGAACCGCCGGAACGTCATCTTTAATAGTATACGAGTCGCATCGATCACGTTGCGCGGCGAATACACGCACGCGTTCAAAAGTCCATCGTCACGCTGGATCCCGTCCCCGAACGCGAGCAGGTCGTTCATAACGGCACCAAAGTTCGCGATCAGTACAGCAGACGCGCGCATCTCCCTCACCCTGCCATCGACGGTCAGCCTGACGGTGAACTTCTCGAGTTTCACGAACGCTTTCATCGCGGCGATGACGTACGCGAAAAAACCGAAGCGGCGCTTCAATGGCCCCGGAGCTCCTGCGATCACTGACGCGTCGAGCCCGACGCCCATCCCAATCATGAAGCGATGACCGGTACTGAGCAGACCCAGATCCATCCGCGCCTCTTCACCAGCAAGCAATGTCTCCACCGCACGACTGATCTTCACAGGAGTCCCAAGCGTTCGCGCAACAACGTTTGCTGTTCCGCCTGGGAGTATTCCAACGGGAGGACCAGAATGCGAAAGCGCACCGATCACTTCAATCGCAGTCCCGTCCCCGCCTAAAGTGAACACTGCGTCGTACCCCGGTCCAAATCGCGTCGCGAGCTGCGCCCCATGCCCAGGCGACTCGGTCAACATGACCTCGGCAGTTACCCGCGCCTTTTCGAAGGCGCGCACAGCCTCCCCCTGAAGGCGGCCGCCACGGCGCGAAGCCGGGTTGACGATGAGGAGAACGCGGGAAATCACAAGTAATTCACACAGGTCATGGCGACGTAAATTCGCGAGAAACGGGCCTGATCATAAGCGCCCACTGCATTTCAGGCTTGCTCTGGCGCCTGCACAATCCCATTTTCGGAGCGACCAAACTACAGCTCGTTCGCACGGCCCCACCTTCATTCCCCCCGGAGTGTGTATGCACCGTTCCCCGTCGTCAGCTCACCCACGAGCGCAACGCGAGGCAAGGCCATGGCTCTGCTTCGTGATCCCGCTACTGGTCGCACTCAGTTTCCTCGCACCAGTATCGCTGATATCCGCGCAAGGTAATTCGATCTCCGGCATTGTCGTTGGCGCGGGTTCGTCGAACCCGATTCCCGCAGCGCAGGTTCAGGTCGCCGGCACAACGATCGGAACGACCACTGACGCCAGCGGCCGCTTCCGTCTCGGCGGACTTACCGGGTCGTCGGTTACTCTCGAAATCCGGCGCATCGGATTCCGGCCCGTCAGGCAGACGGTAACTGTCGGCGTGACAGACATCAGGATCGCCATGAGCGAACAGTCTGTTGCACTCGATGAAGTCGTCATCACGGGAACCGCCGGCGGACAGGCGAAGCGCGAGCTGGGCAACGCTGTCACCTCGATCAATGCAGGTCAGGTAAGCGATCGCGGTACAACTAACACCGTCGCGCAGATGCTCAATGCACGCGCGCCTGGCGTCTTCATCAATCCTTCAAGCGGAAACGTCGGAACCGGCTCGCGCATCCGCATTCGCGGCGCGGCCAGCCTCTCGCTCTCCAATGAGCCACTTGTCTACGTCGACGGCGTCAGAATCAACAGTCAGTCTGCTACCGGACCTGTCAACCAGGGCTTCGGCGGCAACTCGATGTCACGCCTCAACGACATCAACCCCGACGACATCGAATCGATCGAAGTCATCAGGGGACCGGCTGCCGCTACTCTTTACGGCACGGAAGCCTCAGGCGGCGTCATCCAGATCATCACGAAGAAGGGAGTTCGCGGTGCGCCGAAGTGGACATTCAGCACGCGGCAGGGAACTAACTACGTCGCGGACCTCGACGAGATCATTCCTGTCAACTACGCGAGCGTTCCACGCCGCGGATCGCCTGGCGTGCGCGACACGATTTCAAATGACATCGTGCAGTCCGAGAAAGCAAAGGGACGCGAGATCTTCGGAAAAGGCCGCATCGGCGAATACGACCTCTCGACGAACGGCGGCTCGGATCTCTTCCGCTACTTCGCCTCCGCAGGCATCGAAGACAGCAAGGGCGTCGACGAGGCAAACACCGTCAAACGCAAGTCGGGCCGAGTCAACCTGTCCGTGACGCCGAGTGAGAAGCTCAACTTCGGGTTCAACGTTGGCTACACGAACGGATACGTGTCGGTGCCCTGCGAGGCAGGCTGCGGCGGAATCGTCCTCACCAGCTTCCTCCACAACCCGGCGAACGACACAACGCTCATCGACGGTTCGCCAAACCCGCTTCGCGGATTCCACAGCGGACTGCCGGAAGCGTACGGCGCGTACTACGAGTTCTATCAGGAAGTCGATCGCTTCACCGCCGGCTTCCAGGCGAACCAGTCACCCACGTCGTGGTTCAAGCATCGCCTCAACCTTGGCGTAGATCGCACGGGCGAAGAGAACAGCGAGCTTGGCCGCCGCATCGAGAACCTGCTCTATCGCTCGGTTCTCGGTACGTCAGGACTTGGCTATCGCAGCATGACGTTCCGCAAGATCAACAATCTTACCGCTGACTACTCCGGATCGGCGCTGTTCAATTTCTCGCCGGACATTCTTTCGACGACGTCGTTCGGCTCGCAGTACTACCGCAACTACTTCGAGATTTCCTGCGCGTACGGCGAGCAGTTCCCGGCGGCCGGCGTGACGAACGTCTCTTCCACGACGACCAACCGTTCAACGTGTCATGACCTCGAGGAAGACGCGACGCTCGGCTTCTTCGTTCAGGAGCAGGTCGGCTGGAAGAATCGCGTTTTCCTCACCGCCGCACTTCGCGCCGACGACAACAGCGCGTTCGGCCGCAACTTCGACCGCGTCTACTATCCGAAGTTCAGCGCAAGCTGGATTCCGATCGAAGGCAGGAACTCGCGGTACTCGTTCATCGACGCGCTGAAGCTTCGCGCGGCGTACGGTGAGTCCGGCAAGCAGCCGACCACTTTCTCTGCACTTCAGACGTATACATCGGCAACCGGTCCGACTGGTGGCCCGACGGTGACGCCGCTGTCAATCGGCAACCCCGACCTGGGACCCGAGCGCAGCGCTGAAGTTGAGCTCGGCTTCGATGCGGGTGGGTGGAACGATCGCGTCGGCCTCGAGTTCACGTGGTACAACAAGAAGACGACTGATGCGATTCTCGATCGCCAGATTGCACCATCGATCGGAATCCCCGGCACGCAGCCGTTCAACGCCGGATCAGTGAGGAACTGGGGCACTGAGACAATGCTCCGCATTCGCCCGGTCGTGTCACCGCGCTTTGACTGGGAGACCACATTCAGTTACGCGACCAACGACAGCGAAGTTCAGGACCTTGGCACACCACAGTCGATCCTCGATCTTCGCAGGCAGACGCAGTGCCCGACAAATCCGAGCACGTGCGTCGTCGCCGATTTTGTCAACGCGAGCAGCGCTCCGCTGTCGCCGCGTCACCAGGTTGGTTATCCGATCGGGTCGATCTTCCACAAGCGCATTGTATCGGCTGAGCTCAACGCAGCCGGCGCCGCGATCAATGTGATGTGCGATGACGGCGCTGGCGGCTCAGTCGCATGCTCAGGCGCGCCGTTCGTGTTCCTTGGACGCACGATTCCAAAGGTGGAAGGTGCGTGGGGTAACTCGGTCACGCTCTTCAACAGCGTGCGACTGTACGGTCTCGTTGATTTCAAGCGCGGCCACTTCAAGGCGAACGGCAGTGATCGCTTTCGCTGCGTAGTCCTGAATCGCTGTCGTGAACGCTGGTACCCGAGCGAGTTCGATCCCAAGCGCGTCGCCAGTGTTACCGCCGGGACTGATGCATTGCCTGATTCCTATATCAGGGATGCGACCTTCACGCGCTTCCGCGAGTTCAGCGTAGCGTACACGCTGCCGTCATCTATCAGCAGCATTGGTCGGTTCAGCCGCGCGACGCTTACCCTCGCGGGACGCAACCTGCACACATGGACCGATTACCCCGGACTTGACCCCGAAGCCAGCTTCCTCGGTGGAATTCGTGGTGGAAACTTCTCAGTGTTCGAGCAGACGACACTGCCTCCGCTGAGACAGTGGGTGTTCGGCGTCAACCTGGATTGGTAAGCCAAATGAAAAGCCAACCATCAAACCGGAACTCGAATTCAATGTTGCCAATGGCTCATTTCAGACGCAGGTCGGTTCGCTTGGGCATCGTTTCGGCGCTGCTTCTGCTGACGGCATGCGGTAACCCGCTCGACGTCGTCACGACCAGCCGGATTCCGGCCGAGAATATCGAGACGCCGGGTAACGCACAGCTGCTCGTTGACGGTGCAGTCGCCGACTTCGAATGTGCCTTCGGAGCTTACGTCGTTCAGAGCGCGACGGTAGGCGAAGAGTTCATCTATGCGCAGCAGACGGCGGATCGCACGCCGGCCGATGCGCGCCGCACAACTGAGAACGACTCGCGTTATTCGACGTTCTCATGCACTGGTCTCGGTATCTACGTACCGCTCCAGACTGCGCGCAGCTCGGCAGAAACGGTGCTCAGCTACCTGAGGACCTGGACGGATGCTGAAGTGCCTGGAAATCGCACGAATCTCATTGCGATCGCATCGGCGTACGCAGGTTACTCGTACATCATGCTCGGCGAAGGTTTCTGCACGATGGCAGTGTCGAAGATCAATCCTGATCGCAGCATCAACTACGGCGGAGAGATCTCCCGTGACAGCGTGTTCAGGATTGCGGTGACGAGGTTTACGGAGGCGATTGCAGCGGCAGGTACCGCAGCGAACGTGGATATTACGCGAATGGCATACCTCGGCCGCGCGCGCGCCAAGCTGAATCTCCGCGACTATGCGGGCGCGAAAGCAGATGCTCAGCAAGTGCCCGCAGGTTACACGAAGAATGCAGGATTCTCCGATGCCATCGGGCGGCGGAACAACTTCGTGTTCAACGACAACTCGGTGACGAACCGTGCCAGCTCAATCGGCCTGCCTTACCGGACGCTCAATGACACGAGAGTGCCAATCGTCAACGGCAATTTCGTGACGGCTGCCACTGGCATTGCACATTTCTACCAGACGAAGTACGCCACTGGGAGCGCGCCGATTCCTCTCGCGACATATGACGAAGCTCAGCTGATCATCGCCGAGGCGGACATTCGCGCGAACAGCCTCGTGACGGCGCTGCCGATTTTGACAGCCAGCCGCACACGCGGTGGTCAGGGCGCCTTCACAGGCACAACTCAGCCGCAATATCTAGCGGAGCTGGTGGACCAGCGCCGGCGTGAGCTGTTTCTGGAAAGCCATCACCTTGGGGATATCCAGCGTTATGCCATTGCGCTGACACCAGCCACTGGAACGCCATATCACTTCGGTGGTGGAGGGTACGGCACGCAGACATGCTTCCCGCTCCCGGCAGCCGAGAAGCAGAACAACCCGCTTATCGGCTCGTAAGCCGGGCAGCCTGAAAAGAAGCCCACGCCGGATGTCGGCGGGGGCTTTTTTCATTTGAAAGGGTATACAGAATGTGCGAAATCTTCATATCTTCCGTGACCCCATGAAGCTAAAACTTCTAAGCCTGTCGGCAGCGCTGCTGTTGCCGATTTCCGTGAATGCCAGCGGTGCCGCGCCGAGCGGGCTTTTCGTTGGCACCGCGCTCAACCGGTATCCGTTGCCGCGTGTCGAGCGGGTACCATCACAGGATGGTTGGGAGCACTGGTTCAAGCTCGAGCGTGCGAACATTACGCTGCGCCCCGACGGCCGGTTCATAGCGTCGTTCAAGTATTACCGGCAGCACGTCAAACCAAAGTCGGCAGTCCGCCCCGGACCTCTCCTCAATGAGACATACAAGGGAAAGTTCTCCGTGAAAGGAACGCAGATCACGTTCACACCCGATCCGAACAAGAGAAGCCGCAGGCCGCCGCCGATTGTTGGCGCGATCTCCGGCGACCGCATGCAGATCCCCTATATCGTTGCGGAGGGACAATCGAAGCATCCACTCCGTCTCGACATGAAGCGGACCAACGGCTGGTAGATCTATTGAAAGAGTTTTCACGTCGTGGTCTCCTCGCGGCCGCGCTATTGTTTTCGTCGGCGTGCACCGCTGCATCCCCCCCCGCGCCTCAGGCGTCGAGTCTCCGATTCCTTCTCATAAATGACGTCTACTTCGGTGACACCCTGCGCGATGGGACCGGCGGACTTGCACGTGTAGCCACGCTCCGCGACTCGCTCGCTCGTACCGGGCCGGTTAGCTTCGTTCTGGCTGGCGATTTTTTTTCGCCGAGCCTGATCAGCAAGGGGTATCGCGGTGAGCAGATGAGGCAGCAGTTCAATGCGGCGAAGCTCGACCTCGTTACGTTTGGAAATCACGAGTTCGAGATCGACCGGGATACACTTTTCGCGCGTATTGCCGGCTCGACATTCAAGTGGACTTCAGCCAACTGTATGCTGCGGCCGTCAGGAGCATCGTTTCCTGGTGTCTCGCGCTGGGATACGGCGACGATCAGCGGCGTGAAGGTCGGGGTATTCGGTGTAACGCTTGCCGGTGACTATCGCAGCTATGTTCGCTGCTCGAATCCTGACAGTGCGGCGCACGAGTCGATCATCGCGCTGAAAGCGGCGGGTGCAGACGTGATCTACGGCCTGACGCATCAGAATCTCGAAGCCGACAGCGCGCTCCTCGCGCGCGAACCGGATCTCACGTTCATACTTGGCGGGCACGAGCACGATAATCATCGCATTCTCGTCGGCGGGAAGCGCCTGTTGAAGGCCGATGCAAATTCGCGTAGTGCGCAGCTGCTGACGTTGACCCGTGGACCGAATGGATGGGTCCAGGGAGACCAGCTCATTATCATCGACAGGAGAATTCCTTTCGAGCAGGCGACGCAGGCGATTGTCCGTGCGTGGACCGACAGCCTGGCGCGGCGACTCGGACCGGAGCGCGTCATCGCGACGACGGCGGTCGCCCTGGACGCGCGCGATGTGGCGAACCGCGCACGGGAATCGCCGCTCGGCGACATCGTGACCGATGCAGTGAGGCTCGGGACTGGTGCCGACGTCGCGATCATGAATTCGGGAACCATGCGGCTCGATGATGTCATCCCTGCCGGACCGATAACGAACTACCAGATCCAGTCGATATTTCTCTTTCCTGACGAAAGCAGGATGGTGACGTTCCCGATAGCCGGTGCGCGGCTGCGTGAGATACTCGAGCATGGAGTCGCGGAAGGCTCGGTGGGGAAGGGGCCTTATCTTCAGGTTTCGGGAGTAAAGTTTTCCTGGGATATCAAGCGCCCGTCCGGGTCGAGGATCGTCGGTGATGTGATGCGAAGCGATGGTCGGGTTATCGGGGCTTCGGAGACGATAAGGCTTTCGTTCGGGGTGTATCCGTCATGTGCGGGTGGCGACGGTTAT
>JBBREF010000156.1:0-7792 GCA_038203205.1 Gemmatimonadales bacterium | reverse complement strand
ACGACACACTTGTCGTGCTCCCGACGGGCGGCGGTAAATCAGTCTGCTATCAGATACCTGCCCTAATACTTCCGGGGCTAACCGTTGTAGTCTCGCCGCTGATCTCACTCATGAAAGATCAGGTCGACGCACTCGAGGCGAGGAATCTCCCGGCCGCATTCATCAACAGCACTCTCAGGCCGGGCGAAGTTGCGGACAGGCTTAACCGGGCGGCACGCGGTGAGATCAAGCTCCTGTATCTCGCGCCCGAGCGATTCGACTTCGGCAACGTCGCCGGCCGCCTCAAGGATATCGGCGTGAGTCTTCTGGCAATCGACGAGGCGCACTGCATCAGCCAGTGGGGACACGACTTCCGGCCAAGTTATCTGCGCGTCGCTGATGCGCGCACGCGGCTGGGCTCGCCCCCTACGGTTGCTCTCACGGCCACCGCAACGCCTGAGGTTCGTGAAGACATAAGCCGGCAGCTCAAACTCGAGAATCCCCGCACGATCATCACCGGTTTTGACAGGACCAATCTTGCGTATCACGTCCTTTCGGCTCGCAATGATGCTGACAAGGATGAATTGCTCGTGGAGACGTTGAGCAGGCATGGGGGGCTCGCGGTTGTCTACGCGTCGACACGCAAGTCAGTCGACCGGATCAGCTTCATGCTCGAGCAGAGGGGTGTGAGCGCTGCCGCCTATCACGCCGGGCTGGACGATCAGCATCGGCGCGAGGTGCAGGAAGCTTTCATGACGGAGACGATTCGCGCGATAGTCGCGACAAATGCGTTTGGAATGGGAATCGACAAGCCCAACGTCCGCGTTGTGATTCATCATTCGATGCCCGGCACCCTTGAGGCCTACTATCAGGAAGCGGGCCGAGCCGGCCGGGATGGCAAGCAGTCAGAAGTATTTTTGCTGCACTCATTTCCTGATCGCTTCACCCACGAGTTTTTCATCAAGGGTGCATACCCTGAGCGGAAAGTCGTAGAGCAGGTGTACGCGAGACTGGCTCGCGAAGCAGCGAAGGGATTGCAGCTTCCTTCGGCTATCGAGGACCTCGTTCCGCTTGCGGGCGGCAAGGTCAACCCTCGGGAGCTGGAGAGCGTGATGCGAATCCTCAATCAGTGCGGCGCGATCGTCGGGAATGAAAGCTCGATGTCGCTCGTGACGATTCGGCTGCTGGCATCTCCGTCGAGGATCAAGCGGGAGCTGACTGGCGAAGCGAACGCCGAGTTGGGATTGCTGCGCGCGTTGTGGCGAATGGCAGGGGAGCGGCTCCACGATGGCACGACCATCGATCTCGATGCACTGCCACCAGGCCTTGCCAGGCGCTCCGGAGCATCGTCGCTGCTCGATGCGCTTCAGGCCCGACAGTTTCTCATATGGGAAAGGCTCGGCGGCGGGATGCGGCCGGCGGACCCGGCGCAGCCGCTGTCGAGATATGCGATCGACTGGGAATCTATAGACAGGCGGCGGAAGGCAGAGCTGTCGAAACTCGATGCGGTCCAGATGTATGCGTACACGAAGTATTGCAGGCGCGCATTTGTTTTGAAATACTTCGGCGATCCGGCTGCGAAGCCCAAGTGTGAGGGGTGTGACAACTGCACAAGAGGGACGCAGAGTCTGAAACCGGAGGGCGCAGATAGAGTACACAGACAAATCAGAGGACGGAGAAATGCGCCTGTAAGGTCCAAAGCGATTCCGGTTACGCAGGCTGAGGAGGGACCGGAGCTTTCAGCGGCGGACCAGAAGCTGCTCGCTGCGCTTCGTGTAAGAAGGCTGGAAATCGCGAGGCGCGATAAGGTCCCAGCATATATTGTATTCTCGGATCGCACACTGGCAGAGCTTGCCGTGCGCCGGCCCAACTCGATGGAGGCGCTTTCAGGAGTTCGAGGGGTTGGCGAAATGAAGCTGGAAAAATACGGTGAGAGCTTTCTCGCGGTCATACGCTCCAGCGATGAAATCGAAGCCGCCTAACACGTCTCAATAAATGGAAGATTCGCTTTACTTCGGCGACCAGCACATAGCTGTCCGCGACATGGTTCGAGAGTTCGCGCGTGAAGAAGTCGCCCCTGTCGCGTCGAAATTTGACGCATCCCAGGAGTTCCCCTGGGAGAACATTCAGAAGATGGGCGAGCTGGGACTGCTCGGGATTCCGTGGCCTGAAGAGCTCGGCGGAGCAGGACTGGATACGCTGAGCTACATGATCGCAATTCATGAGATGGCCAAAGTCGACGCCTCACACGGCATCACGATCTCAGCTCACACGACGCTCGGCACATCTCCGATCTTCAACTTCGGAACACGCGAGCAGCAGGAACGATTCATCCCGGCGCTGGCAACTGGTAAGGTTCTCGGGGGCTTTGGCCTGACTGAGACGACCGCTGGCAGCGATGCCGCGGGGACTAAGACGACCGCCGTCCGCAAGAACGGACATTACGTGGTGAACGGCTCAAAGGTCTTCATCACTCACGGCGGCGTCGGGGAGATCTTCGTCGTCACGGCAGTGACAGACCCAGCAGCGGGCACCAAGGGGATCTCGTCTTTCATAATGACCAAGGAAGCCGACCTGACCCATCGGACTGAGGCGGTGACGATCGGACACGATCCCTCGCTTCCAAACATGCCCGGCTTCCGCTCGGGCAAAAAAGAGGACAAGCTCGGATGGCGTGCATCTGACACACGTGAGCTGATATTCGAGGATGTCGAAGTTCCGGAAGAGAATCGGCTTGGCGAGGAGGGGATGGGGTTCATCAACTTCATGCAGACCCTCGACTCTGGCAGAATCGGCATCGCCGCACTATCGCTGGGAATAGCGGAGGGCGCGTTCGAGCAATCGCTCGCTTATGCGGCGGGGCGGCGCCAGTTCGGCAAGTCGATCGCAAACTTCCAGGGGATTCAGTTTCAGCTTTCGGATATGGCAACCGAGATCGAGGCTGGCAAACACCTCATGTACCACGCTGCCTGGCTAGCCCAGCACAAACGGCCATTCGGCAAAGAGGCCGCAATGGCGAAGCTCTTCTGTTCAGAGCTGGCCATGCGCGCTACCATAAAGGCCATCCAGATTCACGGTGGTTATGGGTATACGAAGGATTATCCGGTCGAGCGAATGATGCGTGACGCCAAAATATGCGAGATAGGCGAGGGCACTTCTGAGATCCAGCGTGTCGTAATTGCGCGCCATCTGCTGCGGGGACTGCTGGATTGACGTACTCCGAGGCGGCAAAAAAGCTGAGGCTTCCGCTTGGATTCGTACTCGGGATCGGCTATTTGATCCTCGCCCGGCCGACGCCGCTAACTCTCGCAGTTGGCGGCGCCATTGCGTTTGTGGGAGTGGCGGTGAGGGCGTGGGCGTCCGGTCACATCGTCAAGAACAAGAAGCTGGCTACCACCGGCCCGTATGCACACACGCGGAATCCGCTGTATTTCGGAAGTTTTCTTATCGGGGCCGGCTTTGCGATTGCGGCGCACTGGGGCCTCCTCCTCGTGGTAATCGCTTTCTGGGCACTCATTTACGCCCCGACCATGGAGCGTGAGCGCCTCAATATTCGTGAGCGCTTTCCTGAGGATTACGACCGGTATTCAGCGAATGTGCCGGCCTTTGTTCCCCGGGTTACGGCGTGGCGCGAGGACGTTCAGACTGACGGCGGTTTCAGCACCGAATTGTATATGAAGCATGGTGAATGGAAGGCGGGTATCACATATCTTCTGGTCCTTGGATGGTTGGCTTTCAGGATGAAGAGCGGCCTGTAAGTCGTTGCGACTATTGCAAAAAGAGCCCACGTCCCAGTACATTTTTGACAGGCTTTCGGCTTGGAGAGCATGTGGGCGTGCGCGCGACTCGCGCCGCCCGGCAGCATGACTGTCCGGCCAACATCATTCGATTGCACGTAAACACAGGCGTCGCCTGACAGGCGCGCTCCACTAAGGAACATCCGCCCCTACCTTCGACGCCGAGTCGCCGTCGAGAGTGCCTGGCGGATTACGATGAAAAGAGAACTCCTCATTAACGTCGGCCAGCGCGAGACGCGGGTCGCGATTCTGGAGGACGGGAAGCTCGTAGAGCTTCTCGTCGATCGCCCAGACAACCGCCGCATGGTCGGCGACATATACCTTGGGAAGGTCGAAGCCGTCCTCCCCGGTATCCAGGCTGCATTCGTCGACATTGGCACTGAGAAGAGTGCCTTCCTCCACGCGTCTGATCTCGTAAAGGAGAGCGCTGAGGATTCGGAGGACGAAGACGAGCCTGAAGACACCGACGACGATATTCCTGAGAACGCCGCTGCTGGCGCGAAGGCCAATGGCTCCGCCGGCGGGAATGGCGCTTCAGGTGGGCGCCATCGCGGCAAGCAGGCGGCTCCACCGATCCAGGATGCTCTGAAGCGCGGTCAGGAGATCATGGTTCAGGTGTCCAAGGAGCCGATCTCAACGAAGGGTCCGAGGGTTACCGCGCAGATATCACTGGCTGGGCGGTTTCTCGTGTACATCCCGGATTCTTCGAGAGTGGGAGTCAGCCGGAAGATCAGCGGCGGTGCAGAGCGTGCCAGGCTAAAGGAGCAGGTCGCGGCAATCCTGCCTGACAAAGCGGGCGGAGTCATAGTGCGCACGGTTAGCGAAGATGTGACGCCCGAGGCGCTGAAACGCGACCTCGACACTCTCATTGCTCAGTGGAAGAAGATCAAGCGAAAGGGGCAGTTCACGCGGGCGCCCTCGTTGCTTCATCGTGAGACGGGACTCACACGCGGGCTCGTGCGCGACCTGTTCAGCACGAAAGTCGACAGCCTCACGATCGACTCGAAGCCGGTCTTCAATGAAGTCACTGAATACCTGAAAACCGTCGCCCCCGAGCTGATCGAGAGGGTGAAGCTCTACGAGGAGCGTATCCCGCTGTTCGACACAGCCGGTGTCGAAGGCGAAATGCGCGAGACGTTCAAGCGCCGGTGTGACCTGCCGTCGGGTGGATACATCATTATCGAGCCGACTGAAGCGCTGGTCTCGATCGACGTGAACTCGGGGCGTTATACCGGCAAGAAGGACCCCGAGAAGACCGTATTCAAGACGAACATGGAGGCTGCTGCGGAGATCGCGCGGCAGCTCAGGCTTCGCGATGTCGGCGGTATCATCGTCTGCGACTTCATAGACATGGAAACGAAGTCGTCGCGTGAAAAAGTTCTCCAGGAGCTCCGCTCCCACCTTGGCCGCGACCGCGCTCGAACCAAGGCGTTTGCTGTCAGCGACCTCGGGCTCATCGAAATGACCCGCCAGCGTGTGAGGCAGAGCCACTATCAGAGCATGACCGAGGCTTGCCCGACGTGCGTTGGCACCGGCCGCGTGTTCACGCCTGAGACGATTGTGCGGCGGATGGAGCGTTCGGTTCGGAGGATGGTCATTGAAGGGCGCCGGGATAACCTCCTCGTGAAGCTCCACCCGGACGTGGCGATGTATGTACTGGAACAGGAGCGCGAGCTTGTTCAGCGGCTCCAGAAGGCGGCGGCGTTCTCGCTCGAATTGCGGGATGATCCGTTGCTCAAGCCTGACGAGTTCAAGCTGGTGGTGAAGGGGCAGGGGCGGGATGTCACTCAGCAATATGCGATGGCCTGACGGAGTGCTTGCAGCGTAAGAGCACGCCTCCGGCCTCCTGCTACCAGCTGCGCCGCGGACCACGGCTGAACAACGGGAAAAGCGTTGACGGGAGTTGGGTGAGGGACTGCTGAGGGGCGTGAGTTCTCTTCTCGCTGACGCGCAGGCTTGCGGGTTTTTGACCGTTCCTGTCTGGGGTTAACGGCACCAAACATCGAGACAGCAGACCGCTGTTCCCGTCGTTACCCAAATGTCAAACCCCGAACATCCGGGTCCCTGTCGGTCGTTGAGCGAACACTCACGCAGCTCAGCGGTGCATCACCCAACTCCCGTCAACGCTTTTCACGCAGTTCCAGTGGCCCAGCCGCCCGGGTGCCGGCAGGGATTTGCTACTGGTTCCCATCGGCGATGTCCGTTTTTAGATCTGGTTTTCCGTTACACGCGCACGGCTGAACAACGGGAAAAGCGTTGACGGGAGTTGGGTGAGGGACTGCTGAGGGGCGTGAGTTCTCTTCTCGGTGACGCGCAGGGTTCTGGGTTTTCGGCTTTTCCTGTCTGGGGTTAACGCCGGAACAAATCGGAAGAGAAGACTGGCGGTCCCCGTCGTTACCCAAATGTCAAACCCCGAACATCCGGTTCCCTGTCGGTCGTTGAGCGAACCCTCACGCAACTCAGCAGTGCCTCACCCAACTCCCGTCAACGCTTTTCCCGCAGTTCCGGTGGCCCAGCCGCCGGGGTGCCGGCAGGGGTTTGCTACAGGTTCCCATCCGGCAAATTGACTTCCGCGCCCGCTTTTCTTAAATTGAAAGGCTGTTACAGATTTCCCCAACCAGTTGTCGACAAATGGCTTACGCAATCATCCGCACCGGTGGCAAGCAGTATCGCGCCGAGTCGGGCAAAACTATCAGAATTCCGAGCCTGCCGGGTGATGCCGGCTCGAAGATTACGTTCAGTGACGTCATCCTCGGATCCGACGGTGACAAGACGTTCGTAGGCGTGCCATCGCTCAAGGGCGCATCGGTTGCCGGCGAAATCGTCAAGCACGGCAGGGACAAGAAGATCGTCGTTTTCAAGATGAAGCGTCGCAAGAATTACGCGAAGAAGCAGGGTCACCGTCAGGGCTTTACCGAAGTCCGTATTGGCGACATCACGCTCGGATAAGAGGAATTACAGATGGCACATAAAAAGGGCGTCGGCTCGTCGAGAAACGGACGCGATAGCAATCCGCAGTATCGCGGTGTGAAGAAGTTCGGCGGCGAGAAGGTCATCGCCGGCAACATCATCGTCCGTCAGTGCGGCACCAAGTGGCATCCTGGCCGGAACGTCGGGCTCGGAACCGACTTCACGATCTACGCGCTGATCGACGGCGTCGTGAAGTTCGAGCACAAGAACCGCACGCGTTTCAAGATCAGCGTTTACCCAGAGCAGAAGACCAACGCCGCGTAATCGTGGTTCCCGGTCATAAAAAACCCCCGCCCAACCGCGGGGGTTTTTCTTTGGCCCTCTGTGCCTCTGCGTGTCCGTCCCTGAGCCCTCTGCCCCTAAAACTCCAGGGCCACGAAACTTGCAGGCTTCTCGACACGTACTCTATCTCTAGTTCACTATAACGGGAAGAAAAATGGCGTTCATCGACAAGCTTAGAGACGAGCTCGACCGCGCGGGTAAGGTTGCGCAGGGCGCTCTCGACGAAGGTAAAACGAGACTCGAGGCGTTCCGGACCAGACAGCTGGCCGACAAGGCTGCGCAGGCGCTTGGCTACGCTCTATTCCGCGCGAAACAGGGCGGCGGAGACATCGACGCCGACACCTACTCAAGACTCGCGGCTACACTGGCCACGCACGATGCGGATGCAGCGCGGCATGAAGAGGAACTCGAACAGAAGCGCCGGGAAAGCCGCAGCACATCAACCGCAGGCTCCGCCGAAGCCAGTGCTGCTGAGGCCGCAGCATCTGCCGCTGCCGCCGCAAACGCTGCAGCCGATCCGGCATCGTCTGCGGCAGGCGCGGCTGCCTCAGCTGCCGACGACAACATCAGCGGGTAATCATCAACTCGCGACATAAAAAAAGGCCCGGCTACCAGCCGGGCCTTTTTCTGGTGTGCCCAGCATGGGCACTGGCTTGGAGGTGAAAGTCCTCTGGGGAGTTGATCGCAACGACCCGAGCAAACCGCAAAGTGATGAGCGTGAGCGAGTTGCTGAAAGAAGCGGGGAGCGGGACCTGCGGGGCGAC
>JBBREF010000155.1:0-8009 GCA_038203205.1 Gemmatimonadales bacterium | reverse complement strand
ATGCCGGGTTCTACAGAGATCTCGACTTCTGCATTCGGCGACGAAGTAATCGCGGGCATGGGAAAGTAGATGCCCGCAACACTGTCGCTTCACCCAGCGAAACTCGAGGCCTACAAGGGACCACTGCTCGCGATCCTGCTTTCGGACCAACCTGACATCGCCGCACACGCCGCCCTCGACGCAACACTCGGCGGGACGATCGCGCGCGCCATCCAGTCGCGGGACTTCCGCGCGGCACGCGATGAGGTTTTCCACTTGAGCGGCACGGTTGCGGGCGCAGGTCGTGTGGTGCTTGTGGGGATGGGAAAGTCAGCGGACAGAGCAGGATCTCTCCGACGCGCGGCCGCGATCGCAGCACGCCAGGCGGGCAAACTTGGAGCGGGCGACCTCGGAGTCTTCGCTGGCGAAGTGTCAGCGCGCGAAATCGAAGCGATCGCAGCCGGCTTGATTGCGGGCTCGTGGGAGTACAAGGACCTCAAGACTCCGCCACCCGCGGAAGAGCAACGCAAACCGCTCGCTAGTGCATCCATCATTGCCGCAGAAAGTGCAGACGCGCGTGCCGGACTCGCCGCTGGTGAAGCGATCGGCGCTGGTCATTCACTTGCGCGCACACTTGCGATGATGCCGGGCAACCTATGCACACCAGAGTTCCTTGCCAAAACGGGAGAGGAGATCGCCGCACGTTACGGCATGAAAGCAACCATCCTTGGCCGAAAGGAAATGGAAGCCGAAGGCATGGGATCTTTTCTGTGCGTTGCGCAGGGTACGCCGCAGGATCCCAAACTCATCATCGTCGAATATTCCGGCGGCACACCCGGCGCGAAGCCAGTGACCCTTGTAGGAAAGGGACTCTGTTTCGACAGCGGCGGCATTTCAATCAAGCCCGCTCAGTCGATGGAAGACATGAAGTACGACATGTGCGGCGCAGCCGGCGTACTCGGCGCCCTCGAAGCAATTGGTCGCATGAAGTTGCCGATCAATGTCGTTGGCCTGATCGGTTCCACCACCAACATGCCGTCCGGCACTGCGGTCAACCCGGGTGATGTCGTCAAGAGTCATCTAGGCAAGTACATCGAGATCATCAATACAGACGCCGAAGGCCGGCTCGTGCTTGCAGATGTGCTGTCGTATGCGCGTCGCTTTGATCCGGCAGTTGTCGTCGACGCTGCGACGCTTACTGGCGCATGCGTCGTCGCGCTCGGTCACACAGCGACCGGCGTTTTCAGCTCCGATGAAGCTCTCATCAGCGAGATCATCGCAGCAGGCAAGCGCGCAGGCGAGCCGGGGTGGTCGCTGCCATTGTGGGACGAGTACCGCGAGCTCATCAAGTCTGATGTTGCCGACATCAAGAACAGCGGTGGCAGAGCGGCGGGCGCTGTGACGGCCGCAATGTTCTTGAAAGAGTTCACTGAGGCATATCCGTGGATTCACCTCGACGTCGCGGGCACAGCGTATTCCGACACTGATCTGGTGGCGCTACCGAAGGGCCCAACAGGTACACCCACCGGGACATTTATCGAGTTCGTGCGAGGGCGGGTAAGCTGACCACGCGAATGCGCCTGATCCGGTGGAGCGCTCACCTCGGTCTCGCGACCGGGGTTTTTTTCGGCGCTGACAGCGGCGTTCTGGCGCAGGTGGTCGTACCTCCGGCAAGCGAAGTTCCAGTGCCTCCGAAACCCGCGGCCGACACGACTGCCGTGCCAAAGGCGGATACGATTCAGCCTCCTTTCGGCAGGTCAGTTGGACCGAGAACAGCGGACATCGGGCCGCAGTATGAGTGGGATCGCGAAGAGATGTTCGCGAGCGGTGCACTGACCGTTGCCGATCTCATCGACAGGATGCCAGGGGCCATCGGCTTCCGAAGCGGCTGGCTCGCATCGCAAAAGTTCGCGGCAGTCAACGGTGACCTGAACCGTATCCGCATCTATTACGATGGAATCGAGATGGACAATCTCGATCCGCGCAACGGTGCTCTGCTCGACCTGACGACGATCGAGCTCTGGTCGCTCGAACACGTCCTGATCGAGCGCTTCGCGAACGAGCTCAAGGTCCATCTTCGGAGTTGGCGCGTCGAAAAGACGGAACCGAACACGCGCACCGACATCTTCACGGGCGACGAAGACACCAACCTTTATCGAGGGTTCTACGGCAAACGGTATGGCAGCGGAGTCGGACTTCAGCTTGCCGGCCAGCAGTTCAGCACGCGCGCCGGGCGACTGGGTGGGGGCGGGGATGCGCTTTCGTTCATGGGGCGTGTCGGAATCGCAAGGCGCGCGTGGAGCGTCGACGCCTTTGCTTTGCGACGCGGCGGGTCGAGAACATTGCAGCCGACGTTCTCAACCACTGGTGGGCTGTCAATCCCGGCGTTCGACGGAACACACACTCTTGCGTACGTCCGCGCCGCAGTGGGGAATGCCGCAGGCGGGCCGTGGGCGCAGCTCACCGCGTCCCACATGCGCTTCGCAGACAGAAGTGACTCCGTATCAGAAGCGGATGCAGTGGCAAATCAGCTGGTTGCCGACACGACTGACACCACCACGAGCCGGGTTCAGTATCTCGGCTCCGCTGGATTTGCGCGTGGGGCACTTCGCATGTCGGTGCACGACAGGCTGCGCGCGTTTGAGGGAGAGACTTACCACACTCCGATAGCGAGGCTGGACGTGAGCAGCCGGATCGCCGCCCTGAGCTTTTACGCCGAATCAAACGAGTACGCGAGAGCGACGCGCGCTGAACTGATCGGCAGGCTTACGCCCTTATCATTTTTGGCGATCGCCGGCGCACTATCGACGAGCAGCCCCTATGACAGCGTGGGGATAAATGCCCCGCCAAAGTGGAGATCGGCGCGAGTCGAAGCGGGCATCCGCCTTTTTAACCCGTGGCTGATTGGCGGATTCGTAACGAGGGACACAGCCGTCCTCGTCGGACCAATGGCATTCGATACAGCGTACACGACCGTCACCATCGGAAAGCGGCAAGGAGTGTACGCCGGCCTGAGGGGCAACCTGTTCGGCGCGCTCAACGCGGACATCATTGGGACCCGATGGGATTCAGCGGGGTTCTACCAGCCACGGTATCAGGCGCGCGCCGAGGTGAACCTCGTCACAAAGTGGCTATCGCGTTTTCCGAGCGGGAATTTCGGTCTCAAAGCGGCGTTCGTATACGACTACAGGGACAAGGTCAATTTCCCCACCGCGACTGGCATCCGTCAGACCGAAGGAAGCGGAATCATGGCCGGCCTGCTTGAAATTCGAATCCTTCGCGGGGTCGTCAGCTACCAGGTCCGTAACATCGCCAGCGAATTTTATCAGATCGTGCCCGACTTCTTCATGCCAAGAACAATCAACATCTACGGCATCAGATGGGAGTTCTGGAATTGACAAAGCTATTGTGCCACTGCAGCTTAGACACCCTCATATGATCTCGAGCATGACGGGCTTCGGCTCCTCCGAAGGCAAAGTTGGCTCACTCGGCGTCAGCGTCGAGATTCGAACTGTCAACCACCGGTTCTTCAATCCCAGCATCAAGCTTCCGGCTGTGTTCGGGAGGTGGGAGGGAGAGGTCCGGGAGCTGCTGCGACAGCGGATTGCCCGTGGGCACGTAACCGTCACGGCGAGGCTCGAGCGGGATGTGGCCAAGGGAGCCGGTATCAACGAGGCGCGCTTTGCTGAGTACGTGGCTTCCATCCGTGAGCTTCAGGCGAAACATGGGCTGAGCGACGTCCTCGAAGCCAGCACGATTCTTGGACTGCCTGATGTGATCGATTCACAAGCCGACGAGCCCGACGCCGGCTCCGTTCAGGAGCTCGTTGCGGTCGTTGACAGGGCATCGACTGCGCTTCGCGAGATGAGGCGTGAGGAAGGGGCGCGGCTGGCTGGATTCCTTCTCGAGCGCATCCAGCTTGTCGATGATGCCGTCGCGGCAATCCGCGAGCGGGCTCCCATCCGGATGACTGAGCAGGTCGCGAGGCTCAAGCGCTCTGTCAAGGAACTCGCGGCCGGGACGACCGCCGACCCACAGCGGCTGGCGCAGGAAATCGCGATTCTTGCCGACAAGCTCGACATCTCTGAGGAGCTCGACCGGTTTGACGCTCACGTTAGCGCCTTTCGCCAGACTGTTACAGCTACGGGCGATGATGCTGTCGGCAAGAGGCTTGGCTTCCTCCTCCAGGAGATGGTTCGCGAAGCGAACACCACTGGAAGCAAGGCAAGCGACGCGGCGATTCTCGGCTGCGTAGTGCTCATAAAGGAAGAGCTCGAACGAATCCGCGAGCAGGTCGAGAACATAGAGTGAGCCCGTTTTCAGTCATCCTGTCGTCGCCCTCGGGCGGCGGCAAGACGACGATCGCGCGCGAGCTTTTGCGCCGCCGCGCCGACGTTGGCTACTCGGTTTCGTGCACGACTCGCGCGGCGCGCCAAGGTGAGATCGACGGAGAATCGTATTATTTCGTCACGCCCGAGGTATTCGAAGAATCGGTCAGGAAAGGCGAATTTGCCGAGTCGGCCGAGGTTCACGGGAGATCTTATGGGACACTCAGGCGGGAGGTAGACCGCGTTCTCAGCTCGGGCCGGCATGTCATCATGGACATCGACGTTCAGGGCGCCCGGCAATTCCGGGCGGCCTATCCCGAGACGGTCCTCGTCTTCATTCTCCCCCCGGATGCAGCCTCAATGCTCGGCCGACTGGCGGGAAGGGGGTCAGAAAGCAGTGAATCGCTTGCCCGCCGGCTCGAAAGTGCGCTCGCGGAGCTTCGGTCGGTGGACATTTATGGTTATCTTGTTGTGAATGATGATCTCGAGGACGCGATCAACGCGATTTCAGGTATCATCGACGCAGAAGAATTGAAGCTCGGGAACGTGCACGGTTACCGGGAGCGTGTCAGCGCTCTTGTCGCGGGGCTCGAGAGTGAGCTCGATAAAATGAAAAGGAGCGCTTGAACGATGCAGGTTTTCATACCGAACGATGTCGCCAAGAACGCGACAAACAAGTATCTCGGAGTCCTCGTAGCCGCGAAGTTCGCCCGCGTGCTCAACGAGTTTCCACGCGACCGCTCAGCCCCCGGTGAGAAGAAGCTCACCACCCGCGCGCTCGAGGATCTCACGGAAGGCGAGATCCAGTACCGCGTCGTTCCGCGCCGTCGCGCCGAGTAGGTCCCGTGCGGCCGTTTGAGGGCCGCCGCGTTCTCCTCGGGGTTACGGGGGGAATCGCAAGCTACAAATCGGTGATGCTCGCCAGGCTGATGACCCAGGCTGGGGCCTTGGTCGACGTGGTAATGACGCGCTCTGCGCTCGAGTTTGTTGGCGCCATCACGTTCGAGGCGGTCACTGGTCGGCGCACCTATTCGGAAATCTTCGGAGCGGGTAACGCGCTCGACCACATAAAGCTGGCTCGCGAAGCCAGTTTATTCGTCGTTGCACCTGCGACAGCCGATTTTATGGCGCGGGTCGCCCACGGTCATGCTGACGACCTGCTCACGGCCTGCCTCCTGGCGAACGTCTCGCCAGTGCTGCTCGTGCCCGCGATGAACGATCGTATGTGGGCGAATTCACAAACGAAACGCAACGTCGAACACATCCGCGAGCTCGGATACTCCGTCATCGATCCCGAAGACGGGCCGCTGGCAGCGGGAGAAGGATCCGGGCCCGGTCGAATGCCGGAGCCTGAGACGATTTTAGCACATGTCGGGAGAATCCTTGAAGGTCGAGGCAAGCTCTCCGGAAAAAAGGTGCTGGTGACCGCGGGCGCGACTCGCGAAGCAATCGATCCCGTTCGATTTATCTCAAATCACAGTAGTGGGCGCATGGGCGTTGCGATCGCCGAGGCGGCGTGGCGGCGAGGTGCCGATGTGACGCTGATTGCCGGGCATCTCGAGGTTCCGGTAATGGCCCCAATGGAGGTCATCCACACGACCACCGTCGGCGAGATGCGTGAAGCCGTTGCTGTCGAACTCGGCGATACTGACATCCTCGTGATGGCTGCTGCGCCTGCTGATTTCAAGCCGTCTACTGCGGCGCCCCATAAGATGAAAAAGGGGTCGAGCGTGAACGCCCCGGTGATTGAGCTCGAGCATACCGAAGACATCCTGAAGAGTACGATCGAATCAAGAAAGCGAGGCGGCGTCATTGTCGGGTTCGCTCTCGAGACTGAAAACCTGCTGGAAAACAGCGCCAGAAAACTCGAAGAGAAATCACTTGATCTCGTCGTTGCAAACAGCGCTACGGACCCGGGTTCCGGATTCGGCGGGAACACGAACCGCGTCACCATTGTCGGAAGGAATGGCGCAATCGAAGAGATCCCCCTGATGTCGAAGTCTGATGTTGCCGACGTGATTCTTGACCGTGCTGAGGCCCTGCTCGATGGACGCTAGGGAAAAGCTCCGCCTCTACCTCGAGCAGCGGCGGGATCTTGGAGAATCCGAGCTGTTACTCGATTCGATGAGCGTCGACGACGCGTTGCGCGCGATAGGAGTCATCGGGCGCGGGGAACGCCCTGCCACCCCGCGCGAGTTGGCCACCGATATTAAGGGAGATTGGAGATCGGCGCTGGGCGGCCCGGCAGCCGCAGCGACTTCACCGGCATCTGTGCAACCGACGGAGCCCGAGCTTCGCGCCGGGCTCAGTGCGCGCACTTCATCAGACGAGCTCTTCAATTCCGGAATCGTCGATCTCGATTCGATCGAGGCGGTTGCGCAGTCGGTGATCAAGTGCAACCGCTGCCCTCTCTACAAGACTGCAAACAAGGGCGTTCCCGGTGAGGGCGCCGCGAATGCCCGGCTTGTGTGCGTCGGCGAGGGACCTGGTGCGAGCGAAGACGAGACCGGCCTCCCGTTCGTCGGAGCAGCGGGCGCGCTGCTTACAAAAATTCTCGCAGCCGTCGACCTCAGCCGCGAAGAGGTCTTCATAACGAACGTCGTCAAGCACCGGCCGCCCGGAAACCGGAATCCGGCTCCGGATGAGATCGAAGCCTGCAGTCCGTATCTCGTACGGCAGCTGGAGCTGATAAAACCGAAAGTAATCGTTGCGTTCGGGACCTTTGCAGCGCAGACTCTTCTGAACACGAAGACCCCCATCGGGAAGCTCCGGGGGGAGGTCCATCGCTACCACGGCATTCCACTCGTCGTCACATATCACCCCGCGGCCCTTCTTCGGAATCCGTCGTGGAAACGCCCCACCTGGGAAGATGTCAAGCTCGCCCGTAGAATACTCGATAGCGCCACAGGCGCGTGATCCGTACTCCGAACGTCAGCCACCGTGGTCAGAAGACGCTGAGCACGCCGTGCTCTCCGCCATGCTCATGGACGGGGACGCCGCGCTGCGTGCCGTCGAACATGTCGACGACACGATGTTCTACCGTGAGGGAAATCGCCGCATCTTCAGAGCGATGCTCTCGCTTCAGGAGCGCGGCGATGTAATCGATCCGCTCACGCTCTCCGAAGAGCTGTCGCGGACCAATGAGCTGACGGCGAGCGGAGGCAGGGACTATATCGCGTTTCTCATCGACGCGGTCCCGACATCGGCAAACGTCGAATATCACGCGAAGATCGTCAGGGAAAAGGCGCTCCGCCGCAGACTCATTGAAGTTTCCACAGCGATCGTCACCGAAGCATTCGAGTCTGCCCTGCCAGCGGGTGAGCTCGTCGACGCGGCGGAACACAAGATCTTCGAGGTAAATCAGAGCCGCGGGAACGAAGGCTTCGCGCGCATCAAGGAGCTGCTCTTCCCGACGATGGAACGGCTCGAGGAGCTGCGCACGAGCGGCGAATCGATCACTGGTGTCCCAAGCGGGTTCAAGGATCTTGACGAGCTGACTGCAGGTTTCCAGAAGTCAGACCTCATCATCGTCGCCGCTCGACCCTCGATGGGAAAAACCGCTTTTGTCCTCAACATCGCCCAGAATGCCGCACTCGACGGAAATATTCCTGTCGCATTCTTCTCGCTCGAAATGAGCAAGGAGCAGCTGGTGCAGCGCCTTCTGACGTCCGAAGGGCGCGTCGATGCGCAGCGGCTTCGCAA
>JBBREF010000154.1:0-8047 GCA_038203205.1 Gemmatimonadales bacterium | reverse complement strand
GATCACACGATCCACCATCTCAAACGTTATCGCCGCCCGTTTTGCGGTGAACACCCTAAGCCACCGCGCGCTCCGATACAGCTCCGCGGAAAGGGTCGGAAGGTTGATCGTCCCAGGCCAGCCTTCTCCGGTCAGTCGCGCGACTTCGCCGTTACGCCGCAGCACGGGGATATCCAAACCGAGCATTTCGGTCTTCGCCGGAAAGTCCAGCAACACCTCGCCGCGTTTCATGCCAAGCTCATCGGCAAGTTTGTCCTCAGCCTCGCGTGCGCGGCCATAGTCGGCAGCAATCCACTCACCGTAGCCGTCCTCGAGCCTGCTGGCGGGCCACTCGAGAGCGCGTTTATAAAGCCGTCGAGTCCGAAGGGAATCGAGCAATGGTCCCGGCTGCGAATGCTCCAGATGGTGGAGCAGACCCTCGTCGGTATACGTCGGCAGCAGGGAGGGGTCGAGCACTCCACCGCGGAGCGCATCGTCGACCATGCGCTTGTACATCGCCGTCGCGCTTCGCACGGCATGATGCCAATACACGTTCCTGTACATCTGGTACTTCGCGAACAGAAGCGACTCCAGCGCCGAGAGACCCTTCTCCCGGACTCCGAGCACATCTTTTCCCGAGACTGGATCCCGAAGAATCAGCATGGAGTTCGTGAGCCGGTCCGCATCGATCTCGCCATACGGCACACCGCACATGAACGCGTCACGTTTGAGATACTCGATCTTGTCGAGATCCAGCGACCCGGAGATCAGCCCCTGCAGCGGGTTCGTGCTTACACCACGAATGAGCTCGAAGATGCGCTCCGGTGCATCGGGACCAATATGCTCAGTTAGGATCGCCGCGATCTCCCCGCCTGTAATCAGCGGCCGGGCCACATCCTCGTGGTGCAGCTGGCCGATCTCTTCGAGTGCATGCGAGAACGGATAGTGACCGATGTCGTGCAAAAGTGCCGCCGACCTCACTATCGTCTGCCCGACAGGGTCGGTCCCCGCATCCTCATCGGTTTCGCACAGCAGCGCCAGCGTCTGGCGCGCGAGGTGATATGTGCCGAGCGCATGCTCGAACCGCGAATGCGTCGCGCCTGGATATACGACGTACGCCAGCCCAAGCTGACGAACGTTTCTAAGCCTTTGAAAGGTCCCGGTGTCGACGAGCGAAAGAGTCAGCTCGTCGACGCGGATGTTATTCCAGAGCGGGTCGCGCAGAATCTCGAACTTCAAGCGCAACCCGCCATTTCAAGCTCCCGGGCCAGCGTCCCTGATCGCAGCATCAGCGTCAGGGAACCTCGCGAAATTATCGCGGAACATGCCTGCCAGCTTCTTCGCCTGGACGTCGTACGCAGCTCCGTCTGCCCACGTTCCCCGCGGATCGAGTATCTCTCCGGGAACGTTCGGAATGGCTGCAGGGACAGACAACCCGAAGACCGGGTCGGTCCGCATATCGGTTCCGTCCAGCGCGCCCGACAGAGCCGCCTCAACCATCGAGCGTGTGTGTGCGAGCTTCATGCGCTTCCCGGTTCCGTACGCACCACCGCTCCAGCCGGTGTTGACGAGCCACACATTCGAGCCGTGCGTCTTCAGAAGCTCACCAAGCATCTCGGCGTATTTCGTGGGGTGCCAGACGAGGAACACCGCGCCAAAACATGCGCTGAAAGTCGCCTGGGGCTCGGTCACACCGCGTTCTGTCCCCGCGACTTTTGCCGTATACCCCGAGAGGAAGTAGTACATGGCCTGCTCAGGCGTTAGGCGCGCGATCGGCGGCAGCACGCCGAAAGCGTCAGCAGTCAGGAACACGACATTGCGCGGATGTCCACCTCTACCATCGGTGACGCACTTCGAGATGTAATGAAGCGGATAAGACGCCCGCGTATTTTCGGTGATAGACTGATCGTCGAATTTCACCTGCTTCGTCTCCGGGTCCAGCACGACATTCTCGAGGATCGTTCCGAACATCTGAGTCGTCCGGTAGATGTCAGGCTCACCGTCGGGGGAAAGGTTGATGACCTTCGCGTAACAACCACCCTCGAAGTTGAAGACTCCTTCCTCCGACCAGCCGTGCTCGTCATCTCCGATGAGCGAACGCTTTGGATCGGCAGACAGTGTCGTCTTGCCGGTGCCCGAGAGCCCGAAGAAAAGCGCCGAATCCCCGTCATTCCCGACGTTTGCCGAGCAGTGCATGGAGAGAACGCCCTGTTTCGGGAGCAGATAGTTCATGACGGTGAACATCGATTTCTTCAATTCCCCGGCGTAGCGTGTTCCTCCGATCAGGATCGTGCGCTCGGCAACATTCAAAACGATGAATGTGCTCGTCCGCGTGCCGTGTATCGCCGGGTCTGCCTGAAATTCCGGCGCGTGCAGAACTGTGAAATTCGGGTCGAACGTCGCGAGTGCCGCAACTTCGGGGCGGATGAACATGTTCCTCACGAACGCCATGTGCCATGCGTTGGGGGACACGTATCGCACCGACAGACGGTATGCCGGGTCTGCGCCGCAATAGAGGTCTTCGATGAAGAGCTCTTCTCTTCCGTTCAGATACTCGCGCACATCGGCCAGAAGGCGATTGTATTTCTCGGGATCATACGGCTGGTTGACCTTGCCCCAGTCTACATCCTGCTCCGATGATGGTTCCTTCACCACAAATTTGTCGTTAGGCGACCTGCCAGTGTGCGGCGTCGTGACCGCCACGAACGGGCCCATCGCCGCGAACTCTCCTTCGCCACGGCGCGCGGCCGCCAGCATGAGCTCTGGCGCAAGCAAGTTCCAGTGAACTTTGCCCGACGGCTCGAGCCCCTGTTTCGAAAGGCCGACGCTGCTCTCGCGCACGAGGGCAGCGCTACGGGGTTTGGTCTGTGTCGCCATCCGATCTGTTCCTCAGGAAGTTTTTTCTTCTATAGGCAGCGGTCGCGGGCGCGCCGTCGCTCCTCGCGACTGAGCGTCCATCACGGCGACAGCGGCCATGTTGACGATATCCTGCACGTCCGCGCCGCGCTCGAGCACATGCACAGGACGGTTCATTCCGACGAGAATCGGCCCGATAGCCGTTGCCCCGCCGAGGTGATTCAACAGCTTGTATGCAATGTTTCCGGCGCTGAGATTCGGAAAGATGAGAACGTTCGCGCGATCGTTCAGCAGGCTGAACGGATACGCCGAGCTCAGAAGCTCAGGATCCAGCGCCGTGTCGGCCTGCATCTCCCCATCGACTACAATTGACGGATCGCGCTGCCTGAGCAGCTGCACCGCCTTCGCTACTTTCTCGGCTTCGGGATGCCGCACTGATCCGAAGTTCGAGAACGACAGCATCGCGATCCGCGGTGTTATCCCCAGAGTGCGAACGATCCGCGATGCCGAGTACGCAATCTGCGCGAGCTGCTCGGCCGTCGGATCGATGTTGACAGTGGTGTCGCCACAAAAGATAACATGCTTCTCGAACACGAGCATGTAGAGCCCGCTCACCACCTCGGCCTTCGGATGCACGCCGATGACCTGCAGCGCGGGACGAATGGTTTCGGGGTAGTGCATGTTCACGCCGGAGACGAGTGCGTCGGCGTCACCGAGTGCCACCATTACCGAACCGAAGTAGTTGCCCTTGTAAATGAGCTGCTGTGCTTCGCCCTTGCTGAGTCCCTTGCGCTGCCTGCGGCGCCACAGATAATCGGAGTACTGCTCGCGGCGCGGCGACGTTGCAGGATCTTCGATGGAGATATCCGCGAGGGGAATCGCATTCTCTTTCGCGATTCTCGCGATCGTATCGGGGTTGCCGAGCAGAATTGGTTCAGCAATACCTTCGTCGGCAAGAACCTGCGCCGCGCGAATCACCTTCGGCTCTTCTCCTTCGGGGAACACGACCCGTCTTGGATCGCGAACTGCGCGGTTGATGATGCCACGCATGACCCCGCGCGCGCGTCCCAGCCTTGCCTCCAGCTGCTCGCGGTATTCGTCGAGGTCGATGAACTCCTTCGTGACGCCGGTTGCAACTGCCGCCCAGGCCACTGCGGGTGCAACCCACAGAAGGATCCTCGGATCGAACGGGAACGGGATCAGATACTCGGGGCCGAACTTGATCGATGCAAGCCCGTAGAGACGCGACACACTTTCCGGAACGTCTTCCTTGGCGAGAAGGGCAAGGGCGCGAGTCGCTGCCATTTTCATGGCCTCGTTCACCTCGGTGGCGCGCGCATCGATCGCCCCGCGGAAGATGAAAGGAAAACCGAGGACGTTGTTGACCTGATTCGGATAGTCACTGCGCCCAGTGGCGATGATGGCGTCGCTGCGAACGGCGCGCACCTCGTCGGGTGTTATCTCAGGATCCGGATTCGCGAGCGCGAAAATGATCGGGTTCGGCGCCATCTGCGCGACCATCTCCCCGGTCACCGCACCTGCCACTGAAAGACCGACGAAGACGTCGGCGCCTACGAGCGCATCGGCGATAGTGCGTGCCTCCGTCTCATTTGCGAAACGAGCCTTGTACGGATCCATCTCACCAGCACGGCCCTTGTAGATCACGCCCTGGCGATCCGTAAGCAGAATATTCTCTCGCTTCACGCCGAGCCGCACATAATGCTCGGCCGTCGAAATCGCGGCTGCGCCTGCACCCGAGAAGACGCATCGCACTTCGGCGATGTCGCGGTTGGTGATCTCGAGCGCGTTGAGCAGTGCCGCGCCGGATATGATCGCAGTGCCGTGCTGGTCGTCGTGGAAGACCGGAATCTTCAGCGTGCGCCGCAGCTCTTCTTCTATATAGAAACAGTCGGGCGCGCGGATATCTTCGAGATTGATTCCACCCACCGTCGGCTCGAGAAGCTGGCAGAATCTGATTACGTCATCAGGGTCTTCCGAACCGACTTCCAGGTCGAAGACATCGAGATCGGCAAACTGCTTGAAGAGGTTGCCTTTGCCCTCCATCACCGGCTTTCCGGCAAGGGCTCCGATATTCCCAAGCCCGAGGACAGCCGTGCCGTTTGTAACCACGGCTACGAGATTGCCTCGCGCCGTGTACTTGTACGCGTCTTCAGGGTTTTTCTGGATCTCGAGACAGGGCTCAGCGACGCCGGGGGAGTAGGCCAGGGCGAGGTCGCGCTGGTTGTTGAGCGGCTTGGTCGGGACCACGGCGATCTTGCCGGGGCGGCCGGATGAGTGATAATCGAGGGCGTCTTTTCGCTTCATGAGGCTCGGAAGTTACGTCAAACCGGCTTCCGATGGCAGTTTGCTCACCTTCTCTGAAGCAGCCGGATGAGGAACGCCATCACTGCGAGTAATCCCGATACGGCAATGATCGCCGGTCCCGAGGGCAGATCTAGCGGTACCGAGATCGAAAATCCGACGATGGCAGCAATAATTGCAGAGACTATCGACCACGCGAACGTGCCGCCCATGGTTCGGGAGACCAGCAGGCCCGTAACCGCCGGTAGAACGAGAAAGTTGAAGACCAGCATCACGCCCGCGAACTGCATTGCGAACGCAATTACTAGCCCCAGCGTGAGGTAGAGGAAGAGATTCCAGAAACCGACGTTGAACCCCAGCGTCCGCGCCGTTTCGCGGTCGAAGGATACGAACAGGAACTCCTTGTAGAACACGAGATGCGCGAGAAGCACGGGAATGGCAGTAGCCAGCAGCACGAGCGTGTCACTGCGCGTGATGCCGAGGATATTGCCTTGCAGGAAGATGTCGTGAACCTCGCCGTGTGATGCTTTTGCAATAAGAAGAATGCCGGCAGCGGCAGCGATGGCGTATGTGACACCAATGGTGGCATCGGGTGGAATTCGGCCGCGGCCCGAGCCTGATGCGAAGAACAGCACGCCCGCGAGCGTCACGATCAGCGCGAGGCCGATTGGCTTGTCAGCCAGCCACAACAGCATACCCTGGCCGCTCAGCCACACAGCCAGAGCAATTCCAGCAGACGAAAGTTGCGCCAGTGCCGCGCCGACAAACACGATGCGCCGAAGTACGACGTACACACCGAGCACGCTGCACGCGAGCGCAATGACCAGGGTGCCATAGAGGCTTTCGCGGAAAAGCAGAACGGCGTCAAACATTCTGAGCACCTGGTGTCGACGACGCTACCGAATGCGTGTGAGGCTCGACCGGCCTGCGATCGTGTGCGACGTCGGGAAGCCCATCCCGGCGGGCGACTACGATCCGGTGACCGTTGATTGAATCGACATCAACCGGGATTCCGTACATGTCGCTCAACACGCTCGAAGACATGATCTCTTCCACCGTGCCGATCCTGAAGCCGCCGTTCATCACCAGCGCAATCCGCTCGACGTAGTTGCTCACTTCGTTGAGGGCATGGCTTACCATGAGAACCGTCAGTCCATCCCGCTCGTGCAGCTCGCGAACGAGACCTAGAATCTGCGTAGTAGAAACGAGATCCATCCCGTTCGTCGGCTCGTCGAGAATCAGGACGTTGGGCTGCCCGACGAGCGCTCGCGCAATCAGGGTGCGCTGCTTCTGTCCTCCTGACAGCGCGTTGAGTGGCCGGTCAGCGAGGTCGCGAATGCCGACATGGTCGAGTGCCGCGTACGCCATTTCCCGGTCCGCTTCACTCGGCCGACGGCCCAGTCCGATGCGGTCATAACGACCCATCAGGACGACATCCACGACCTTCAGCGGGAAGATGTAGTCCACCTGGTCGCGCTGAGGTACATATCCGTAGCGCAGGTTGGCGGCGTGCGACACCGAACCCTCGATCGGCTTCAAAGACTTCAGGATCGCGCGAAGAACCGTGGTCTTCCCGGACCCGTTGGGTCCGACGATGCCGAGGAAATCTCCTTCCGGTATCGCGAACGTGAGGCCAGACAGAACAACGCGACGCCCATACCCGAGCGTCGCGTTATCGAAGGAGACTAGTGCGCTCACTTAACCGCTGCTGCCAATTTGCCGATGTCGGACCGGAGAAGCTGAACGTAGTCCGTGACGCCTCGCTCGCCGCCGACAGATGGAGGCAGGATCAGCACTTCGATTCCTGTCCTGGCCGCCACAAAATCAGCGGTCTTTCGCGAGTAGAAAGGCTCCATGATGATGACCTTCGCTCCCGTTCGCTTGATGGTCTGTATCAAACCAGCGAGGTGCGAAGGTGATGGCGGGACGCCTGGCTTCGGCTCCATGAACCCCACGATATTCATCTTCGTGTAGTTCTCGAGATATCTCCAGCTCGTGTGCCACGCCACCACCGGTTTTCCCCGGATTGCCGCGAGCTGTGGCTGCCAAGCTCTTTCAGCAGCAGCGAGTTTTACCTCGAACGCTTTCAGGTTCGCGTCGTAAGCGGCGGCATTGTTGGGGTCAAGCTCGGTGAACTTCGTCTTGAAGAGCTGTGCGATCCTGCGTCCGTTGTTCGGGTCGAGCCAGTAGTGCGGGTTGCCGAGTGCGTGGACGTCGCCTCCGCTGCGGTCGACTCCACCGCGTGGGATGTCGAGAAGCGGGATTGCGCGCGACACGTCGAGATAGCCGGTACCGCCTCGCCGGATCTTCTGGTTGCGGGCGCCGTTGAGCAGCAATGGCATCCACCCCGCCTCGAGGTCGAGGCCAACGAATGCCCACACATCTGCATTGCGCAGCTGAAGCACGAAGCTGGGCTTGGCTTCGATGAAGTGAGGATCCTGGTAACCTTCTCCAATGTGTCTCACCGTAATCTTGTCGCGACCTACTTCACTCGCGATGTCGGCGAGATCAGTGGTGCTCGTTACGACTTTGAGTTGTGCCACCGCGGGCGATGCATAAAACGCGATAGAACCTGCGGCTATCACGAAAAATTTTGTCTTCAGCATGTCTATGACTCCGGGCCGAGAGGCCTGTTTGATCAGAACGGATGTGGCTTGTGTGGGCCGAGGGCGAAAGTCGCTTGAAGAATCACGCGGTTTATTGCTTTGTCACCGGCGCCCGGCATGTATCGCTCGAAGCCCGCCACGAGTTTGGAGAACTCGCTGGGGAAGAACTCCATATACCCCGAAGCAGCCCTGGTGTTTGCGCCGTCGCGAGCGGGATCGTCCAGGAAGTCGAACCGCGCGCCGAGGAAGGTTCTGCGTGAGGTCTGATACCTGGCAAATGCGTA
>JBBREF010000153.1:0-8149 GCA_038203205.1 Gemmatimonadales bacterium | reverse complement strand
CGTCCTTCTCGCGGTAAAGCTTCTTCACCGTCGCTGAATTGCCGTCGATGAGCGCAATCACCATCTCGCCGTTGTCGGCGCTCTGCCGCTCATTCACGATCACGAAGTCTCCGTCCCGGATCTGCTCGTCGATCATGGAATTTCCCCGCACCCTGAGCACATAGTGATTGCCACCCTTCCTGATGAAATCCTCGGGAACGGTGATCATCTCCTGGGACTGGATTGCCTCGATAGGCATTCCTGCAGCGACAGAGCCGGCCAGTGGCAGCTGCAACGCGCGCGGGTAAATGTCGGAAGGCAGCACTTCAATCGCGCGGCTTTCATTGTATTCGCGCTTGATGTAGCCCTTTCTTTCGAGATTGCTCAGATGTTCGTGAACGGTTGCCAGCGAGCTGTACCCGAACCGGTCCGCGATCTCCTCGAAGCTCGGTGCATACCCGTTATCGCCAGAGTAATCTGTCAGATAAGTGAGAATCTCACGCTGGCGCTTGGTTAGCGACATATCTTTCCCATATAGAGGTTCCTGCCGGAGCAGACCCGAACATTTGCCGAATTCCAACGTTAGCCGAACAACTCCCGAAACGCAAGAAGAATCGGACGGGGAGCACCGCGGCCAGACCAGTCAAGCCCAGTGGAATCCGCCGGGGGGAACCCTTGGCGAGCTTGTAACCGCTGCGTGGAAGCGGGCAGGCTCGAACGAGGCGTCGATCGCAGACCCCGCTGTGGCCCGGCCAGCGTCGTTCGCCGACGCGCTGCGCCGTAGCACGGTCGCGGTGATCGCCGAGGTCAAGCGAAGCTCTCCATCGAAGGGGCCCATTAACCCGACGATGAACTGCGCGCGACAGGCCGCTGCCTATGTGACCGGGGGAGCAGCCGCCATTTCAGTCCTCACCGAGCCCGATCGTTTCGGGGGAAGCCTGACTGACCTCGCGTCAATTCGTTCGGCAACCGCGCTGCCGCTGTTAAGGAAGGACTTCCTCGTTGCAGAATCGCAGCTGGCTGACGCGGTTTCGGCCGGAGCGAGCGCAGCGCTGCTGATAGTCAGGGCTATCGAGCCGCGGCGCCTGGCACCGCTAGCCCGCTTTGCAGATGGAATCGGCCTCGAGATTCTGTTCGAGATCCGCGACGAAACCGAGCTCTCACGGGCCCTCGACGCCGGCGCGACGATCATTGGTGTCAACAATCGTAATCTTGAGACACTGGTGATCGATTCGACGACTGTCCAGCGGATACTTCCGCTCATTCCCCGACACTGCATCGCAGTTGCCGAGAGCGGATATGCAACGCGCGAACAGGTCGCTGCTGCCGGGAATGCAGGCGCGGACGCAGTCCTGGTCGGTTCCTCGTTCTCGGCATCTGTGGACCCGGCTGATGCAGTCCGCGCCATGACGGGTGTCGCGAAAGTCAGCCGCGACTGAGTAGCAGGATGACTCGCATCAAGTTCTGCGGAATGACGAAGCGGGCGGATGTAGTTGTCGCCAGTGAGCTGGGCGCTACCCATATAGGAGTCATCCTGGCAGAAAGTCCGCGACAGGTCACTCCCTCACAGGCCAATGAACTCTTCTCGGCCGCGCCGGGAATGCGACGCGTTGGCGTGTTTCGCCACCGCCCGGTTAGCGAGGTGCTCGATGCAGCGCGAGCGGCTTCTCTCCACGTAATTCAGATGCACGGCCGTTTCTCGCCTGACGACGTGATGCGTCTTCGGGAGGGCTTTGACGGGGAGCTGTGGTCGGTTCTGCCGATCGAAACAGGCGATACCGCAATTTCCGAAGACCTCGATGCGTTTTCAGACCTCGTCGACGCAATTCTCCTCGACACTGTTGCGGCCGGGATGTCAGGCGGCACTGGAGTCGCATTCAACTGGGAAGCCGCACAGCCACTTGCGCGGAAGCTCGCCGAGCGCACGACCGTCGTGCTCGCCGGTGGCCTCAATCCTGATAATGTCGCAGAGGCCATACGAACCCTTGCTCCGGCTATCGTCGACGTCTCCTCGGGGGTCGAGTCCTCTCCCGGCATCAAAGATCGTTCGCGCATGAAGGCTTTTGCGGAATCGGTAGCTTCCGCGTCTATAGTATGAGCGTTTCGACGCTCTCAACGGAAACGACATGACAACAGCACCCACAACAGCGCCCACAACAGATCGCTTTGGCGTCTTCGGCGGCCGATACGTGCCGGAGACCCTTATTCCCGCACTCGACGAGCTCGATGCGGCATTCGACGCAGCAATGGGAGATCCGACATTTCTCGCGTCGGTTGATGAGATGCTGTCGACCTACGTGGGCCGGCCGTCCCCGTTGAGCACTGCTCCGCGATTTTCAGCGCAAGCGGGATGCGAGGTCTATCTCAAGCGCGAGGACCTCAATCATACCGGCGCGCACAAGATCAATAACACGGTTGGACAGGCGTTGCTCGCAATGCGCATGGGCAAGCGGCGCATCATCGCCGAAACGGGAGCAGGGCAGCATGGTGTTGCTACGGCTACCGTGTGCGCGCGTTTCGGGCTCGAGTGCACTGTTTACATGGGCGAGGAAGATATGCGGCGACAGTCGCTGAACGTCCTCCGCATGAAGCTGATGGGCGCGCGCGTAATCCCGGTTACATCTGGCACGCGGACTCTCAAGGACGCGACGAGTGAAGCGATTCGCGACTGGGTGACCAACGTCGGCGACAGCTACTACATCATCGGGTCTGTGGTCGGCCCCGCGCCATATCCGCGCATGGTCCGCGAGTTTCAGGCGATTATCGGGCGTGAGGCGCGAGCGCAGATGCTTGCCCTCGCCGGGCGGCTGCCGGCTTCCGTAGTCGCATGCGTCGGTGGCGGGTCGAACGCGATGGGAATTTTTCACGCGTTTGAGATGGACCGCGACGTCGAGTTGATCGGGGTCGAGGCCGCCGGTCGGGGACTGGAGAGTGGCGAACACTCTGCATCCCTGCTCAAGGGACGACCTGGAGTGCTTCATGGTACGCTCAGCTATCTCCTTCAGGATGAAGGAGGGCAGGTACATCCGGCCCACTCCATCTCTGCCGGGCTTGACTACCCGGGAGTCGGGCCCGAGCACGCTTACCTCAAGGATTCAGGGCGAGCACAGTATGCGGCCGTCAACGACGAAGATGCGCTTCGCGGTTTTGCAATGCTCAGCCGGCTCGAGGGGATCATACCGGCACTGGAGACCTCTCATGCGATCGCATGGGTCGCTGACAACGCCTCGAGGTGGGAAAGGCGCGATGCGGTGCTGATCTGCCTGAGCGGGAGAGGCGACAAGGATATGAGCCAGATCGCTGACATGGGCCTGCTGAACGAATGAGCACGCAGCTTTCGTCAGCGGATCTGCTGGAGCCTGACGAGGCACCGTTCGACACGGCGCTGGTAGTCGATCTCGTTCGCGCATTCGACAAAGCGCTGCGGGCGCATCAGCTCTACCTCCCGAACAATCCGATGCACGCCCGCGCGATCGATACCGTGCGCGAGCATTTCTCCCGGACATGGCTGGAAACCGATGCCATCGTTTTCCAGGTAACTGAAAGCAGCCTTATGTGGGTCGGACACAACGTGCTCGATGAACCGGGCCGAAGCTCCGACAGCATACCGTGGATGTTGTACAAGGATGGAGTACGCGAGCTCATCTTTCATCGCGGCTTCGAGGAGAGCGAGTTGCTCGTGCTGCTCACTCTCATGCAACGCGCGCGGCTTGCGTCGGCCGATGACGATGACCTTCTCACTCTTCTCTGGGAGCATGACTTCTCGCTCCTCCAATACCGTTACATCGAGCTGGCAATCGACGGAGGACATTCGCTGGAGGGCCTTCGTGGTGATCCGGTTGAAAAGATCGTCGCGCCGGGAGAAGTAGAGAACGAAGCACACGCGCTGGCGTCGTCGTCGATTACACGAATGGAAGAGTACGACTCAACTCTCTATTTTCTCGACGATCGTGAGATCGAATATCTGCAGGACGAGATACGCCGTGACTTCGGAACCGATCTCCGGCCGCAGGTAATCGCATCACTGCTCGACACGTATGAGATGGAATCTGATCCGACAGTGCGCGAGGAGATTGCGGGCATTCTCGACAATCTTTTCCTGCTCCTGCTTTCACTCGCGCAGTTCAGCACCGCCGCATATCTCATACGCGAGGCCAGGGCCACCGCTGCGCGAACCCCCGACATCCTTCTTGCGGAACGACAGCGGCTGACTCAGCTCGTGGACAGGCTGAGCGACAAGGAAGCTCTCGAGCAACTGCTTCATGCGCTCGAAGAGACGCCATTGCGACCACCACAGACTGACCTGCATGAGCTACTGAGCCAGCTCAAGCCAATAGCGCTGGAAACCGTTCTCTCGTGGATAGGCAAAAGCAGGAACGCCGAGTTGCGGGCACTGTTGGAGAGCGCTGGATCGAAGCTCGCGGCATCGCACACGGGCGAGCTTGTCAAACTCATCTCATCTGATGATCCTGTCGTTGCTTTCGAGGCGATTCGGCGCGCAGGCGCGTTGCGAGCCAGCGCCGCCGTTGCATCACTTGCCGGGGTGATATCCCGCGGTGATCCCGAAATGCGCCTGGCCGGCGTGGCAGCGCTCTCGGAGATCGGGTCGCCAGGTGCCATGCAGGTTCTCGAGCGGGCACTCTTCGACGATGACAGGGACATCCGCATCGCAACCGTTCGTGTGCTTGGATCGAGAAATCATCGCGGAGCGCTCAAGGGGATCGAAGACCACCTTCGCACACGCCAGCTCAAGGAGAGCACACTTGCCGAGAAGATGGCGTTCTTCGAAAGTTATGGAGCAATCTGCGGCGACGACGGAGTCGCCTTCCTGTCGGAGATACTGAGCAGCCGCCGGATTCTCGGTCGCCGTGAGGACGGTGAGATACGCGCCTGCGCCGCCATGGCTCTGGGGAGGATCGGGAGCGACATGGCGATGGAGGCCCTGCAGAAGGGGCTTGCTGACAAGGATGCGGTTGTACGCAACGCCGTGAGCAAAGCCGTTCGTGGCTAGCCCCGTTCACTCGGACGCGGGCGCCGCGCCGGCGACAGCAGCGTACGCGCGGAAGCGTGGACGCGAGCTGATAGTTTCACTGTACGGAACGCTGCGCGCGATCAAGCTCTATCCAGTCGAGCATGTAGCCGTGCAGAAGACGCTCTCCGAGTTGTCAGCAGTAGCCGCCGAGATTCTGGACCGGGAGCGCGAACTCGAGATCCGGCTCTCTGGTGAATTTCTATTCCTCAACGCAACGCGACTGCGTCTCGACCTCACCAACTATGCGAGCTTCGGTTACCTGCTCAGGTTGTGCCGGTCGTCAGGCGTGGGAGCCATCAGAGTTTTCCCCGAGGCAGGCAGCCGTGAGTGGCTGGTCGTCCTCTCGCTGCTCGATACGCAGACCAACCTGGAGCCGGTGGACAGGTTCACTGAGATCAGCGAGCACCTCGCGCTCACGCGCGTTCCCGGCATCGAGCTTGGGCCACCAGTTGACGATGAGGCCGATCGCGAGTTCGCAGAACATGCAAAAGCCGCTGCGACACGCACCTACACCCATTCCGTCGAAGTAACCCGTGACGTGATCAACTCGGTGCGCATGGGACGCACGCCCAGCATCAAGAAGATCAAACGCGTCGTGCAGGGTATCGTCGACCAGATTCTCAACGAGGAGACATCGCTGATCGGGCTTACCGCAATCAGGGACTACGATGAGTACACGTTCACGCACAGCGTCAACGTGTGCATCTTCGCGGTCGCGCTTGGTCGGAGGCTCGGAATGACGAAGCTGCAGTTGTTCGAGCTCGGACTTTCGGCACTGATGCACGACATCGGAAAGTCGCGTGTGCCCCTCGGGTACCTTCAGAAAGCCGAGCAGCTGTCAGAGGAGGAGTGGCGCCAGATCGCCGCGCATCCATGGCTCGGTGTGCTGGTACTGTTCCACCTGAGGGGGCAACAGGAGGAACTGTCGTACCGGGCAATGACAGTTGCGTACGAGCATCACATGCGTGCAGACCTCACCGGTTATCCAAAGTCAGTCCGGCCGCGGGTAATGAGCATGACGAGCAAAATCGTCGCCGTCGCCGACGGGTACGATGCAGCCACAACGCGCCGGGCGTATCAGTCAAATCCGTACCCACCGTCGGCCGTGCTTCAAGAGATGCGGGACAACCCGCGACGGGGGATGGACCAGATTGTCGTGAAGGCGTTCATTAACCTGCTTGGCATTTATCCGGTGGGGACTCTGGTAGTACTGGACACGTTCGAGCTGGCGCTGGTTCAAGCGGCGAATCCGCGGCTCGATGCTCTGTCGCGTCCGATCGTGCGGATCGTTAGTGATGCAAGCGGAAACATGCTGCATCCAGCACCTGAAGTTGACCTTGCGGAGCCTGATGCTACCGGCGAGTATCCCCGAACTATCATCAAGACTGCGGATCCCGACCGGTATGGCATCAACGTTGGCGACTATTTCGTCTGAAAAAATAGATCGGAGGTTCGCTCACCTGCGCGCCTCCGGCAGGAAGGCACTGGTTTGTTATGTCACCGCCGGCCATCCTGACAAGGACCGATCCCTGGAGCTGCTGCGGGGCCTCGAAGCCGCGGGAGCTGACATCATCGAGGTCGGAGTGCCTTTCTCCGATCCAATCGCTGATGGTCCGGTCATCCAGCAGAGCTCGCAGCGAGCCCTCGATCAGGGAATGAACCTTGACGGTGTACTCGAGCTGGTGCGCGAAGCGGCGCTGGGAGTACCGGTCGTCCTCTTCAGCTACCTGAACCCGCTTCTTTCGGGAGGCCCCGGCATTCTGGCGCGGTGCCGGGACGCGGGTGTTGACGGGATCCTGGTGACTGACCTTCCGCTCGGTGCTGACCCGGAGCGTGAAGCGTGGTTTGGGCAAAGCGAGCTGGCGTTCGTCAGGCTCGTCGCACCGACGACCCCTGTCGAACGCATGCGTGAGATTGCCCTCAACGGATCCGGCTTTGTTTACCTGATCAGCCGCCTCGGGGTGACCGGCACCCAGTCGGACCTTCCCCCGGACATCAGCGCAACCGCATCGCGACTGAGATCTGCGACAAATCTCCCGATCTGTGTCGGCTTCGGCATCTCCGGGCCTGATCAGGCCCGGGCAGTTGCTCAAGTCGCCGATGGTGTCGTCGTCGGGAGCGCGATCGTTCGCGAGGCAGACACCGATATCGCGGCTGCGCTCGATCTCGTGCACTCCATCCGAAGCGCGCTGGATAGCTGAGATTGCGTAGATTGCATCCCGCGCTGGCGCGTCCAGCCTGGTTTGCGAGCTGCGGGACTTCATGAGCCGAGAGGAACAGGTACCAATGGCCGATGCCGGCGCTGCGGTTAAGAGAGTGACGATTCGCGACATCCTGCGAACCAAACAGGAGGGCGATAAGCTCGTCGTCGTGACCGCCTACGATGTCCTGTTCGCGAAGATCGTCGACTCTGCAGGAGTCGACATCGTGCTGGTAGGCGACTCGCTGGGCAACGTTGTCGCGGGGTTCGAGACCACGCTGCCCGTCACGCTCGAGCACATGATCTATCACGGGCAGGCGGTCAGGCGCGGAGTGAAACGCGCACTGCTCGTCGTCGACATGCCATTTCTTTCGTATCAGGCAAGCGAGGAATCGGCTGTCATGAATGCCGGACGCGTGCTGCAGCAGACGGAAGCCGACGCTATCAAGCTGGAGGGCGGAAGCGAAGACATCGTCAGGACAGTGAATAAACTGACGACGATCGGGGTGCCCGTGATGGCGCATCTCGGATTTACGCCGCAGTCAGTGAGGACGCTCGGGATGCGCGTTCAGGGAAGGGAACAGGCCGATGCAGACCGCATGGTGGAACAGGCGAAAGCACTCGAGGATGCTGGTGCGTTCTCGCTGGTGCTGGAGCTGATCCCGAGCGATCTGGCGGCCAGGATCAGCGAGTCGCTGTCGATTCCGACGATCGGTATCGGTGCTGGTCCAGGCTGCGATGGGCAGGTCCTGGTTCTACCAGATCTGCTCGGATTGAACGAAGGCTTCGCTCCCAGGTTCCTCAAGAAGTACGCGAATCTTGCGACCGACGCCCGCTCGGCAGTCGAGCGCTATGGCGCGGAAGTCCGCGCTGGACAATATCCAGATGCCGAGCACAGCAACTAGCATGTTGGTCGTGTCGTCAATCGCGGACGTGCG
>JBBREF010000152.1:0-8162 GCA_038203205.1 Gemmatimonadales bacterium | reverse complement strand
CAGTCAGCCGGCCTGCTCGTCGATCCCATCAAATCCCTGGGGTGTGACTACTATGGTGCAAGCTGCCACAAGTGGCTTGGTACTCCGGTTGGGCTGGGTGTGTTATGGATGAAGCCCGAGCACGCCGGAAAAGTCTGGCCGCTGCTTCCGCCGATGGCGGGCGAAAAGGGAATGGCCAGGTTCGAATGGATCGGTACGGCTCCGGAGTACATCAACATCGCGTCTATCCCTGCACTCGCCCTTCACGGAGAGATCGGCGCAGCGCGCAAGCATGCTCGCCTGCACTACCTGGGATCGACAATCCGTGAAAAGCTCAGTCGTGTTCTGCCTGAAGCGAGGTTCTACGCGACGCTGAACGGTTCGCTCGGGCTTACGACATTTGAAGTTCCGGGAATCGATTCAGCGAAGCTTCAGAAGGCGTTGCGCGAGAAACACAATATCCTCGTCCAGGCGATGGTCGGCATTCGGAGCGACGCGCGCATTCGTGGAATTCGCCTGTCGCCCAACGTGTACTCGAACGTCGGTGAGATCGAGAGAGTTGTTGGGGCGATTCACCGCGAAGTGTCCGAGCCAAGGCGCGGTTAGTTGGCATACGCAGGCCAGGAAACCATGAGATATGCGATAATCTCTGATGTTCACGCGAACCTGCCTGCGCTGGAGTCAGTGCTGTCAGACATCGCCAGCCGCGGAGACATCGCTGCGACGTACCATCTGGGTGATCTCGTCGGGTACAGCCCATGGCCGAATGAAGTCATCGACACGATTCGCAAGTCCGGAATTCCCGGAGTCGCCGGCAACTACGATTCGACAGTCGCTTCCGATTACAAGCATTGCGGTTGCCGAGCGGACACGCCGCGTGATGAAGAGCTTGCGCACATCAGCTACGAGTGGACGCGGGCAAACATTTCCGCCGAGTCGAAACGATGGCTCGGGGGCCTTCCGTTTCGTATCGACCTGAAGCCGCTTGGCGGGCACGTATCAGGGCCGACGATAACTCTGTTACATGCAACGCCGACGAACAACCTCGTCTACGTGACTGAAGATCGCAGCGATGCGTTTCTATCGAAGATGGCGGTGCAGGCCGGACTGAAGAGTGGCGACGCCATCTGCTTCGGCCACACCCACAAGCCATGGCATCGTGTCGTCGACGGCGTGACGTTCGTGAACACGGGAAGTGTAGGCAGGCCAAAGGATGGCGATCCGCGCGCAGGATACGTTATTCTCGATATGATCGATGGATCAATTCGAGTGGAGGTCATCCGTCTGGCCTATGATGTCGAGAAAGCGGCAGTGGCAGTCGTCTCAGCTGGCCTGCCTCTGGAGCTGGCGGATTTTCTCAGGTCAGGGGGAAAGAAGTAGTAACTCTTCCAGCGGGATCACGGGTCTTCTTCGGTCCGGTCACCGGCAGGGATTGGCCGCTTCTTGTGAGTGACTCGCTGAGCTACGACAAGGTGAGTCGCATCACCCGTGCTTGGCAGGAGGTACGCCAGCAGAGCCCGGACCAGACGCTCATCAGCTACGACGGATTCGGCGCGGTGGTGGCAAAAGAGCAGGGCAATCAGTTCGGCTCGAACGTCGAGGAGTTCAGGAACGACGCGCTCGGTAACGTTCTGCGTAGACTGACCCGAAGATCGGCGGGACTCATCAACAATGCGCCGTTCGCGATGACCTATGGCTTTAACGGCCAGCTCCTGTCGGCTGTGCCTCAGCTCAAGAGCCCGCCCGAAGGGATGTACCAGCGGGACGACCAGCTCAACCAGAGCTTCATTAGCGGGCGAATGATCAAGCAGGGCCAGATCGTTCGGAATCCCAATGATGGCAGTGTCGAGCATCAGATTGCAGCGAGACACTACTACGGGGCCAATGACCGGCTGACCGCGGTGCAGCGCTACTCATATAGAGGTCCTGCATTCCGTGACGGTACCTGGGAAGAGTACAGGTACGACGCTTTGGGAAGACGCATCATGACCCGTGTAAGGAGAGACCCGGCGTTGATCTATGACCCGGCGTTCTCGGGGCCGCTCTGCCAGAGCACCACTACTCCGACCTGCCGCCCTTCAGCGACGCCGGTCCCGATTGGATTCCAGCATCTGGTGCACCCAATGCGTATGAGTAGCACAGGAATTCCACAGCTACACTACTCGGGGTATCGATGTCCGCTCGCTTTTTCCGCTCTGCCTGCCTGATCACTGTTCTCGGCACAATGATAACCACCGTTCCCCAAGCTTCCTCAGCGCAAATTGGCGGAACCACGGACATCATCACCGGAACCATCACCGGCCCGGGCGGTGAGCCAGTCAACTCGGCCCAGGTTCAGGTCACATCGGTCGAGACAGGCATCTCCCGCGTAAAGGCCACGAACGAGAAAGGACAGTACACGCTCCTTTTCCCTGACGGCGGTGGACAGTACACGGTGACAGTGCGCCGCATCGGCTTGACGCCGCAGCAGGCGAACCTCTCCAGGCTTGCCGATGAAGACAGGCTCGTAGCGAACTTCAGCCTTTCGGCAGCTCCGACACAGCTTGATGCTGTCGTAGTTGAGGCGGCAAGGCGGCCGCAGCCGAGGCAGGATGAGCGGCCCACGCCGGGGTCGAGCGGGCGGACGTTGAGCGGTGAAGCGCTCGCAAGGCTGCCGATAGACCCGAGCGACCCAAATGCGATTGCGCTCCTTGCCCCGGGAGTCGTCGAGGTTGCGGGGAGCGATACTACCGCTGCCGGATTTTCGATTGCGGGTCAAAGTCCTGAACAGAATCGTGTAACGCTCGACGGCCTGACTTTCGAGTCAGGCGGAGTTCCGCAGGAGGCCGTGCGCAACACTCGCGTCGTGACCAATACATACGACGTTGCGCGTGGGCAGTTCACCGGAGGTCTCGTTCAGACCACTACTCGCGGCGGCACCAACAACGTGACCGGTTCGTTCAACTACAATCTTCGCGATCCGCGGCTCCAGTGGTCCGATGGGGGCGAAGAAGGATCGACAGGTTTCGGACAGGGCTTCACGCAGCACCAGCTGTCTGGCGGAGTCGGTGGCGCAATCGCAAAGGACAAGCTGTTCTACTTCGTGTCAGGTCAGGTTCGTCATCGGTTGAATCCCCTCCAGTCACTGACAGGAGCCGATGCTCTCACGCTTCAGCGCCTCGGTACATCAGCAGACTCAGCCCGCCGCTTTCTCGACATCCTCGGCGGGTACGGACTTCCATCGAGCGTTGCGGCGATTCCCGATGAGCAGCTGAACGACACGTACACGGGCATGGTTCGCATGGACTGGATGATGAATGCCGATCATTCGCTGATGCTGCGCGGCAACTATCAGGGGACGCTTCAGGAAGCATTCAGGACGAGAGCGCTCGCGGTTCCAGCATATGGTGGTGAACAGGAAGGCACGGGCGCCGGGGCGATGGCGACTCTCTCCTCAGTGTTCGGCACGTTCATCAACGAGGCACGTGCGAGTTATTCGCGCTCCGATCGCAGCGGCGACCCGTATCTGCTGATGCCGGAGGGCCGAGTGCGCGTAACATCTGCATTCGACGATGGCTCAACGGGTGTAACGACACTGGACTTCGGCGGAAACCCGGCGCTTCCAACTGAAGGAAGCAACACGCAGCTAGAGATCACTGACGAGTTATCGCTGCTCGGAATAGGCGGGCACCGATTCAAGCTCGGCGGACTTCTCAACTACACGGCATTCTCGACCGCGACGAGCAGCAACGCATACGGCAGCTACGGCTACAATTCGCTCGAGGATTTCGCTTTCAACACGCCTGCATCGTTTACGCGGACATTGTCTGCGCAGGAGCGGGAAGGTGGCGCACTTGCCGCTGCACTTTATCTCGGCGACACGTGGCGCAGGAGCAGAGCGCTGCAGCTCACTTACGGCCTGCGGCTCGAGCACGATCGGTATCTCGACAAGCCTGCATACAATCCTCTCGTCGAGGACCTCTTCGGTCGGCGAACCGACAGGCTTCCGGCCGAGTGGCGCGTGAGTCCCCGTGTCGGGTTCAGCTGGACAGTGGGGCTTCCTGAGCAGACTCCTGCGCAGGGTGCTCGCCAGGGTGGGGGCGGTGGCGGCGGGTTCGGCGGGAGAGGCGGTGGCGGTGGGAGAGGAGCGGCGGGTGGTGACTTTGGAGCAGGCAATGCCAACGTCACGGTAATCCGCGGCGGCATTGGCGAATTCCGCGGACGCACATCGTCACAACTCTTCGCCTCGGCGATCGACGCCACGGGATTGCCAAGCGGTGAGCAGCAGCTTGTCTGCATTGGAAGTGCGGTACCGATTCCCGCCTGGTCGGATTTTCTCGCGATTCCTGAATCGATCCCATCACAATGCGCTGGCGGAGTTGCCGGAAGTCCGGTGTCGCGTGGAACACCTAACGTCGCGCTCTTCAGCGATGATTTCGGTGCGCCGCGTGCCTGGCGGGCGTCGCTCGGTATGCAGCGCAGAATCTCGCAGCGCTTCGGAATCAACATCGATGCATCGTATGCACTCGGTACGAACCTCACCGGTGCACGTGACTTGAACCTGCGGGAAACACCGGCGTTCATGCTGGGCAGCGAAGATGGCAGGCCAATCTATGCGCCGGCCGCGTCGATCATTCCGACAACCGGCCAGACGAGTGTTCTTGCGTCGCGACGGAACGGAGAGCTCGCTCAGGTTGTCGAGGCCATGTCCGAACTCGAATCCCGCACTGCCCAGGTGAACGTGGGCCTGAATGGCATCCTCGCGCGCAGCCTGATATGGAACATGTCGTACACGTGGACGAAGGCGCGTGACGAGACCGGCTTCGCGCCGGGCGCGAGCCTGGGCGGTGGTGCTGCCGCAGGTGGTAGGGGTTTCGGGAACTTCGGATTTGGCGTGGGCTCGGCGACGACCGGAGGAGATCCGAACGCAGTGGAGTGGGGAACGAGTGATCTCGAGCGGCGACATGCGTTGAATGGGTCACTCAACTGGTTTGCCCGGCCGTGGCTGGATGTTACTTCGATCCTGCGATTCACCGGAGGTCAGCCTTTCTCTCCGAGAGTTGACGGTGACATCAACGGCGACGGCTCGCGCAATGATCGTGCATTTGTTTTTGATCCTGCGACCACTGCTGATCCACTGCTCGCATCGGCTATGACCGACCTGCTCAACACTGCGCCGGAGTTGGCGCGCGAGTGCCTGCAATCGCAGCTCGGCCAGATTGCTGCGAGGAACAGCTGCCGCTCCGGGTGGAGTACGACGCTCGACATGCAGATGAACTTCCGGCCTGACTTCGGTGGAAGCGTAGGCCGCAGGCTCAACTTCATGGTGAGCCTCGTCAATCCGCTTGCCGGTGCCGACAGGCTTCTGAATGGGAGCGATGGGCTGAAGGGCTGGGGACAGTCGAATCGTCCCGATGGCACTCTGCTCTATGTCCGCGGATTCGACCCTGTAGCCCAGAGTTACATCTATGATGTGAACGAGCGGTTCGGCGACACTCAAAGCGCGCGCACCGCTTTGAGAAATCCATTCCAGATCGGCATGCAGGTTCGGCTTCAGCTTGGTCCGGATCGCCAGCGTGAAATGGTGATGGGTGCACTTCGGCAAATGGGTGGTGGTGGCGGCGCAGGCAACTTCGATGTCCGTACGATGCTCGCCCGCGTTGCGCCTGATCCGATAGCCAGCATTCTCGAGTTGCGCGATACACTTGCTCTCACCGATTCGCAGGTCGTTGCGCTTGCGCCGATCGCCGATTCGCTTCGCGTCACGACTGATTCGATAGCTGCTCAGCTTCAAAGGGCTGTCGATTCAGTTGGAAGCGGCGGAGATATGCGGACGATATTCCCGACGATTCAGCCACGACTCCAGGAGGGACGCGACGCTTACCTCAAGGCAATCGAGTCTGCACGTGGAGTATTGACGGCAGAGCAGTGGCAGAAACTTCCCGAGTCGATCCGGAGCCCGGCATTGCGAAGGCAGCGTGCTCCGGGCGCTCGTCCGGGTGGCGATTCGAGGTAGGGCAGATGCCGGTTCACCGGCGTTGTCGGCCCGTTCGTCGATAACTTCACGATCTCGATCGGCCTTGTAAGTAGTCTGGAGCATGTCAAAAGCCACTTCAAAAAGCATTGCATCGCGGTGGCTTGCGCTATCGCTCGTTTTTCCGCTAGCAACCGGTGCGCAACAGCTTCAACCAGCTGATACCGCGCGCGCACCGTTCTCACCCGCCGGGCTCGGGCGGGCCGCGTGGACCTGGACCGGCGGAAGTGAGAACACTGACTGGATAACGCGCGTAATCGTTGCGAAAGACGGCTCGATCGTGGCAGTCGGGTTCGTCAACCGGATCGACGGAGGTTCGACTACTCCTGAGTGGGATGCGGTGGCGATGCGCTTCGCACCAGATGGAAGACTGATCTGGAATCGCAGGTACGGCGGTGCAGGGCTCGACGCATTCTGGGATGTGAAAGAGACGCGTGATGGCCTCGCCTTCACCGGGTTTTCCGTCAGCAGTGGTGCCGGAGGCAACGACGCATGGCTGGTGCTGGCGGATTCGTCAGGCAACACACGCAGCGAGCACCGGTATGGAGGATCTGGTGACGACCGCGGAACCGCACTTGTCTCCGCTGCGAACGGTGATCTACTAATAGTCGGGGAAACGGAGGGCGATTCCACACGCGGCCGCGATGTGTTCATCGTTCGCGTCGACAGCACCGGCAACGAGAAGTGGCGTCGTGCTCATGGTGGCACCGGTGTCGATCGGGCTTTCTACGCATTGCCGGTCAGCGGTGGAATCGTTCTCGCCGGCGTGACTGGGGCCGTCGGCGCGTACGACATTCTCACGATGAAGGTCGACGACAGCGGTGAAATCGTGTGGCGCCAGGTCGCAGGTGCCGAAGGGAATGATGCAAATCACGGAATGAACGTGCTGCCCGATGGCCGCATCATGGTCGGCGGGTATTCGCAAAGCTGGGGCGCGACGGTTCACGACGTCGTAGCACTGACATACTCGCCTGACGGTGAGCTCCTTCGCCAGGAGATGATCGGGATGCCAGGCGACGACCGCGTGATGGGCACTGCAACTGATTCCGCGGGCGGCACGTGGTTCACCGGTTACACGCGCAGCGATGGATCAGGCGGATGGGACATCATGATGGCACGTGCGCGGCCGGACGGATCATTCGAGCCATGGCTCGGCGCGATCGGCACTGCGTTCGACGACAACGCATATACGATCGCGACGGCGTCCAACGGTGATCTGATCATCGGGGGTTACACCAACGCTCCAGGGGGAGCGGGCTCGCGTTCGGATCTTCTCGTGATGCGAATCGATCCGCGGGAGATCACGCGTAAGACCGACGGCGTTGTCGTGCGGCGAATCAAGTAGGCCTGCCTCGCGTTACAACGCGCCATCCCCCCAAGGACCACGGATAGCGACAGTCACTCCCTTCTCCGCGGCCGCGTCAGTAGTCGACCCCATGATGTTGACGAAAAGAGTAAGTCCGTTTGGGCTGAAGCAGGCGCCTGCAAATTCGGTGCGGTTGAGGAGATTTTTTGCGAAGTCGAAGATTCTTCCTTCGCGCGTAAGGCCGCGGATGAACTGCTCGCCGCCGCCATCCTCACATATCACCACGCCGCCGCGAGGGCTGATAGTGATGTTGTCGGGATAGTTGAGAACATCAACGGAAGGCGATTCGAAAACCAGAGTCAGCGAGCCGCGGTTCGCACCTTCAGGACGATAAAACCATACTTGGCCGACCTTCGCGTTACCGCCGTTGGTCGCGTGAAAGAAAACTCCACCGTCACCCCACCAGCATCCCTCGAGTCTTGAAAATCGCGCGCCGCCTTTCGTGAACCCCTGGGCGAACACTGCAGCCGTATCGCCCCATACACCACGTGGATCCGGATCATCGATTCCTACCCAGACAACGGGGAGCGTTCTTCCCATCTTTTGACCGTCTGCTGTGTCGTAGTTGGGGCGGCCATCGATCGCGAGCATCTCAAGCGTTCCTCCATTCACCAGCACGCCACGCTCGCGCGGGATGAAACGGTAGAAGCCAGCAAGCTGCCAGTCTTCAGTTTCGTAAACGATTCCGGTGTCAGGATCGACAGCGACAGCCTCATGGATGAATCGTCCCATCGCCTTGAGTGGCAACGGAGTGACCGGACCTTCTGCTGAGGCGGGCACCTCGAAGATGTACCCGTGCTCCTT